>CAYUOC010000020.1:9152-35496 GCA_964446305.1 uncultured Terricaulis sp. | reverse complement strand
GCGATCAATCCGCTTGGCCTTCTCATCTCCGACTTCAGCTGGAGCCGCGTGCGATGATGCGTATCCTGGTGTTAAGCGCGGTCTTTGCAGGTCTTGCCTCCGTGGCGGCCGCGCAGGAAGGCGCGTCTTCGCAGTGTCCGGAATTGTCCAATGTGGCGCCGGAGGTCTCGCCAACGCAGCGTTCGCGCCGAGCGCCCACGGCGATCGAAACGCTCTCCGCCATCAACAGCGCGGCGCGGCAGCGGCCCGACGCGACGGGCTTCGTGCAGGCCCGTCAGATCTACACTTATGCGCCGGGCGCGATCTACGAACTCTACGCCAATCCGAGCTTCATCTCGGCCATCCTGCTTGAACCGGGCGAGAGCCTGAACGATGTCGCCGCCGGCGACACCTCGCGCTGGATGGTGCAGGAGACGAATGCGGAATCCCAGATCGACGGCCGCACCATCGTACTCGTGAAGCCGCAGGCAAGCGGCCTTCGCACCAATATTGTGCTCGTCACCGATCGGCGCACCTACACGATCGAAGCGATCGCCCAAAGCGGATCAGCTTATTCGGCGCAGATCGCGTGGTGTTACCCGGAGAATGCGAGACTGGAGGGCGGTGCGTCCGTTGCGCAGCTCAACTTTGACTATCGCATCCGCACGACGCGCGGCAGGGCGCCCGACTGGCTGCCGAGGCGTGTGTTCGACGATGGACGCCGCACTTGGATCGAGATGCCGGACAGAGTGGCGTCCAGCGATTTGCCGCCGCTCTTCGTCATCACAGGCGAGGGCGCCGAACTCGTAAACTATCGCGTGCAGGGCCAGCGCTACATGGTGGACCGCGTATTCGATGTCGCCGAACTCAGGCTAGGAACGCGCTCGCCGGTCATCGTCCGCATCGAACGCGAAGGCGAACGCGCGCGCACGCTGAGGCGCGCTGGAGGCCGGCCATGACAGAGGCCGCCGCCCAAGCCGGCCCCGCGCCGGCGCCCGACCTTTCCATTCGCGCGCGCCCGCCAAGCCCACGCCGGCTCTCGCGTAAGGTGTTGATGACGGGCGCCATCATCGCGGGCGGAATCATCGCCATGGCGCTCTTCTTTGGACTGAGCGAGCGGCCGGATCGCTACGCCGCGCAAACTGAAGCGCAAGCCGCGGCCGGCGGTCCCCCGGAATCGATCCGCAATGCATCAGGTCAGTATGAAGCGGGCGATCTGCCTGACGCCCAACTCGAAGCGCCGCGCGACATGTTATGGGGCGATCAACCTCCGCCCGGAGAGGGCGAGCTAGAGCCGCCTCGCGACACGGCATGGTCAGGTCAATCGGGGGCGGCGTCAGATGCAAGACCCGCCGAGCCCGATCCGCAATCGGTGGCGCGCGCCTCGCCGATCGTGTTCGCGGGGGCGGAGAGAGCCAACGCAAGCGGCGAAGCCGGCGATGATGCGCGCCTAGACGCACGGCTTCTGCCACCGCGCTCGCGCTATGAATTGATGGCGGGCTCGGTTATTCCCGCAGCACTCGTCACCGAACTCAATTCCGATCTGCCAGGCCGCGCCATCGCGCAGGTGACGGCGAACGTGTTCGACAGCGTCGCGGGCGAGCATCTGCTTATTCCGCAAGGCGCGCGCCTCATCGGGACCTATGAGAGCGACACCACCTATGGCGATCGCCGCTTGCTGCTGGTCTGGAACCGGCTCATCTTCCCGAACGGCTGGAGCATAAGCCTCCAGAACATGGAAGGCGCCGATCCGGGTGGCGCAGCTGGCCTCCGCGATCGCACCGACAACCATCTCGACCGTCTCGCAATCGCCATCGGGCTCTCGGCCATCATCTCCGTCGTCGCCGAGAACGCCGAAGACGACGATGCGGACAATCTCGGTCAAAGCGTCGGCGACGCGGCCGCGGCCGAAGCAGCGCGCACCGGCGCACGCATCGTCGACCGCGACCTTAGCGTGCGCCCGACGCTTCGCGTCCGCGCCGGCGGCGCCGTGCGCGTATTGGTGACGCGCGACATCCAATTGCGGCCCTATCGGCCGCGATGAGTCGCATGAAGAAGGACGATCTCATCCCGTTCAAAATTGTCGCCGAAGAGGTCGGGATGAGCCGCACTTCGCTCTGGCGCGCGCGCCGCAGCAACATTCCAGGCTTTCCCGCGCCCATCGTCATCCGCCGTTTGGTGTATTGGCGCCGTCAAGATCTGGAGCGTCTCGATGAAGCGCTGCTGCGCTATAGCGGCCGGGTCAATTTCGAGCGCCAGCGCGAAGCGCGGCGCAAGGTCGAGCGGCTCCAGAAGCGGTCGAAACCGGCCGCCAAGCGCGTGCGCGCGGTGCGACAGGCCAAGCCCCCGCAGCCCGATCTTTTCGACCGCCGGACCTGATCGGCCAAGCTTTGCCCCGTGTTCGATCCGCGCCGGAGGCGCCTGCCCGCCATGAACGAGGGACGCGCCCCGCGTCCCGACAAGTCTCGATGCGCCGTCGCGCGCAGGCCGGGGTCAAGGGCGTCAGAGCGGCACGCGTCCCTTGACGCCGGCGAGCACGATGGCCTTAGCGGACAAGGATAGTGAAGCCACGAGCGCGCGGGCCGCGCCAGCGCCGCCGCCGATGCAATCCCGCGCCGTTAAGGTTTTGCACCCGACTCAGACAGCAATGCTTCCACGTTGAGGCTCTATCAAGGACAAAACCCCATGGCCAAGAAAGCCAAGAAAAAAGCCGCTCCCAAGGCGGCCAAGAAAGCCAAAAAGAAGAAGTAAGCGGACGTCCCCACGTCCGAATCCGGAACGCCGCTGCGGGAGAGACCTCGCGGCGGCGTTTTGATTCCGCCGCGCAGGCGCTCGCCTTAACAATTGCGCAAGCGATTCGATCCGAACGATCGATGCATGTCTCGAACGACGCTCTCCGACGGCGATCTCATCGCCGCAGCCGATACTGTGACCGTCTGGGTCGCGACCAAGGACGCGCCCACCGACGTCTGGTCGCTCGCAGAAGCCGTCGCCTGGGTCATGCGCCAGCCTGACCGGGCGCGCATCACGCTCTTTCGTCCGCCCGGTGATGGCGCACGCGCGGTCTGGCTCGGACCTGAGCAGATTGAGCGGCTGGCTTTCGCGCTGACGCCGGTGCCTGCATGACGGAAATTTGCGCGCGCGCTCGCCCAGGCCGCTTGCGTCGCGTCGGCGCGTAGTGCGTGGCCCCTTGCTCAGTGATGTCGATAGAGGTCGCCCAGCAGCGCGTCGAGCCGCGCATGCGCCGCTTCCATCAAGCGCGCATTCTCGTCCGCGTCACCGCCGATGAGTCTCACCTGCGCCAGCATATCACGCGCCTCGGCCGCGACAGCGGCGTCGGCGCCTAAGCGACGGAGTGCGGCGGCCGCAAGCACATTGGCGGCGAGCACCTCGCCGCTCAAGCGGGTGACGTCGGCCGAGAGATGTTCGAAGGCCTCTTCGAGCGAGTTGAACTTTCTGGTCATCAGAAGCGCGCCTCGCGGCGCGTCGCGCGCCGCGGGCCAAGTGTCTCGCGCCAGCTGAAGCGTGTCCACAACCTGACATGGGGCGACCAACTTGGGTCGCCTTGCGGGGCTGTCGCGCTACGCAGCTATTTGGCCCTATCGCAAGTCGCCGGCGCCCCAAAGCACAGTGTATTGCTCGCAATGCAACACCAGGGAGCGATAGCTGGCGGGGTTGACGTTGGCTGGCAGTCGAATGCGCTGGGCGCCGCGTGCGCGCGGGAGATCGGCGACGAAGACGCCGCGCGTAGCGTTCTGAGCGGTGATTTGCGCGGCCGGCAGCGTGTGCAGGAAGAACTTCAAATCTGGGGCGGAGCGCGTGCGAAAATCTTCCGACAGAACGAGATAGACGCCATCGGCTTCGCGCTCGATGCTCCAGCCACCGGCGATGCGTTGCGCCTGATTGGAGAAGCCGCCGGAAGCCAAGCGCTCCGCCGCTGCCGGGCTCGCCATCAACACGAATGCGCTGAAGGCCGCGGCCATGAAACTCAACAATCTGCGCATCCCGTCCTCCGCTTTGGTCGTGTCTTGGGTTTCGCCCAGAGAAGATGATTGGTTACACTGGCGGGCCATGGTCCGGTGCGTCGCGCGTGTAACGCGCAGCATCAGTTCGGCGAATTCAATCAAACGAGGGGAGCGAGGATGACGGAGCGCGCCGTAGAACTGATCTGGCTCGTGCTCGCAGGCTATGCGGGCGTAGGCGCGGCCGTGACGCTCATATTGTTTGCTGGCGTCTTGCAGCGCATCGACGCCACGGCCGCGGGAGCGCCGATCCGGGTGAAGCTGTTGATCGCGCCAGGGCTGATGGCGTGGTGGCCGGTGCTGGTGTTGCGCCTCGCTGGCGTCAAGCCAAGCGAGGATCGACTATGAACCGTCGCCAACGCCACAGCCACGCACGCCTCTGGCCGTTGCTTACGCTCATCATGGTTGTGGTCATCGGCGCGGGGTTGATCGTGCAGCAGCGCATGGCGGCGCCAACGCCGATAGGGTTGGAGGCGCGCTGATGGCGCACGATTACAAAGTCGTGCAGTGGACGCCGTTCAAGCGCAGCTTCGATCTTGTTCTGCTGTTCGGCGTCCTGACGTTTCTGGGCGCGTTTGTCGCCGCATCGTCGATGACAGTTCCAGGCGATCGTGGCGTCGGCGAGGTCCAGCTGCTGATCCGCGCCTTTGGCGCCTGTGCATTCGCGCTCCTAACGTTGATCTTGCTCATCGGCCCCCTGGCGCGACTGTCGCCCCGCTTCCTGCCGCTCCTCTACAATCGCCGCCATCTTGGCGTGACGTGTTTCCTGCTGGCGCTTACGCATGCCGGATTGGTTCTCGTCTGGTATCACGGCTTCGGCGCCATCAATCCGCTGGTGTCGCTGCTCGTCTCCAATCCGCGCTACGATTCCATCTCCGGCTTTCCGTTCGAGAGTCTCGGACTGATCGCGCTCATCATCCTCTTCGTCATGGCCGCGACCAGTCACGATTTCTGGAACGCGGTGTTGGGGCCAGGGCTCTGGAAGGCGCTGCATATGGGCGTCTATTGGGCCTACGCGCTGATCGTCGCCCACATCATGCTGGGCGCGGTGCAAGGCGAGAAGGGGCCAGTTTACGCGACGGTCGTGGGCGTCAGCGCAGCTTTAGTAGCGGGGCTCCACTGGTATGCAGGCGCGCGCGAGGCCCGCGCCGATAAGCAGATCGCGCCCGAACATGAAGGCTGGTTGCGGGTTTCACCGGCGCTCGACATCGCCGACGGACGCGCGCGCATCGTCACGCCGCCAACCGGCGAGCGTATCGCGGTGTTTCGCGATGGCGCCAACATCTACGCCATATCTAATGTCTGCCGCCACCAGGGTGGGCCGCTTGGCGAGGGACGCATCATCGATGGCTGCGTGACCTGTCCCTGGCACGGCTTTCAGTATCGCCCCGGGGACGGTTGTTCGCCGGCGCCGTTCAGCGAGAAAATCGCTACGTATCGAACCCGCATCGTGAGCGGCATCGTCTACGTCGATCCCGCACCCGAGCCGCCTGGGACCCCAATCGCTCCCTCGGTGATCGAAGCGAGTGTGACGACATGAGCAAAGACGACAAAGACTCAATGTTCATTGGTTGGAGTGCGGAGGTCCCGCGCGCCGACCGGCGCTTCTTACTGGCCGCGAGCTTGGGCCTGGTGGCCGCGGCCGGCGGCGCCGGCGCGCTCATGGGCGTGGCGCACGAGAGCGTTGTGGGCGGGCGATGGGATGGCGAGCTGCGCGACTGGACCGGGCTTGTGCTGGGCGCGCCCTATCCGATGCTGCGCACGCGCGACATTGATGGAACGCCGCGCACTGCATTCCTGGCAACAATGGGCAAGACCGCCGTGCGTTTGCCGTCTGGCCTGTCGGGGCAAGTCGTGCGCGTGCGCGCGAGCCTGATTGCGCGCGATCGTCACGCCATGTTGGCCGTCGCCGACGGCGACGGTTGGATCGCCGCCAGCCCAGCCGCGCCGGAAGGGCTAAGCGATTGGCCCGAGTCGGGTGGGCAAGCGGTGATGCTGAGCGGCGAGATCTTGGACGCCAAGTGTTGGTTCGGCGCCATGCGTCCCGGTTTCGGCAGAACCCACAAGGCCTGCGCTGCGCTCTGCGCGCGCGGCGGGCTGCCGCTCGCGTTTTGCACCAGCGATGTCTGCGCCGAAGGCGGAGAAGCGCCCTTGTTGCTGGATGCGTCAGGACGCGCGCACGGGCGAGAGATATTGCCGCTGGTCGCCGACCCGGTGCTTGTGCGCGGGCGCCTGGTTCAAGTGGGCGATGTCAGCCAGTTGCGCGCCGACATCGCGGCGATCCGCAGACTCTAGCATCGACTAGACCGACCCCTTGGAGAGTGTCATGGCCAAACCCAACGCCGATCTTGTCTGGCACAAAGTGGCGGAGGCGGGCGAGCTGGCCGAAGGGCGCGTCAAGTCGGCGATTGCCGGCTCGCGCTCGCTGGCGATCACGCACTTTCAAGGCCAGTTCGCGGCGATGGACAATCGCTGCCCGCACCAAGGCGGACCGCTTGGCGAAGGCTCGATTGAGAAAGGCGTCGACGGCAAATGCTGGCTGCGTTGTCCCTGGCACGGCTGGGACTTCGATCCGCTCACCGGCAAGGCGCCTGGCGGCCATGCCGATTCAGGCCAGACCTTGTTTCCGATCGAGCAACGCGAAGACGGACTCTATGTCGGCGTTCCGGCCGCGCCGGCGCGCGAACGCACAGTATCCGACGTGATGGTCGAGACCATGCTCAATTGGGAGGTGACCACCGTATTCGGCATGGTGGGACATTCCAATCTTGGTCTTGCCGATGCGCTGCGCGTGCAGGCCGAAGCGGGCAAGCTCAATTATTATGGCGTGCGCCATGAGGGTGCTGCGGCGTTCGCCATCTCGGGCTATGGCAAGCTCACCGGCAGGCCGGCGGCGGCGCTCACCATCGCAGGTCCCGGCGCGACCAATCTGCTGACCGGATTGTGGGACGCAAAAGTCGATAGCGCGCCGGTGCTGGCGTTGACCGGGCAAGTGCAGGAACAGGTGATCGGCGTGCATGCCTTCCAGGACATCGATCTGGAAGCGGCGTTCAAGGCGGTGGCGAACTTCTCGCAGACCGTACATCCCAATTCCAACCATGCCGCTCTGATGGCGCAGGCGATCAAGACAGCGCGCGTTGAACGCGGCGTCAGTCATTTGGTGTTTCCCGACAATGTGCAGCCGCGCCCCGCCGCTGACGATGTAGAGGCGCAAGGCCCGCAGGGCCGGCTCGCCGATCTCGCAATCGCTCCCCCTGCGGCCGCGCTGAAAGCCGCGCTCGATCTCATCGCAAGCGCCAAGCGGCCAATGATCATCGTTGGCTATGGCGCGCTTGAGGGCATGGGCGCGGTGATCGCGCTGGCCGAAAAGCTCGGCGCGCCCATCGCCACCACGTTCAAGGCAAAGGGTCAGATCGCCGATCGCCACCCGCTGGCGGCGGGCGTGCTCGGCCGCTCGGGCACGCCGATCGCGTCCTGGTTCATGAACGAAGCTGATCTCCTCATCGTTTTTGGCGCTTCGTTTTCCGATCATACTGGCATCTATCCGGATGCTCGGATCGTCCAGGTCGACACCGATCCGATGCGCATCGCCAAGCGCCATCCAGTGACCGCGCCGGTTCTAGGCGATGTTGCGGTGACGGCGGAAATGATGCGCGCTGCTCTCGACGGCAGCCAATCAGATCAGCGCGCCGAGCTCGCCGAACGCTGGCGTCTGTGGCGCGCGGAAAAGGCGGCGCGCTTGCAGGAAGATCGCGGCAAGGGCGTGTCGGCCGCGGCGTTGTTTGACGCCTTGACCCGCTTGGCGCCCGAAGACGCCATCCTGCCGGTCGATGTCGGCAACAACACCTATTCGTTCGGGCGCTACTTCGAGCCATCCGGAAACCAGCGTGTGCTGATGTCGGGCTATCTGGGCTCGATCGGGTTCAGCTTTCCCGCCGCAATGGGCGCGTGGGCGGCGACGCAGGACCAGGGCGCCTATCGCGGCCGCAAGATCATCTCCGTGTCCGGCGATGGCGGCTTTGGCCAATACGCGATGGAGTTCACCACCGCCGTCAAATACGGCATGAACATCTGCCATGTGCTGATGAACAATGCTCAGCTCGGCAAGATCTCCAAGGAGCAGCGCGCCGGCGAGTTTCCGGTGTGGCAAACCGATCTGGTCAATCCGTCGTTCGCGGGTTTTGCGCGAAGCTGCGGCGGCAAGGGCTATTTCGTTCGCAAACGCGAGGAACTCGACGAAGCCTTGCAGGCGGCGATTGCGCACGTCGGCCCCGCGCTGGTTGAGGTCATGACCGATGCGGAGCTGGTCTAGGAAGAAACGGAAAACTCGACCTCGCCGCGCCCCTCATCGGCGCCGAGGTGACTTTCCTGAGCAATGACGCCGTGCGTCGTGAGTAGGGCGGTGTAGCTCAGTTGGCGTCAGGGATCGCAGCCCGAAGGGTGAAGACGCGCCTTAGTCGTCCTCATTGCCGGCGCGGCTTCGCGCGCAGCGCCAGAGCCCGGCCCCGCGCAAGCGGGGAGACGCCCCTACGACGCAGCACCTACTGACAGGACGTGCTATCCGTTAGGCTTCGGTCGCGCGTTCCCAACTCTTGCGGCCAATCCAGTGCAACATTTCATCGTCGAGTTCCTACGCACCTCCGACGGGCCCATCGTTCACAGCGAAGAGGGTTCAGCGCCCGATCTCGCCACCGCGCACGCCTTCGCCGAGATCGGGCTTCGCAATGTCAACGCCTATAAGCTCGCTCTAGCCTATGTGATCCGCGACGCCGCGACCGGCGCAGAGCTTGGCCGCAGCCCCAACGCCGAATCCGGATAGAGCTCATGCCTATGCGCATCGCTCTTCTTATCGCCGCCCTGGCTCTCCTGACGCCATCGCTCGCCTTCGCCGATCCTTGCGAAGGCGAGCTGCCCAGCCGCGCCGGCGAAACCTTCTCGGGAACTGTTCGCTATATCGGCGACGGCGATAGCCTCTGCGTCGGCCAATCCAACAATCCCAACACCTGGATCGAAGTCCGCCTCGCCGATTTTAACGCGCCTGAATTGAATGCCCGCGGCGGGCAGGCCGTCAAGCGCGTGCTTGAGCGGATCGCGCTCGGGCGGCCCGTCCAATGCACGGCCGGGGGCGGGCGCTCCAACCGCGTCATCTCCTATGACCGCGTGATCGCCCGCTGCCGCATCAATGGACGCGGCATCGGCGATCTCCTGCGTGAAGCTGGAGCAGAGGAGGGCGGCCGCTAGCCAACGCGCACAAAGAACGGCGCATGACCTGTCGCACGCTTGTAACGGAGCCGCGTCAAACTCACCCGGCATGGGCCAGGAGATCGAGCGCAAATTCTTGGTGAGCGGAGACGCATGGCGCGCTCGCGCAGCCGGGCCGCGCAACGTGCGCCAGGGTTATTTGGCCAGCAGTGAAGAAGCGAGCGTGCGCGTGCGCATCATCGGCCAAAAAGCGTGCATGACGGTCAAGAGCAAGTCGCCCGGGCTCATTCGCCAAGAGTTCGAGTACACGATTCCCGTGGGCGAAGCGGAGACGATGCTGGCGACGCTCTGCGCAGATCGCGTGCTGCAGAAGCAGCGTTTTATCCTGCCGGTCGAGGATTTGGAGTGGACGATAGACGTCTTTAACGGGCCGCTTGCCGGCTTGGTCCTGGCCGAGGTGGAACTCTACGCAACCGACCAGGAGATCGACCTCCCGCCCTGGGTGAGCCAGGAAGTTACCGACGATCCGCGCTTCCGCAATGAGCAACTCGCGCTTACGCCGGCGCCGCCGTCAATCTGACCAGACCAGCGACATGGAAAAACGGACCGTGGGGGCCCGCTCGTTATGCTGGGCCTGGACCAGCCCCGCCACGCTCATTGGCGCGGCTTTCGATCTCACCGCAGCGCTCCATCAGCGTCTCGAACGGTTCAGCGGTATCGAGCAATAATCCGTCAGCGATCATGGCGTTGTAGTCTTTTTCGAGCGACGTCAGGGCCGCGCCGTCTGGAACGAGTTTCAGAGCGCCATTCACGGCCGCTTGGTAGTCGATCTTGTCGCCGTCAGCGCTGTTCTCGGCGAAGAACATGGTCTTGTGGCGGGCAACGGCGCGCGCGACATCATCATCGGCAAGGGCGGCGGTGGCGATGCCGGCCTCATCGAGGCGCGCCAGATCATGCCAGTGCCGCGCAAAGCGCTCGCCGCGCAGGCGCTTCTGTAGGCAAAAGACGTGAATAGCCGTGGCCTTCTCCCAGAATGTGCGTTCTGCGCGCATCACGCGAGGGCGGGCGGTTGGAAACTCGACAGCTTCGATCCAGGCCGCGGCGTCGCAGACCACATCGCGCTCTTCGTTGGGCTCGCCGGTTGAACGCGCGCCAAACTCCAGCATCACTTGCGGCGAGACATAGGTCGATGCAGGCGCTGCCGGATCGTAAGCGATAAAGATCTTCTCTCCGTCAGCGCGCGCCGTGGCGGAAACCCCGTCCTTCTTCAGGGCGTCATCGACGATCGGGAGGGCGGTGTCGCTCACCCATTGCGGCAGGCGCTTGCGTATCTGGTCAGTCCATCGCCGCTCTTCAGCGCGCGTGGCCGGCAATGCATCTGGGGCGTCTGCGACAAGATCGGGCGCGAGCGCGCGAATGTCGTAGGTGAGGTCAACGTCCTCGGAGAAGCGTCCGATCGCCTGATAGGCTTTCGAGAGCGAAGTGCCGCCCTTGAAGACGAGGTGTTGGCCGAGCGACGACTGAAATAGCGTCGAGAGCGCCCAGACGACCCACACGTCCTTTTCCAGAAGATGTGCGGGACGCCCGGAGGCGCTGGCGGCGACTAAAAGCGCCTCGCGCCGATCATCAGCCGAGAGTGAGAGGAAGCGATCAGCCACGCGCCAGCGCACTTACGTGCTTGGCGGCCCACGTGGGCAGTCTGGCGCTTGCGGCGGACATGGCGCGCCGTTCGCTTTCCGGCAGGCGCCGCTTCAATTCGCGCACGGTCTTGCCGGCTTGCTTGGGACCTGCCCAGGCAAGCGCCCGCAACGCTGCGCCCGCCGGCCGCTCGGCAAGCGCAAGCTGCCAGGACGGCGCATGCTGGAGTTCAACCACTTGCGCGCCGAGGCGCAGTTCGCGGCTTGGGCCCGACGTCAAATAGACTTCGCGCACCGGCGCTTGGGTGGTGAGACCCAACGCATTGGCGGCCGCAGCCCCACTTGAGGCGATGGTCTCGCCTTTGAGCGTCGCGAACGCCTCAACCACTTTGGCGGGTGCGGGAGGACGCACGCCAAAGCGGCCTTTGACGGGGCGCAGATAGAGCCCACGCGCGGCGCGGATGAGGCGGCCCTGGCGCACCATTCGGGAGAGAGCTTGATCGACCGCCGCCCGGGCGCCTAGATGCAACAAGGCCTTGGCGCTGATGGACGCGCCTTCTGGCATATTTTCTGTATATTCTTCAATACGTTGATGAATGGGGCGCATGGACTTGATCCTAATTTGTCAGAAATATAGTCGATCTTCTGACAATTCACAACCTGAAATTCGGTTTCTTGCCCTTTCCGGCAGAAACCCCCACAAAAAGCCGCAACCAATGCGTGTATAGGTGCGGGTGTCACAGGTTTGGCCGTCTTAGGTCCAAGACGCCTCAGCACCCGGCTTTGGGGCAGTGTTTCCGGGTTCAGCTGCGGCAATCGATCAGCCTAGAGACGGACAGGGCGAGGGACGCCCTCTGGGCCGCCATTGGCAATGCAGAGGAGCGAAATGGTTCAACCCCTGACCAAGCGCAACAAGAACGGGGAGCTTTACCAGCGCCCCGCCGAGATCGAGGCGCATATCGAAGCGGTTTCTGGCCTCAGTCTTGAGGCGCTGAAAGCGCGGCTATCTATCACCAAGCGGACATCGGCGGACTACTTGCCGAGCGAATGCCTGGTGCACCTCATCCGCCTGTCCATGCGTGACAACGACCGCGCGCGCACGAACGCGGTGATTGCCGTCCTCTTCAATCGCTGCGAGGCGATTTTGAAGGTGAAAGTCCCGGACGGCGAATTCGACAACGCAGCCTGGATTCGTGAGGAGGTGCTAGGACAATTCAGTGATCTGTTTGCGCTCGACGGTTCCGCCCCGGACGCCGACGACCTCGATTTCTACGAGTGCCGTTTCCATAGCGCCTTCAAGGCGCTGCGGGTCGACATCATTCGCGCCGAACAGAAGAGGCTCGAACGCTTCGAGACGATGCCGGCCGAACCGGAGGAAGACGACGCCGAAGCCGACGGCGACCCGGTGTTGCGGTCCAAAATCGCGAAGGCGTTCCAAACGCAGCCGACCCAGCATGATGCGGTCGTGTTGGACGACCTTTACGCTGCGATCCGGGCGCTTCCTGCTGAGGAGGCGCGCGCCGTCATGCTCGTACACGTTATGGGGTTGAAGGAAGAATCGAACGATTCCGAGGAGGAAACGGCTGCAACGATCTGCGGGTGTACAGGGCGCACCATTCGCAATCGGCTGGCCAGCGCCGCCAAGAAATTGAAGCATCTCAAGGAGGATTTGTGACGATGTATGTGACAACGAGCGCCCCCACGCTCCGCGACGCTCTCTATGAGCTCTCGATGGCAAAGCGCATTCCAGACGCCGAATTGGTGGAAGATGTTGTGCGCCGTTTCCCCGAACACGCCGAGACGGTGACCGCGTTCGCGATTGAGCTTGCCCTTGACGCGCTTCGGGGCGATGCGGCTGCAGAGGCGGCGGAAGAAAATATCGACCCGGCCGCGGTGTCGCCCGCGGTTTCGCGCGCGCTTAGCCGTTTCCAAAACAAGCTGCACGCGGTCGCCAGCGGCAAACAAACCGACGATGAAGCGCCCGCCGCCGTCGACAATCCACTCGCTGGCTTGTCGCGCGCGGAGTTTCGCAATCTGGCGGTAAGGCTCGACGTAAACAGCGTCTTTCTGGCCAAGGTCCGCGACCGGCAGATCGAGCCGGACTCAATGCCGGACGGTTTCAAGAGCTACATGGCTAGTGAAATGAAAGTGCCGTTGGGCGCCTTCCTGGCTCACGTCTCGGCGCCAGCCGGACAGGTCACGCGGCAATTCTATAAAGCCGACGACAAACCCGATGCCTCGCACCGGCAAAGCTTTGAAGCCGCGGTTCGGTCCTCGGGCCTAACAGACGTCCAGCAGACACGCTTGTTGGCGCTTTGAACGCATGGACGGATTTGAACTCATCCGGATGGCAGCAGAAAAGCTGCACGCCAAGGCGGTCGCCGCCGGCGCCGATGAGTTCAATCCGCTCGCTCTGGTTCAAGCCGCGGTGAGGGAACTGGACCTTGAACTCGCTTGGCTCGAGGAAGGCGACCCGGCGCTGAAGAACGCGCGCGCGCTCTATGACGTCCAAAGCGGCCTCATCATTTGTCAGACCGGGGGAACCGAGGCCGAGCGCGCCCTCCTGGTCGCCCACGAGATCGGTCACGTCAGCACGCACGTTGGATCGGCCACTTGCAGAGGGGACGACATTGACCCCAGCCGATCGACTGAATCAGCGCCCGTCGGCTTGCAACGGGTCGAGGATTATGGCGCGCGCGAGCGGCGCGAATTGCAAGCCAACGTCTTCGCCCGTGAATTTGTCTTGCCCCGCGCACTGGCGCGCCGGCTCCACATGAGCGGCGCGATGACATCGATCGCGATTGCGGAAACGACCGGGCTGCCCAAAGGCCTGGTGCGCCAGCAATTGTTCGATGCGCTTTTGCTGCCGCCGGCGCCGGCGGAGACCGAAGCCGCGGAAACGAGACCGCTCCAGCCGGATCCTTCGCAAGATCGCGCTGTCGCACATCGCGGAACCCCGTTTCAGCTTCAAGCCGGCCCAGGCACGGGCAAGACCCGGACCTTGGTCAAACGTGTGCAATCGCTCTTGGATGAAGACGTCGATCCCGCTTCGATCCTTGTGCTTACGTTCTCCAACCGCGCAGCGGGAGAACTTGCCGAGCGGTTGTCTCGGATGGCGCCGGAATCGGCGCCCAAGCTTTGGATCGGCACGTTTCACGCGTTCGGTCTTGATCTCATCCGCCGCCACCATCAGCTCTTCGATCTCGGCGCCAATCCGCCTCTGTTTGATCGAAGCGACGCGATCGAGGTGCTCGAAGAGATTTTGCCAACGCTCCCGCTCGTCCACTATCGCAACCTCTGGGACCCGGCCTTGGTGCTGCGCGACGTGGTGCAGGCAATATCACGCGCGAAGGATGAACTTGCGGGTCCCGAGCGTTACCGCGCCTTGGCCAAGGAGATGGAGGTCGGCGCGTGCGACGCTGAGGCCGTCAAGACGGCGCAGAAATGTCTGGAGGTAGCGCAGATCTACGAATTGTACGAACGCGCGCTCAAAGACTATGGCGGCGTCGACTTCGGCGATCTTATTATGCGGCCCGCGCTCCTGTTGGAGAATGATCCAGCGCTCCGCGCCAGCGTGCAATTGCGCCACCGCCATGTACTGGTCGATGAATATCAGGACGTCAACCGAGCGAGCGCGCGTTTGCTGAAGGCGGTGGCGGGCGATGGCAAGCGGCTCTGGGTGGTGGGCGATGCACGACAATCGATCTATCGCTTCCGCGGTGCGTCGGCGGCGAACATGGTGGTGTTCTCCGATGATTATCCGGGCGCGGTGATCGACAAGCTCACGATCAACTATCGCTCGACGCAAGAAATCGTCGACACCTTTCAAACAGTCGCGCCAAATATGGGCGCCTCGCGCGGGATGTTGCCCCTGGAGGTCACTGCGCTTGCAGGCGTCTCCGGTGTGAATCCTGAGCTCAAGCGCTTCGACACAGTGGAGGACGAGGCCGCGGGCGTGGCGGCGGGGGTGCGCGCGCTTGAGCAAGACGGCGTCCTGCTGCGCGACCAAGCAGTGTTGTGCCGCTCTAACGATCGGCTGAACGCGATTGCAACTGCATTGGAAGAGCGCGACATCCCGGTCTTGCACTTGGGGAGCCTCTTCGAACGCGACGAGGTGCGGGACCTCTTGTCGGTGCTGAGCTTCGCGATCGATCCGTTCGGCGACGCGCTGGTGCGGATCGCGGCCATGCCGCGCTACGGTATAAAGCTGCAGGACGTCTATCTCGCGCTCCGGCAGTTGCGCGCTTTGCCACAATCTCCGCTGAAAGGGCTTCAAGCGCTCGACGGCGTTGACGGGTTATCAGGCGAGGGGCGCGCCGCGCTCGCGCAAGTGGCCAAGGATATGGCGGGGCTTGAGCGCACCTCCGCTTGGGAATTGCTCGCCGGCTATATGCTTGATCGCACCGACTTGGCGCGTACGCTTGCGGATGCGTCAACGGTGACCGGTCAAATGCGCGCGGTAGCTGTCTGGCAGTTCCTGAACTTTGTGCGCGATCATAGTCCGGTCGCCAGCGGCATTCCGCTTCGACGAACGCTTGATCGGGTCCGCCAGCTCGTGCTGCTCGCCGAGGAACGCGACCTGCGGCAAGTGCCGGCAGCGGCCTTGCACCTCAATGCGGTGAGGCTGATGACCGTGCACGGCAGCAAGGGCCTTGAGTTCGATGCGGTGCATTTGCCGGGGCTGACGAAGGCGAGTTTTCCTTCATCGTATCGCGGACAAAGATGTCCGCCCCCTCAAGGCATGATCGAAGCCGAGGAGGCCGCCGATCCCAAACGCGCTCATGAGGATGAGGAAGAATGCCTTTTTTTCGTGGGACTGTCGCGCGCCAAGCAACGTTTGAGTTTGACGCTCTCGCGCCGCCAGCCGAACGGCAACAACCGCACGCCCTCGCCGTTCTTGGACTGGTTGCCGGCACTGGTCCGTGAAATTGCTTCACCCCCTATGATGCCGCTTCCGGCGCACGCGAAGAGACCCGCGCCAATCGCGCTGACACTCGGTCCAGATTGGCCGGTCACCGACACGCGGTTGTTGTCGTACGAAAAGTGTCCGCGGCGCTTCTTCTACACACATGTCATGGGCCTAGGCGGGGGGCGGAAACCTACCGCGTTCACACGCACCCACGATTGTCTCCACGACCTCATCCGTTGGCTGGCGAAGGCCCGTGACACCGCGACGCCTTCCATTGCCGAGGCTGAAGCGGCGTTCGAACAAATCTGGAAGGAGCGCGGTCCGACCGATCATGCCTTTGCCGGTGACTATCACCGCTTGGCGCTGCGGATGGTAGGCGCTCTGGTGGAAGCAGGCGCCGGGCGGCGTTTTCGTAAATCCGAGCCGTTGGCGATCGATTTCGCGGCGGGACGAGTGTTGGTGACGCCGGACGAGATCGCCGAGTTGCCTGGCGGTGCGGTCGTGCTGCGGCGCGTTCGCACCGGCTACAAACGAAGCGATGAGTACGACAAGCTCGACTACGCCCTTTACCAGCTGGCGGCCGAAGCCCAGTTCGGCCCCGGCGCCGTCGTTGAGGCGCTGCATCTGACCGACGAAACCGCCGAAGCCGTGCCGCGCAGCGCCAACAAGCTCAACACGCGCCGAGCCAAAAGCGAAGCCATGTTGAGCGCCATGGCGCAGGGTTGGTTTCCAGCCGCGACCGATGCGGTGACATGTCCGCGCTGCCCGCATTTTTTCATCTGTGCGGCGATGCCGGACGGTCCTTTGGCGCTCTAAGAAAGCTAGTCGCGCGATTTCCGGGTTCGGCCCCGTCAACCGATCAACTCAGTAGGACCGAAGGCGGCGCAAACCAGCATCGCCCTTCGCCATTCCCCTGGGAGTGATCGCATGAAGACCATTGATCTCTACTACCAAGGCGAAGGCCTTGCCGAAATCCAACACCTCGAAATCGGCGCCGAAGAGACCTTCGGCGATGTCGCCGCGCGCTTGCGCGAAAAGCACGGCCTCGACGTCGACGCGGTGTTGTTCGCCGAAGACGGCGAAGAACCGCTCGACGCCGCCACCCGCGTAGCAGACGTCGCCAAGGCCGCTGGCGTGAAGGTGCATGTGCACCGCTGCCGTCAAGTCGAGGTCGCCGTCACCTTCAACCGCGAGACCGTCAATCGCCGGTTCGCGCCGGGCGCGACAATTGCCCGTGTCAAGCAATGGGCCGCCGTGAAGAAGTACGGCATGAGCGAAGAAGAAGCCGGCGAGCACGTGCTGCAGATCGCGGGCACGCACGAGCGGCCGAGCCCTTCGACGCATATCGGCGCATTGACCGACAAGAAGACGTGCGCGCTGGCGTTCGACCTGGTGCCCGACGAGCGCATCAATGGCGCGCCGGAGGCGCAACTCTAGTGGCGCCCGATGAACGCGCGCTCCGGGCGGACGTGGCCAAGCCCGGCTTTCGGCTGGCCGGGTTTGAAGGACGCTGGCGCGTCCTGTCGATCGCTTGGCCGCATGTGGTTGTGACGGTGACGGCGAAAGACGGCGCGGCGTTCGTGCTGCGGCTCAACTGCGCAGGCTATCCGCAATCGCCGCCAACCGGCGGGCCGTGGGATGTGGAGCGCAATTGCATCCTTGCCTTCGATCGTTGGCCGCGCGGATCAGGCGGGCGCGTCTCGGCGGTGTTTCGCCCGGACTGGAAGAACGGCAGCGCGCTCTATTTGCCATGCGACCGCGAGAGCATCACCGGCCACGACAATTGGCGCCACGAGACGCCTTCGAAAATCTGGCGCCCTGCTGCAGGGCTCGCCCAATATTTGGAGCTTGTGCATGAACTTCTTCAGTGCCGCGACTATGCGCCGGCTCGTCGCGCCGCGGCATGAATTATCGTGCTCGTGGCTCCTCTGGCGCCGGCTCCTGATTGCGCTTCGCGCACGCGGGCGTGGCCGCACGCGCGAAAGCGGGGCGTTCTTGCTGGGCGCGCGTGACGGCGACGGCCGGGCCCGGATCGAAGACTTCGTGCTCTACGACGATCTTGATCCGAACGCTCTCCAAAGCGGTATCGTTCGTTTCAACGGGCGCTATTTCAGCGATCTCTGGGCGATTTGCGAAGCGCGCAACCTGGCTGTTGTCGCCGACGTGCACGTTCATCCGGGCGGCGCCGGTCAAAGCGATTCCGACCGCGCTTATCCTATGATCTCGCGCAAAGGACATGTGGCGCTGATCTTGCCGGATTTCGCCGATGATCCGGTGAAGCGCCGGCGCATTGGCATCTATCGCTACGAAGGCGCCAAGCAGTGGCAAATCATCGCCAAGCACGCGCGCGAGACCTTCTTTCACATCGGCTTCTAGGAAACGACCCATGAGCCAATTCGACAAAGCAGACACGCTGCACCGGCTGGTGAAGCAGCTCATCGATAGCGGCGCCGCAGCGACCGTCGCCGAAGCCGAGACCATCTTCGCTGGGTTTCGCGTGGCGTTGGTGATCGGCGACGCTGCAGCGCAAACCGCTGATGGGCAAATCCAATTGTTAACGGCGGTGGCGCTCGCGCGGCGCGTGTTCCTGGGTGGTGTTCGCGTGTCGGGCGCGCTCGACGTCCCGCGCCTGGCGCCGCTTTCGCTTGGCGCAAGCTTGCGCGAGGCGGTGGTCATGTTGGGCGGGGAGATCGGCGGTTGCGCCGACGATCTGCCGACGATTGTGATCGGTGGTCGGCTACAATTGCGCACGAGCCGGTTCTGTGTGCGCACGCTGGCGGCCGGGTGGCGTGGAGGGATCGTTGCGGGCCATACGAGTGTCGAGATCGAAGGCGCCCTGCCGATGCCGTTATCGTCGATGCTCGCCGCCGCGCTGGCGATCAACGAAGCGTTCCTGCACGTGAGCGCCCCGCAGAGCATTGCCGGGCGCCGCCAAGTGGGTCTTTCACTGTGGCGTCCCGCTGACGTCGATTGGCTCAACCCGTCAGCGGACGAGCCTGCGCTGGCTTATCTGCCGTCCGAGCTGTGGCTCATTGGGCTTGGGCATCTAGGCCAGGCCTATCTGTGGGGGCTTGGCCTCCTGCCGTATACGCAAGCGTCAAACGCCAAGCTGGTGCTGCAAGACATCGATATCATTACGCCTTCAACCGAGAGCACGTCGGTGTTGTCGGACGCTAGCCTCATCGGCGCCAAGAAAACCCGCGCCATGGCGGCATGGGCCGAACGACGGGGCTTCGAAACAGCGATATGCGAACGCCGTTTCGATGCGGGCTTCACCCGTCGTGACGATGAGCCCGCCATTGCGCTCTGCGGCCTCGACAATGCGCTCGGCCGCCGCGCGCTCGATCAGGCCGGCTTCGATCTCATCGTCGAGGCCGGCCTCGGGCGCGGTCACCGCGACTTTCGCACTATGCGTCTGCACGTGTTGCCGGGCGCGCGGGCAGCGAGTGAGATTTGGCGTGAGCGCCCAGCGTCGCCCGCATTGGCGCCCGCGCCCGCCTACGAAGATCTGCTGACGCGCGGCGAACTCGACAAATGCGGCATGACGTTGCTGGCTGGTAAGGCTGTTGGCGCGCCGTTCGTTGGCGCCGTCGCCGCGACCTTGGTGCTTGCGGAAGTGCTGCGCCCGTTGCACGGCGGCAGGTGTCATCAACTCGTCGATCTCGATTTGATGAGTCCGGGGTTCGTCCAGGCGACGCCGCACCTGACAGACTTCAGCGCCTTCAATTTCGGGTTTTGCACAGTCGCTTGAGAACGCGCGCCGGAATCAGCGCACTCTATTCGGTTCCTCGGCGCCGTTCGGTCTTCAGAGGGAAGTACATGCAGATCGTAATCTCTCTCCTCATCGCAGCGCTCGCCGCGGCCCTCGGCGCGTGCCTCGTTTTGCTTCGCAAACGAACGCCAGCGGCTGCACAGCAGGATCAAGCGAATGCGGCGGCGCTCGCTGCGGCCCGCCAGGATTGCGCTAGACTCGAAACTGACATCGCAGTCGAGCGCGAACGCGCCGCCCGCGTGCCGGCGTTGGAAGAGGCGCTGGCAGCGAAAACCGCGGAAGTTGTTGATGTGGGCGCCGCGCGGGCGCGCGCAGAGCGCGACCTCGCCGTCGCGACTGAAGCGCGGACGCGAACGGAGGCGGACGCGGCGGCGCTGGGAACGCGCATCTCATCGCTCGAAGCCTCGTTGTCTGCCAGCGACGCCGAACGGGTGGCGCTGAAGGTGGCCGATTCCGAGAAGGCCATTCAGGTAAGCGAGCGTGACGCCGCGATCCAGGTGCTGCAACAGGCGCTAGCGGAAACCCGCGAGGCGTTGCGCGAGATGAGCGAACGCCACGCCAATGCAGCGACTGAACTCGCCACGCTTCGTGAGACGCTCGATCAGGAGCGTCTCGCCGCAGATGAAAAGCTGAAGCTGTTGAATGACGCGCGGGAAACTTTGGCCAATCAGTTCGAGGTGCTCGCCAATGGTCTCATGACCAAGCACGGCGAAGCGTTCAGCAAGCAGAACAAGGAGCAGATCGAGGGGCTGCTCGTGCCGCTCCGAGATCGCATCAAGGACTTCGAGCAAGGTTTGCAGAATGCCAACGCCGAGAGCCTAAAAGAGCGGGCCGCGCTTGGCGCCGAGCTTAAGCGGCTGACCGCGGTCAGCGCCACGATGACGGCCGAGACCGCCAACCTCACCCGCGCGCTCAAAGGCAAGGCGCAGACCCAAGGCGCTTGGGGTGAAATGGTGCTGGCGACCGTGTTGGAAAAATCCGGCCTGCGTGAGGGTGAGGAATATCACACCCAGCGTTCGCACCAAAACGACGAGGGGCGCAGGCTTCGTCCCGACGTCATCGTCAACTTGCCGGGCGGCGATCACGTTGTGCTCGACTCCAAGGTGTCGCTGGTGGCGTTCGAAGCGCATATCAACGCCGAGACCGAAGAGGAGCGTGCGGTCGCGCTTCGGCGTCACGTCGAGTCGGTGCGGACCCACATCAAGAAACTGGGCGGCAAGGAATACCAGGCGATCAGTGCTGGCGGCCTCGACTATGTGATGATGTTCATCCCGATCGAGGGCGCGTGGGCCGCGGCCGTCAATGAGGACCCTGAACTCACTTTGCTCGCGGCCGAGTGCAACGTGACAATCGCCACACCGACCACCTTGATGATGGCGCTTAGAACCGTGCACAGCGTCTGGCGTGTTGAGCGCCGCAACGCCAACGCCGAGGCCATCGCCGAACGCGCCGGCAAGCTCTACGCGAAGTTCGTCGGTTTCCTGAACGATTTCGCGCAAGTCGGCGCGCGGCTAACGCAGGCGAACGACAGTTATCAGGGCGCGATGAACAAGCTCTCTGGCGGGTCCGGAAACCTCATCTGGCAAATCGAGACCCTGAAGCAGATGGGCGCGAAGACGTCCAAGGCCATTCCCGCCGCGCTGCTGCGCGATGAACGCGAGGGTGCGGATCGAGAAGAGGACGAAGCCGGCAACCGGGGAGAAGGCGAAGAAGCTGCATAGCGTCTGGTTGGCTTCAAAGCTCGGCGAGCCGTTCGCGCCAATATGCGTCGATCAAGCCGGGGGCGACGGCGCGAGATCGCGCCAACGCAAGAAGCGCCTCTTGGTCGACTTCGTGACGCGCGTTTGGGGCCGCGCGAATGACGGTTTGCAGGTCACTCGACGCCAGGACGTATTCGCGCCCGCGAAACTCTGGATGCCGCTGTTTCAGCTCGGAGAGCACATCGACGCACCCCGAACAGATCAATAAGTCGGTATGCCCCGACACGCCAACGACGACGCCATCAGGGTTCTCGATAAAGTCGAAGTCCCGGAATTGATGGAGACGCCCGTGCCAGCCCCGAGCGCCCTTGCCGCGGAGGAGGATTTGGCGCTTTGACCGCTCGCAGACCGGGCAGCGCCAGGTCTCATCGGTCTCGGCCCAAGGCTTCGGGCTGCCTCCGCCATCGTAGGCGGCGAATTCTTCATCGGACGGTGGCCGGGGAGATGGGTGCACCGCGCGTGGGGTCTTTGAATTTACGCCGTCGTTGGCAAGCGAGCGTGCGAGCAGGGCTTGTTCGGTTCGGCTGATCTCGGCAAGAACGACCGGATCGGCGTAGGTGGTAAGGAAGCGCACTGAGCCGCCACGCAAGAATGTTGGCGATTGCACGAAGATGCCTGGCGAGCCTTCAAGTTCGCCGCGTGAGATTGCGTCAAGGATTGTAACGGCCAGCGCATGGCGCGCCCGGAACAACGCCGCGCACCGATCCCAAACGGCCTTGGCCCGATCAAAATCGATCGCGTGCGGCGTGTTGGGCGTTGCCGTGACGAATTCCGCGATCTCGGGCGGCGAAAAGGAGAAGGCCCTAGGAATTGCGCTGATGGCGCGCTTGGCGGCGGCGTCGGCGCCATTGCAGTCGACGCAGAGATTTGTCCACGCGAAGCGGATGAGGAGACGCTCTGCCACTTCCTCCGCCCGCGCCGCGCCGGGCGGGCCCTCGGTTCCCCATTTTGGGCCGAACTTGGCCTTGAGCTCTGTTTTGATGAAATCGCCAAGATGGTCGTGGTGGAGGTCGAGGCGCGCGAGCAAGATCCCGGAATCCGTTAGTCGCAGGATGTCCGCCTTGGATCGCTGGCAGGCCGGACAGCGCCAATCCCGCCGGGTCTCCGCCCACAGTTCGTTTAGGTCTAGGCCTCGGGCCGAGAACCGGCTCATCGCCGGCCGGACGAGCGGGCTCCATTTGCCGTCGCAGTCCGGGAGGTGATCGGCGAGGTCGTCGTCCTCGAGCTGGTCGAAATCGGGGATGGTTATGGTTAGGTCGCGCCACATCCAGAAAAGATAGTGGAGTGCCGCCCCGACCGCTCAGTCGATCCGTTTCGACAATGGGCCGAAAAATACCGTCTTCAGTGGTGGGTTTTTCGAAGGGGGTGCTGGATGGGGTTCGATCCGTTTGCCACGCGCACTATATTACTGTAGACGCGCGCCTCGACTTTGCCGCGGGATGGAGCAGCCCGGTAGCTCGTCAGGCTCATAACCTGAAGGTCAGAGGTTCAAATCCTCTTCCCGCACCCAAGAAAGAAGGCCCCAGCCATGGTTGGGGCCTTCGCCTTTTCGGCCTAGGCGGCGATGGAAATTACCGCTCTGTCGGAACCAGAGCGCCCTCCCGCACCCAAACAAGAAGGCCCCAGCCCATGGCTGGGGCCTTCGTCGTTTCGGGGGCGCGTCTTGGCGGCTGGAATCTTGATATTCAGTCCGATGGGTGGCATATTGCCACCCATGGAGGCGCCCGGATGGCCCAGTCGATCAAAATCCCTGACGAGGAAATGGAGCTTGTCCGCAAGGAAGCGGAGCTTTCAAGCCGCTCGATCGCCGGGCAGGTGACGCACTGGATGCGGATCGGCCGTTCGATCGAGCGAGCGCCAGAATTCGGCTATGTGCATGTCCGGGAGGCGCTCGAAGGCAAGCGTAGCCCTGACGCGCTGAGCGGCGAAGAGCAAGCCGTCTACCTTGATGAGTTGATGTCCGCCGCGGCGGTCGAGACGCCCGAGCAGGCGGCCTTCTTTGAGAAGCGCCGCAAAGCCGGCCTCGGCGTCGGCGCGCGCGCGGATGGCAAGATTGTCCGGCAACCAAAGCCCAAGAAGGCATGAGCGCGCCCGTGCCGCGGCCGACGATGTTCCTCATCGCCGGCCCGAATGGCGCAGGCAAGACGACATTCTACGAGACCGCGCTGAAGCCCAGGCTGGCGGCGCCGTTCATCAATGCCGACGTCCTCCAGCGCGATGAGCTGAAAGATCAGTCTGTCGCCGCCGCCTACAAGGCGGCGGAAATAGCGGAGCATCGCCGCAATGCGCTGATCCAAAGTCGGCGCAGCTTCGTGACGGAAACAGTTTTCTCCCACCCCTCGAAGCTGGACCTGCTGAAACGCGCGCGTGACGCGGGATTTCGGTTGGTCGTTTTTCATCTTCACGTTGCTTCGGCCGACCTTGCGGTCGCGCGCGTCAAGGCGCGGGTCGAGGAGGGCGGCCACCCGGTCCCTGAGGACAAAATCCGGGCGCGATACGCTCGGAATCAAAGCCCGATCCGCGCGGCCGCGCTTATGGCGGACGCCGGGGCTGTCTACGACGCTTCCGCTCTGAACCAGGCGCCGAGCTTGCTCGCCCGCACGATCCTGGGGCGCGCGGTGTTCATTGCGCGCGATCCGCCGAGCTGGTTTCGGCAGGCGTACGGCGCGTCATTCAGCGCGCCCAAGGCACAAGACTGAATTTTGGCGCCCGTCGATCACGCCGCTTCGGCGCGTCGGCTTTCGTGGGCGGCGAAGCGCTGCTCCAGCGCGCTTTGCCGGCGCGCGAGCGCCGTGCGCGCGGCGTGTGCTTGTTTGGCCTCATCGATATGGGTGAGCGCCTTGTTGTCGATGCCTGCTAGTTGCGCGCGCACGCTGGCGCGTTGAGCGACGATTCTGCGCATGTCTCTTTCAGCTTTGCCCATGGGCGCCAGCTTGCGCCGAGTCGCGTCGCCCGCGCAGGGCGGGCGTTGTTCGCATCCGCACCCTCCCGAACTTGTGTTCGCCGTGCACGCTTTTGCGCTTGCGACGCGTAGGGAATGGCGTTGCCGTATTCTCCGGCGTGTGAGGGCATCGCTTTGCGCAAAACTGCATTTGGCAGCGACGAATCGACCTGCTCATACGACGAATGGAGGCCCCGCTGCGCGCGCCAACACACATTGCCGCACTTGATCGGCTAGGGTCGCGCCCATGAGCGAACCCGGGGAGACGAGCGATCGCCCACGCGCGCCGCAAGCGCCGTTGCGTCTGCTTGATCATCCCGCCTGGGTGCGCTGGGGCGCCCATGTCGCCTTCTGGATTGTCTATTTCGTCGTCCGCACCGCCGCGGCCGCGGCCGATCCGCCCGAGGATCCGGGTGATTTTCCCTATCTGTTGAATCGCGTGCTTGTGGTGGCGAGCTATGCGGTGCTCACCGCTGTTCTGCTGGGCGCCGTGGCCGGGCTGCGCGCCGAGCGCTCGAACTGGGCGCGCAACGTCGCGCTGGTTTTGGGCGCGCTGGCGATCGCGCCGCTCATGCAATGGGGCGAGCAGCGCTGGCCCGAAGTGCTCGCGCGCCTCGCACCCGAGCCGTACGCGATGGAATCCGATCCCTATCCGTTCGTGATCTATCTTTTCAATTTCGGCTGGGCGCTGCCGCTTTGGGGGCTGACGCAGGCGTTGCTCGGCTATCATTTCGAAACCATGGCCCAAGCGCGCGCCGTCGCCCGCGCGCAGGCGCTCGCTTACGACGCGCAGCTCAAGATGCTCCACTACCAGATCAATCCACACTTTCTGTTCAATACGCTGAACGCGATTTCCACGCTCGTGTTGGAGAAACGCAATCAGCAGGCTGAAAGCATGTTGCTGCGCCTTGCGGGCTTTCTGCGCTATTCGCTCGATCGTCAGCCCACGGAACTCGCGGCGCTCTCCGCCGAGCTTGAGGCGCAGCGCAAATATCTCGAAATCGAACAGACGCGGTTCGACGACAAGTTGAAGGTCACGTTCGATATCGAACCTGGTCTCGAAAACGCGCGTCTGCCGAGCCTTATCCTGCAGCCTATTCTTGAAAACGCGATCAAATACGCCATCACCCCGCGCACCGATGGCGGGACGATCGTTGTCTCCGCCAAGCGCGACGGCGATGTGCTGCGCATTTTGATTGAAGACGACGGCCCGGGTTTGCCCGCGCTTGAGGCGCCGCGCCGGCGCCGCGGCGTCGGCCTCGTCAACGCGCGCGAGCGCCTGGAATTGATTTACGGAGACCGTGCGGGCCTTAGCGCGAGCAATCGCGCGCCCAATGGTTGCCGTGTGGAGCTTTGGTTGCCTCTGGAGGAAGAGCGTGCCCGCAGAAACCCTGCGCCTGCTTTTGGCTGACGACGAACCGCTGGCGCTGAGGCGCATGCGGCTGGCCCTGCAGGAGATTCCCGACGTGGAGATCGTCGGCGCCGCCAGCGATGGCGCGCAAGCGATCGACGCGATGAAGGCGCTGCGTCCCGACGTCGTGCTGCTCGATATCAAGATGCCGTTGGCTGACGGGTTCGAGGTGGCGAACGCAGTCGAAGACGCAGGCGGCCCCGCCGTGATTTTCGTCTCCGCGTTCGATTCCTATGCGCTGCAGGCGTTTGAAACCTCGGCCGTCGATTATCTGCTGAAGCCCGTGGAGTTCGAGCGGCTGAGTTCCGCGCTCGCGCGCGCCAGAGAACGGCGCGCGGCGAAGGACGCCGGAAGGCGCGCCGAAGAGCTCGCCTCCGTGCTGGAAGCGCTGCGCAAGGAAGCCGATGAGCGCGAGGGCCCTCGCTATGAAAAAGAATTCTGGATCCGCGACCGCGGCCGCTTCCTGCGCGTGCCCGTGGCCGATGTCGAACGCATCGAGGCCGAGCGCGATTATGTGCGCCTCTATTGGGAAGGGCGCACGTTGTTGCATCGGGAAACCATGTCCCATCTTGAGGAAAAGCTTGATCCCAACGTGATGCTGCGCGTGCATCGCTCGGCGTTCGTGAATTGGAAGCGGCTCAAGGCCGTGCGGCGCGATCACAATGGGCGGCTGATGGCGGTGCTGGAAAGCGGCGACGAGGTGCCTGTCAG
>CAYUOC010000020.1:0-9052 GCA_964446305.1 uncultured Terricaulis sp. | reverse complement strand
GCGGGCGGCGCGGCCTTGGCCGTTCCGCCCGCAAGTGAAGGCAAAGCAGACGTGGACAAACACGTCTGCTTTTCAGATGCTGCCAGGCGCCGATTTAGATGCGCGCGGAGCAGGCGGGATGCAGGGCAAGGTCGTTGTCGTCACTGGCGCTTCGGGCATTTTAGGCCGCGCCGTCGCCGCGCGCGCGGCCGCACTTGGCGCGCGCGTGGCGGCCATCGATTTCACGCTGGCGCAGGCGGGGGCGGGTGCGCTTACGCTTGGCGGCATCGATCTCAGTGAGTCCGCGCAAGCGGAAGCCGCCATGCGCCGTGTGCGCGAGGGGGCGGGGCGCATCGATGCGCTGCTCAACATCGCGGGCGGCTTTGCCTGGTCGAAGCTCGGCGATAGCGACGCCGAGCTCTGGCGGCGCATGATGCGGCTCAATCTCGACACCGCCGCCAATGCTTCGCGCGCGGCGCTGCCATTTTTGATCGAAGCCAGCGGCGCGATCGTAAATGTCGGCGCCAATGCGGCGTTGAAAGCCGGCGCGGGCATGGGCGCTTACGCGGCGTCGAAATCGGGCGTGCACAAACTCACGGAGAGTTTGGCCGAAGAGATGAAAGGCAAAGTGCGCGTCAACGCCGTGCTGCCCTCGATCCTCGACACGCCGCAAAACCGCAAAGATATGCCCGACACCGATCCCGCGATCTGGGTTCAGCCGGGCGATCTCGCCAATGTCATGTTGTTTCTGGCGTCGGACGAGGCGCGCGCCGTCACCGGCGCGCTCGTGCCCGTGACGGGCCGCGTCTGACGCTCATTTCTTGACCAGCGCATCGTCCAATTGATTGGCGCGCACCGCGGCCGGGCGCGCGGAGATGCGCGCGAAATAATCGACGAACGCTTGGCGCTTATCCATCGTGCCGAACATCAGCCCCCAGCCGATTTGCGCGCCGAGATAAACGTCCGCGGCGGAGAAGCGCCCGCCCAGCAGATATTCATTCTGCGAAACCGCGCGCTCCAACGTGTTCAGCACCTCCTCGCGCGAGCCGTAGCCCACCATGCCGCGCTTTTCCTCCGGCACGACAACGCCGAGCGCGGTGTTCGTCACCATCGCCTCCACCGGGCCGGCTGCGTAGAACAACCAGCGGAAATAGGGCCCGCGCGTTTTATCGCCGGGCGGCGGCGCCATGTTCGCGTCGGGAAATGCATCCGCCAGATAGGCGCACACCGCCGCGCACTCGGTCACGACCGTGTCGCCGTGCTTGATCGCCGGCACTTTGCCCATCGGATTGATGGCCAGATAGTCCGGCGCCTTCATGGTTGTGCCGTAGTCGAGCACGACCGTTTCATATGGCGCGCCGATCTCTTCGAGCATCCAGCGCGCAATGCGGCCGCGCGATTGGGGATTGGTGTAGAATGTGAGCGTATCGGCCATGAGCCTCTCTCCATATGCCGCAAGAACAAAGAGCGAACTTGGCGCCGGAGTCAAGGCGCGAGCGATGAACCTTTGTTGACCCGCGTCCGCAGGCGCCCGAACTCGTCCTCTGAACGGAGATGAGAATGGCGAAGGCGAAGCTCTACGGCATCAAGGCGTGCGACACGATGAAGAAGGCGCGCGCCTGGCTCGATGCGCAAGGCGTGGCGTACGAGTTCCACGATTACAAAGCCGAAGGCGCGGAGAAGGCCGCGCTGGAGCGCTGGGCCAAGGCCGTCGGCTGGGAGGTGCTGCTGAACCGCGCCGGCACGACGTTTCGCGCATTGCCCGAAGCCGACAAGGCCGATCTCAATGAGAAGAAAGCCATCGCCCTGATGCTGAAGCAGCCCAGCATGATCAAACGGCCGGTTCTGGAGCAGGGCGCCAAAATCCTGGTCGGCTTCAAGCCGGACATTTACGCCGCGACGTTCAAATAAATCTCGTGATCCAAGCGGCCGCAGCGTCCAGCGCCTCGCCCTGCACGTCCTTATCCTTGCGCCCGCTTTTGGCCGGGGCGTGAAAGCTGTGATCGGCGTGCGCCAGCAGATGCAGCGCAGCGCGCGCGCCAAGGCGCGTGATCACCGGGCGCAGCAGCGAGAGCTCGGCCAGCGCGTCGTGATCGCCCTGCACAAACAGCATGGGCGCGGCCACCTCATCGAGATGCGCGGCGCGCGTGTCGCCAGGTTTGCCGGCGGGATGCAGCGGGAAGGCGAAGAAGATCAGCCCGCGCACGGCCGGCATTGGCGTGAGCGCCTGCGCTTGCGAACTCATGCGCCCGCCAAAGCTCTTGCCGCCAGCGAACAGCGGAAGCTCCGGCGCGAGCGTCTGCGCATGCGCGACGGCCGCGCGCACCGCGGCGTGGGCGAGCGCTGGCGCGTCGGGCCGCTTGGAGCCGCGCTCCATATATAAAAAATTATAGCGCAGCGTCGCCACGCCGCGTTCGGCGAGGCCATCCGCGATTGCGGCCATGGATTTGTGCGTCATCCCCGCGCCGGCGCCGTGCGCGAACACATAGGCCGCTTTCGCGTTCGCCGGGCGAAGCCAGAGCGCGGAGGTCTCCGCTTCGCCGACCTGAATTCTCAACGCTTCCATGGCGTCCATTATGTGGTCGCACCCGGCAAATGCGAGGCTTTATCGCAAAGCTTTAGGCGCCGCCGGCGAGGTGTTGGTCGAGCTTTTGCAGAAGCTCGCGCCAGCCGGCCTCCCGCATCGCCGCGCCATCGCCGCCTTCAAAGAAGGCCGCCTGCTCGGTGAAGACGAGGCGCGTGCCCGCGCCCTGCAGCTTGAACTCCGCGCATCCCAGCGAAACGGAAAAGCGCACCCCGTTGCGATCCATTGAATAGGTGAAAATGATGCGCTGATCGGGCACGATTTCGTTGAACACGGTGTCGTTGCCGAACCAGGTTTCTTCGCCGAACGTCTCTTCGCCCTTCATGAAACGAAACTTGCTGCTTTCGCCGCCGCCTTCGCGGAAATCGAGCTCAAAGTTTTTGATCTCCCAGCCTTCGCCCTCGGCGAACCAGGCGCGCTTGGCGCGCGGATCGGCCCAGGCGGCGAAGACTTTGGCGGGTGCGTGCTTGTAGTCGCGTTCAACAACGAACGTGGCGTGCTCGGTCGTGGCCATGGCGTTCACATCCTATTGGTCGAGATAGCGCTCGAGTTGTTTGAAGAGCTCCTGGGTGCCTTCCTCGCGCTGGCCGGCATCGTCGTAGCCGTCGAGATAGGCGCCCTGTTCGGTGTAGGTCAGCGTGCTGCCTTCGCCGTCCGGCTTGATCTCGGTTGTACCCAGCGAAACGGAGATGCGCGTTGCATCCAGATGCATTTCGTAGCTGATCACGAGGCGCTCGTTCTCGACGATGTCCCAGATCGTGCCGTTATAGGCATGCACCGGTCCGCCGGGCGGACCGCCGCTGCTGCTTTCCTTGCCGCCGATGCGGAAGTCGAGCTTGTGGTTCGATGGCCCCCATTCTTCGGGGCCGCCGAACCATTTGGCCTTCTGCTTGGCGTCGGCGAAGGCGGCGAACACCTTGGCCGGCGGCGCCTTGTAGCGCCGTTCAATCACGAAAGTGGCGTGGGTTGTGGCGCGTTCGTTCATCGATCGAATTCCTTGGCGAGATTGTCGAGTGCGGCGGACCAGCCGAATTGGTAGCCGTCCTCCATCTTGGAGCCGTCGAACGCGACGATCTGCATCGTCAGTGTCAGTTGCGTGGCGGGCCCAGCCGGCGTGAGCTCCATTGAGATCAGCGCTGAAGAGACGTTGACATTCCCGTGCGCGACAGCCTCCGCGAACACGATGCGCGCATCGGGGCGGATGTCGAGATAATGAACTGTCGCGACATAATCTGCGTTCCCGGGCTCGATGCAGCGCGAGACATCGCGCCCGCCTTCGTGGAAATTACTTTCCTCGTAAACGATGCGGATGTTCTCGGCGGGCGCAGACCAGCGCTGGCGCGCATCTACGTCGGCCCAGGCGGCGAACACGCGCGCGGGCGCGGCGCGATAGGTGCGTTCCATGACGATGGTGGCGTGAGCGAGTGCGGTCATGTCAGGCTCCCGGGTACATGTGAAACAGGGGTGCGGACTCCTTAACCGCGCGCGCGAACGAGGGGCGCGCCTTCAGCCGTTCCAGATAAGCGGCGATGCGTGGATAGGCGTCGCCCAACGGCGCGTTGCGCGCGGCGTACCAGAGCGCGGGCGCGGCCGCGCAATCCGCCAGCGTGAACCCATCGCCGACGATGAAATCGCGTTCGCCAAGCTGCGTTTCCACCACGCCATAAATGCCGGCGATGATCCGCTTGGCTTCATCGACGCCGTAAGGATCGCGCTGGCCGTCAGGGCGGATGTTGTCGACCACGATCTTGCTCATCGTGACATTGAGATGATCGAACACGCGGTCCCAGCGGCGCGCTTCAAGCGCGGCGGCGACATCCTTCGGGATGAAGCGGGTGCGGCCGGGGTAGTGGATATCGAGATATTCGATGATCACCGCGGTCTCGGTGATCATCGCGTCGAGGTCGCTGTCGAGCAGGATGGGGAATTTGCCCATCGGCCATTTGGCGATGAAATCCGCGTACGTCGTCTGATCGACCGTGACGAAATCGAAACGCGTATCGTTCTCATAAAGCGCCACCAGCGCCTTCCACGTGAACGACGAGATCGGGTGGCCGTAAAGCGTGAGCATCAATCGTTTTCCGTTTCATCGAGAAATTGGCCGAGGCGGTCCAAGCGGCGCTCCCAGAGGGCGCGGCGCTCGGCGATCCAGCGTTCGGCTTGGGTAAGGGCTTTGGGTTCGATCCGGCAGGTGCGCACGCGGCCGATCTTTTCGGAAACAACGAGCCCCGCCTCTTCGAGCAGCTTCAGGTGCTGCATCACGCCCGGCAGGCTCATCGCCAGCGGCTGGGCCAGTTCGCTGACCGTGGCCGGGCCGCGCACCAGGCGGTCCACCATGGCGCGCCGGCTGGGGTCTGCCAGGGCCTGGTAGGCGAGATCGAGGATTGCGTCCTGTCTGAACATAATACTTAAGTAGACGCTTAAGTATTGCTTGGCAAGCCCCTTTGCATCCAAGCCGGCCTCGGGCGGCTACACAGGGCCAAAGGAGTCGCAGACATGGATCGTTGGGAGGTCGCCGCGCTTATTCTCGTCGCGGTCGTGATTGGGATCGGCGGGCAGGCTTGGGTGTCGTGGCTCGATCATCAGCGCCGCAGCAAGGCGCTGGATGTGATCAAGGCCGCGATCGACGCTGGCCGGGAGCCGCCCAAGCAGCTCTACGAGCAATTGGAAGCAAATACGTACGCGAGCATGGGCTTCTCGAAGCGGCCCTGGGCGGAGGCGATGATTTTCGGCGCCGTCGGAATCGGCTTTTGGATCATGTTCGGCGTGACCGAGCCCGGCGATCAGCGCGACAAGATGATGTTCGTCGCCGCGATCATGAGCGCGTTCTCCGTCGGCTGCGTCGCCCTCGCCATTTTCGCGCCCGGCCAAAAGCCGCACGATGACGGACGATGACGAAGCGCGCCTCCTCGCCGACGCCCGGCGCGGCGATGCGCGCGCGTTCTCCCGTTTGGTCGATAGGCACCAGCAAGCGGTGCGTGGCTTTTTGCGCCGTTTTGCCGGGCATTGGGCCGATGCCGACGATCTTGCGCAGGAGGCGTTCGTGATTGCGTGGTCGAAACTGGCGCGGTTTGAAGGGCGATCGAGCTTTCGCTCTTGGGTGTGCGGCGTAGGTTATCGCATCGCGCGCGGTGCGCGCCGCAGCCACACGCGCGCAGGCGCGCGCGAATTCTCTTGGCTGGAAGAGCAAGATGATGCGGAGGCGGGCGCGCCGCTGGAAGACCGCATCGCACTGGCGCGCGCCATGGCCGAATTGCCCGATGATCAGCGCGCGGCGGTGGCGCTGTGTTTGAGCGAGGGCTTCTCGCATGGCGAAGCTGCGTCCATCTTGAATCTTCCGCTCGGCACGGTGAAATCGCACGTGACGCGCGGGCGTGAGCGCCTGCTCAAGGCGCTGGAGACGCAATGATGTCGCCAGAGGATCGTCTGAACCGTGCGCTTGCCGCCCCGGCGGCTCCGGTCAAGGATATGGCCTTCACGCTCCAAGTGATGCGCGAGGCTGAGGCCGCGCGTTACCGCGCCGAGACCGGCCGGCGACTTGTCCGGGGCGCAGCGCTGGCGGTGTTGATCGTGGCGGGGGTGATGCCCGCGGCCGGATGGGCGGCCGAGAACGCCGACGCCGCGCTCGATCTGGCCTTGGCGGGCGGGGGCGTTCTGGCCATTCTGAGCCTCGTGCGGGGGCTGCGCCTTACCGCCCCAGCCCGGCCACGCTGAATTCTCTTGCATCCAAACCCCCGGATCAGCGCATCTATGACGCAAATGGGGCATTGAGACCCCAGGGCTATGGAGCTTGAAATGGACGCCGATGTGTTTGTTCCATTTGTGTTTTTTGGCTTTTTGGCGGCCATTATCCTGGTGCCGATCTGGCTGAAGGAGCGGACCAAACAGTCCGCGCACAATCTGATTTCCCAGGCTTTGGAGAAGGGCCAGCCGCTCGATCCGAACCTGATGCGCGAGCTGACGCAGGCCAGCGCCAACCAGCCGCCCCCTGATAAAGCCCGGCGCAGCCTGGGCAGCGGCGTGGTCCTGCTGGCCCTGGCGGGTGGTTTCGTGGCCGCCGGCTTTGCGGTCGATGGATTTGATCCCTCAGGCTCGGCGCTGCGCGGTATGATGGTGCCCGCGGCGATCCTTGGGGCCCTGGGCTTGGGCTTTGTCCTGTTGGCCTTGGTGGATTTCTCGACGAAGAAAAAGGACCAATGAGACTGATCGGTGGCGACACGGGCGTTTCTCAATCTGGCCGAGGCGACCGAGGCCGCCCTGATCGTGGCGGCCCAAGCCAGGGACCAGGCTGCCTTCGGGGAGCTCGTGAAACGCCGCCAAGGCTGGGCGCGGGCACTACTGCGGAAGATGTGTCAAAGCCACGCCGAAGCTGATGATCTGGCTCAAGAGGCGTTCATCAAGGCGTGGGATAGATTGAGGGACTTGGAAACGCCGGCGGCTTTTCCGGGTTGGTTTAGGAGGATCGCGGTGACCACGTTCCTGATGGCCAAGAGACGCCAAAAGGCCGTGTTTGAAGAGATCGACGAGGCTTTGAGCCCGATCGCGGACGAGACGTCCACGCCCGAAGCTCAGGCCGGCGCCAAGATCGATCTGGAGAAGGCGCTTGCCAGATTGTCCGACGCCGAGAGACTATGCGTGACGCTGAACCACGGAGAAGGGTTAAGCCACGGTGAGATTGTTGAGATGACGGGCCTTCCCCTCGGGACTGTGAAATCCCACGTCTTGAGAGGAACAGAAAAGCTTCGCCGCATGTTGGAGGCGGCCTGATGAACGATTTTGACGCCCTCTTGAAGCGCTCCTTCGCGGAAGCCGACGAGCCGGCCGATGACGGGTTCTCCGTCCAGGTCAGCCACGCCGTCGCGCGCCGGGAGGCGGCTTCCACGCTCCGCAGTCGCGCTTACGCGGTGGCGATGGGCGTGGCCGGCTTGGCCGTGTTCTACGGCGTTTACGCCCTGGTCTCGGCCCTCGGCCCGCAGGTGCTGGCCATGGCCGGGCTTGAACTCGCCCAAGCGCACGGCGCGCTGGCCAGCGGCCCCTCCGAAACCGCCCAGGGCCTCATGCACTCGCTCAGCGCCGGCATGACCCAAGTGCTGCTGATCACGGCCGCGCTCGCGGGCGGGGCCGTGGCCTATCGCTCGGTCCAGCAGGGCTAACCATCGACGCCGCATGCGTTTCTGGAGCGACCGCGCTGGATTGTGCGCCTGCGAACGGCTAAGCCGGCTTCCCTGACTTTTCCTGGAGGGACGCCATGTCGCGCCACTCAGACGCCATCCGCCGCCTCACCGCGCCCGAGATCCGCGCCCGCAAGGGCGCTGACCCAGTCGTGTGCCTGACCGCTTACACCGCCCCCATGGCGCAAATCCTCGATCAGCATTGCGATCTGCTGCTGGTGGGCGACAGCCTGGGCATGGTGGTGCACGGCATGCCCAATACGGTGGGCGTCACGCTCGACATGATGATCCTGCACGGCCAGGCCGTGATGCGCGGCTCTGAGCGGGCCATGGTCGTCATCGACATGCCGTTCGGCAGCTATGAATCGAGCCCCGAGCAGGCGTTCGCAAGCGCAACACGCCTGCTCAAGGAAACCGGCGCGCAAGCGGTGAAGATCGAAGCGGGCGCCACGGCCGCGCCCACGGTGGCGTTCCTGACCAAGCGCGGCGTGCCGGTGATGAGCCATGTGGGCCTCTTGCCGCAGAATGTGAACGTGGACGGCGCTTTCAAGGCCAAGGGCCGCACGCCCGAGGAGCGCGCGCGCATTATCGCGGATGCGAAGGCGTCCGACGAAGCGGGCGCGTTCGCCATTGTGATCGAGGGCGTGGACGAAAGCCTGGGAACCGAGATCACGGCCGCGGTGAAGGCCCCCACGATCGGCATCGGCGCCTCTGCGACCTGCGACGGCCAAATCCTGGTGGTGGACGACCTCTTGGGGCTGTTCGACTGGACCCCCAAATTCGTGCGCCGCTATGCGGACCTGAAGAGCGTCATTTCAGAGGCGGTCCAGTCCTACGCGGACGACGTGCGGGCCCGCCGTTTTCCTGCCGCAGCCGAGACTTATGCCCTGGGCGCCAAGGCGCGGCAGGCGCGCGTTGCCGGCGACGACAAGCGCGGCTAGCTTGCCGCGCAATTCAGGGGGCGGTTCCCGCGGCCTTGCCGGCCGGCGGCAAGCGAATTGGGCAGGATCGATCATCGCGTGACCAACGAGACAGACACATTCGTCCAGGAAGTGGACGAGAAGCTGCGCGAAGAGCGCATGATGGATCTGGCCAAGCGCTGGGGCCCTTTGGTGGGCGGCGTGGTGCTGGTCTTCCTGCTCGCGGTCGGCGGCTGGCAATGGTGGAGCCATAACCGCATTTCCCAAGCGCGCGCGCACGCTGACGAGTATGTCGCCGCGCAAGCGCTCGCGCTCGAAGGCAATCTCGAAGGCGCGTAGGCCGCGTTCGCCGCCCTGCGCGATCAAGGCCCCGGCGTTTATCGCGCCTTGGCGCGCAT
>CAYUOC010000019.1:23763-35853 GCA_964446305.1 uncultured Terricaulis sp. | reverse complement strand
GCGGCTAACGCCATGGCAGACATAACAAAATTCTTCATTTGACCCTCCGGGGAGACGAGGCAGCCGGTTGAACTATGACGACCGGTCTATTTGCGGGATATCACTAGACCGGTCGTCATACAAGTGCTATTTTGGGGTCATGGCAAAAGTTTCATCGGCTCGCGAAGACATGCTCTCAGCCGCCGTCGATCTGTTCGGCGAGCGTGGCTACGAGGGCGTTGGCATTGCCGAATTGTTGGCGCGTTCATCCGCGCCGCGCGGCTCGCTCTATTTCCATTTCCCAGGCGGCAAAGAGCAGATCGGTATCGAAGTCGTCGGCCGTGTCGGCGCCGAAGTCGCCGCGCGCTTTCGCGGGCTGCACGATAGTGGCGTCGATCTGAACAAGTTCATTGAGATGGTTTTCAAGACCACCGCAAAAGAGTGCAAAGACCGGTGTTATGTCGCCTCCTGCCCCATGGCCGCGATCGCGACAGGCTTTGGCGAGGGCAATCCAAAACTCGGCGCCGCCGTCGGCGAAGCCTTCTCCATGTGGGAGCGCGAAATCGCCGCCGCCGCTGAAGCGCGCGGCATGAACGCGATCAACGCGAAGGTATTTGCCTCCGCCATGCTGGTGGCGATCGAAGGCGCTTTCGTTGTCTCCAAGGCGCAGCGCTCATCGGCGCCACACATCAACGCCTCGCGCGCCATGCAGGCGTTCGCGGCGTCTCTCCTCGTGAACTAACCGGCAACGTCAGGTGGCTGATCTATTCGGCCGCCATCGCCGCTGGCGTAGTCTGAGGCCCGCGAATGAGCTTTCCGGGGTGAACGCCTTGGTACTCACCGTTGCGGAACGTCACCCGCCCTGACTTGATCGTGGCGACATAGCCATCGGCTTTCTGCAGAAGCCGTTTGCCGCCAGCTGGCAAATCGAACGCGAGCCACGGCTTGCCGAGCTTCACCGCGTCGAAATCAATGATGTTGATGTCGGCAAGATAGCCCGGCGCCAGCAAACCGCGATCGGAGAGCCCGTAGAGCACGGCCGTATCGCGCGCTTGACGCTTCACGGCGTGCTCCAAACTAATGCGTTTGCCGTCGCGATCGCGCACCCAGTGTTGCAGCATGAAGGTTGGCGAAGCGGCGTCGCAAATCGTACCGCAATGGGCGCCGCCGTCCGAAAGCGAATTCACGCAATCGTCCGACATCTGCAAATCTTCGAGGAAGTTCAGATTCCCGTCGGCGTAGTTGAGAATTGGGAAGTAGACGAAGCCAGTCCCCTCATTTTGCATCAGCAAATCGTACGCGTACTCGGCCGGCGAAACGCCCGCCGCAGCGGCGCGCGCGGCGATGGTTTCGGATTGCGTAGGTTCGTAGTTGAAGTCCGGGCCCATCTCAAACTGCAGCGACCAGCCACCCGCGATGATCATCAGCAAGCCGATGACGTCGCTCTCCGGGAAGCGGTTCTCTTCAGTCAGCATACGTTGCTTGAACACAGGATCCTTCAGGTGCTCAAGCTGTTCGGCCCAGGGCTTGTCGATGATTTCGAGCCACGCGGGTTTGAAGCGGAACGGGTGCACGGTGCCTTGCCAAGCCATGACAATGCCGTTTCCGCGCAACGCAATCTGGGCGACGATATTTGCGCCCTTTTCATTCTGCGCGCGCATTTCGCTGATTTGCTCAGGCAACGGCAATTCTTTGGCGATGGATTGGAGCGCCGCGAACGTCACCGGCAAGCCGGTCTCGCGCGAGAGATCGCCCATCCATTCAAACTCATTCCAGTCCCGCTTCAGGTCGGATGCCATTTCGAAAACACCGTGACCGACGCGACCCATGGCGCGGCCGATGCCGATGAGCTCTTCCTTCGTCGCTGTGGTGCCCGGCACCAATTCACGGTCGACGGATTTGTGCAGGATGGTGCGCGAGGTGGAGAAGCCGAGCGCGCCCGCGCGCAAGCCCTCCTCCACGACTTTCGACATCTGCGCGATGTCAGTCTCAGTTGGCTCCTCGTTGCGCGCGCCGCGTTCGCCCATGACGTAAGCACGCACCGAGCCGTGCGGGACGTGCGTGCCAACATCAACAGTGCGCGGGAGACGCTCCAGTTCATCGAGATATTCCGGGAAGGTTTCCCAATTCCACGTCATGCCTTCGGCAAGCGCCGTGCCCGGAATATCTTCGACGCCTTCCATCAGGCCAATGAGCCAATCGTGCTTGTCGGGCTTGGCGGGCGCGAAGCCCACGCCGCAATTGCCCATCACGACTGTGGTGACACCGTGCCACGACGACGGCGCCATTTCCTGGTCCCAGGTGGCTTGGCCGTCATAATGCGTGTGAATATCGACCCAGCCGGGCGAGACGATCTTGCCGGTCGCATCGATCTCTTCCCTGCCCTTGCCGAGCTTCGGGCCGATCGCGGTGATGAGGCCGCCATCGATGGCGACGTCGCCCACGAAACGCGGCGCGCCCGAGCCGTCGACGATCGTACCGTTGCGGATGACCAGATCGTGCATCGCGATCCTCCCGTTTTGTTTGCGCCAATAGAGGCGCCGACGCGGGCGGATGGCAATGTTCTCCGTGCGGAAAGCCGGGCCTAGGCGCGCTCGATCATGGCCGCGAAACAGCCGCGGCGGGCATAGTGGGCGTGAATGTAGGCGACGGCGGGGTTAGCGAAGAAGCGCTCAATGAGGGCGGCGGCCTCCGTCCCTTCCGAGAGTTCGGCCTCGATCATTATGTGGTCCGCATCGAAGCCGCGCAGCGAGAGCGTCCGGCGCGCGAGGGCGGGCGGGATGGCGTCAAGTACAATCGCGCGTTCAGAAGCCTCGCGGATGAAGATCGGGCCCTGCTGGTGGTACGGCGTGTCAGCGCCCTGATGGGTGTAGTTGAGCAGAATGACATTCTCGCCGATCTCGGCGTCGTCCAGCGAGACGCGGCATGGCGCGGCTGGCCTTTCAGTGACGCGGACACGCTGAGCGCCACCGGATAGGAGCTGTTCATCGCTCAAGGCGTGGAGATGCGCGAACGGCGCGGGGTCGAGGCCAGTGATTTGAAATGTCATGCGGCGAATGTGGTTCAATTCGCGTTGCTGTGCTGGCCGAAATCGGACCTTATGTTGAGATCATGCGCCTCAATCAAATCACCGCCGCGGCGAACGATCTGGATGCTTCGATCGCGTTTTATCAGCTGCTCCGGCTTCGCCTTATCGTGAAGAGCGCGCACTACGCGCGCTTCGAACTGCCAAAGGGCGAGGCGACGTTTTCGCTGCATCTCGTGGACGGCGCGATCCCGCGTGCAAACGCACCGCAGCTCTATTTCGAGCTTTCGGACGTTGGCCTCGACGCCGAAGTCGAGCGCCTGAAGGCGGCAGGACTTGCTTTTGAGCGCGACATCACCCTGCAAACCTGGCTGTGGCGCGAAGCGTGGCTGCGCGATCCGGCAGGCAACGCGATCTGCTTATACTATGCCGGTGAGAACCGGCGCTTTCCGCCATGGCGCATCGATACGCCGCCTGGCGAGAAGAACCTGCATCTCATCATTCGAGACAACGGCCAGTTCGTGATCGCCAAAAGCGACGCGGGCCCTGAGGCTTGGCGCACGTTTCAAGATCAATACGCGGACTTCAAAACCTCGCTCGGCCCGTACGATCTCCACGGCCTGCTTTCGATCATGGAGTTGGAATGGCCCAACGAAGTCGGCGCGCGGCATGACCGCATTCGCGCGTTCGTGGAGAGCAACGCGACAACGTTCGCGTTCTAAAAGTTCCAGTTGTCCCAGCCGTGCCAGAGGCCGGCGAAGCCGAGCGTGCCCACGAACGCAATCACCGACAGCACGATCAGAAGCCCGAGCCCGAGCATCACCACAGCGCCGATCCAGGAAATGCGCGCAAGCAGCAATGACGTATCATCCCGCTCCTGCTGTGCTTGGCCCGCCGCGATGACGCCGAGCACGAACGCGGCAATGGTCGGGATCAGCGGCACGACGAAGCTCACCACCAGACAGATGACGCCGATAATCCCGAGCACGCGCGAGCTCGATTGCGGTGCACCGAAGTTCGCGGCGCTGCCCATGCCGGGCACGGCAAACACCGCCCGCGCTTGGCCGCCGTCCTCCAGATAGTCGACGATCTGGCCTGGGTACGGCGAGCCGCCAGAGCGCCACTCCGTCAACGGGAAATCGAGCCTGCGCTCGCCCTCGCCGAGCAAAACGCCTCGTCCGTCATGGATGCCGAGAATGGTGCCGCGCATGAGAACTCCGCTGAATCGCTCGCGGCGATGCTCACACGCGCCGCCTCAAGTCTCAAGCGCGACCTAACTGCCGACGCGCCGGCAGGTCCAAGTAGCGCTACCAGCGCGCCACCGCACTTCTTCGCGGTTGCCGCTCAGCTCATGCGAGTCATTACGCGTGTAACGAAAACCGGCGCCCGCGACGCTGACGCGCGTTAGGCGGATGCTTGGGCGCCCGAACGGAACAACTGTAGCGGTGCCGCGCTCGTCGTTGAAGATGACGCGAAGCGCCGTGCTGTTCGAACAGCGGTAGGTCCGATAGCTCTGCGCCGAAGCAGATGCCGCGCTCAGCGCCAGGAGCGCCGCCGCCGCAAGCATGATCCGCTTCATGGATTTCTCCCGTGATCCGCGTTGTTGCACATGATGAAAACACGCACTAGCGCGCCCCGCCCTTCACGCTTGCGCGATTGCGACGAACGCGGCGCACAGCCAGACGAAACGCAGTGAATGCTTCGAGGTCCGCTATTCCGCGATAAGCCGGCTCGGCGCGCGGATGGCGTCCGGCGATTGATTGAGCGCGAGAATCTCAGCGATCAGCGAAATCACCGACGAAGAGCGATCCCCCTCATCAGCCACATCGCGGCACATGCCTTCAGCAGTTTCATCGCCACATGAGCGGCCGATGGCTGGACCGGCGCGATAGCGGTGGCCGCCATAGGCGATCTCGGCGGCGTAGTGGCCGTGCGCCGTCGCCGGAACGACGCGGAAAAGCGGCACGCCACGGCCGCCGCCGCGCAGACCGGCGGCGCGAACTGTAACTTGCGCTTCAATCGCGGCGCCGGGTGCGGCGTGCGTTGTATCGGCGCGCAGCAACTCGCCGACATAATAGACCATGTCGTCGAGCGAACGCAGACGCAGGTGCAGCGTGTAGCCGCCTACGGCAAACACCGGATCGCAGACCTGCCCTTCGCGCGGCGCGATCGGCCGCACGGGCGCGGTGGGACCGTAGGCCTCAACGAGGCCGCACAACGGCCGGCCCGTTTGCATATCAACGCCGCGCTGACGCGGGTGCTCTTCGGCGGCGGCCAAGAACGCGCGTATCTCGCGCACGAAATCGCAGCCTTCGGTTTGAACGCTAGCGACGCAATCGTTGAAGATCGTGTTGGCTTCGTTGGTGTAGGTATAGAGGTGATTGTCGGGACCGGTTTTTTCGATCGTCTCGACCATCATCAGCAACAGCAGGTCGCGCGGCCAGCCGCTGTACCAATAGTGCTCGAAGACGTTCGCTGGTGTTGGCTGGAAGGCGGTGCGGGTCAGCGTTTCGGCGCTGAAGGGCTGCACGGCGTAGCTCGGGCGCGAGGTGCGCTCGCGCGAGGTGCTCAATTCGCCGATCCCCCAGGGCGAACCGATGTCTCCAAGCGGCACACCGCCGAGCGTGGCCGAGCGCGATGTAGTCCAGGATGGGCTGTCCGAAATGCCGGTCATGGCGAGGTAGTGACGCGGCAGACGATCGCGCGAACGGAGAATATTCAGCAGAATCTGCGCCGAAACGGCTTGTGCATAGGCCTCATTGAAGCCCACGGCGTCGTCCGCGATCTGGCGCGTCAAGCGTTCGCGCTGCGTGGGAATATCCGGCGCGGCAGCGCAGGACGCGGCCAGCAAAGCGGCGGCGCAGGCGGCGACAAACGACTTCATATTCCCCTCCAAGCGGCGAGCAGATTGCGCGCTTGGTTGACGTGGCCAAGCAGGTTCGCTTGAAGAGCGCGCATGGAGCACCTGATCGAAGGCTACCGGATCTACCGGGACACGCGCTGGCCCGAGCTACGGAGCCTGCACAAATATCTCGCCGACCGCGGACAGGCGCCGCGAACGCTCGTCATTGCCTGTGCTGACAGCCGCGTGGATCCGGCGACCATTTTCAACGCCGGCCCGGGCGAGCTTTTCGTGGTGCGCAACGTCGCAAACCTGGCTCCGCCGTTCGAAGAGGCCCCCGGCTTTCACGGCGTCAGCGCCGCCATCGAGTTCGCCGTAAAGCATCTCAAGGTCGATACCGTGCTGGTGCTCGGCCACGCGCAATGCGGCGGCTGCGCGGCGGCTCTGGATGACCGCGAACGCGACCCGCACTCGTTCCTGGACGCCTGGATCAGCCTGCTCGACACAGCCAAGTCCCGCATCCCGCCAGATGGTGACCGGCTCACGGAACTTGAGCACGAGAGCATCCGGGTGACCCTGGAAAACCTCGCCACATTTCCGTTCATCCAGGATGCGATGAAGAGCCGTGGGCTTAACCTTATCGGCATGCGTTACGGCGTGGCCGACGGGGGGCTTGAGCTCTTGAATACAGTTACCGGCGCCTTCGAACCGGTGCTTTGACGCGAATTCACAGTATTGCCGCGCGTACCCGGGTGGCATGACTTTTGTTCCGTGGTATCGAGGTCACGGTGGTGACTGGGACGGGGCGCAGGAGACGTCATGGCGGACGTACTCATCGTATGTGTCCGTGAGGACGAGCCGCAGGCCAAGGCGCTTGCGGACATGTTCGAGGCTGCCGGTTTTTCAATCGGTGGAGCGCCTTCGAGCGATGGAGCGCTGCGTTCAAGCGGCGCTGGCGTCGTCGTGTGGTCGCAAGCCTCGATCCGCTCGCGGCCGTTTCTCGATGCAGCCCAGCGCGTGATCAACGCCAACAAGGCGGTGGTTGCCAGCCTGATTGAGCCGCCGCCGCCTTCGAGCATCGGCGAGTCCCCTGCTTTCGATCTCTCGCGCTGGGACGGTGATCCGAACGATCCCGCGCTTGATCCGCTTTTCTTCGCCGTCGACCGCATGGTGAACACGGCGCGCGCAGGCGTGGGCGCAGCCCAGCGCGACGCACCCGCTTACGATCCGCCGCCCCAGCGCAGTGCGCCAATCCGGGCAGAGCCGCCGCCGCGCCGGCAGGAGCCGCAATATCGCGCGCCGCCCCCAACGGAGCCGGCGCAAAGCTACCGCGTGCCGCCATCCTCTGATCCGCTGGGCTCCGAGGCCGAGCACTGGCGCGCGATCCGCGACAGCCGCAATCCGGCAGACTTCATGGACTATCTGGCGCGGTACGGCCCGGATGGCGCGTTTTCGGAAGTGGCTGAGCTTCGCCTGAAGCAATTGACCGGCCCGAGCGACGACCGCGCGCCAGCCGCTGCACCGCAGCGCCCCGCTGTTCGTCAACCTACGCCGCCACCACGCGCGGAAGCGCCGCGCCGCGCTGAGCCGCCACCGCGCCGTGACGGCGCGTTGCCGCCTACGCAACGCCGGTTGGACCCGCCGCCACAGCCTTCGCGGCGTCCGCCGATTGATCGTGACTACACGCGCGATCTACGCGATCCGCCGAAGGGCCAAGGCGGCCCACTGCGCGCGTTCGTGCTGATTGCCCTGCTCGGCGGCGCGGCTCTCATCGGCGGCCTCTATTTCGGCGGCGGCATGGGTACGCCCCCGGCCAGCGACCAAGCGGTCGAGACACAACCCGCACAGACCGACGAGACGACCGCCGGCGAGGGCTTCTCCGAGCTTGAAGAGGCGCCGAGCGTGCCGCTCTCGCAAGCCGTGACGAACCGGCCTGACCGGCAAACGCAGGCAGCGCGCACCGAGCGCGAGCAACCGCAACGCACCACCCGCGAAGAGCCGCAGCGCACCGTCGAGCGCGAACAGCCGCGCCGCGAACCGCAGCAGACTGCCGCCGCGAACGTCAACGCCGCCGCGCCGAACACCGGACCCGTGCCGCTTTCGCCGAACTCAACGCAGGGCAATGTCGTGCCACTCGGCCCGTCAACCACACCGCCGCCGCAAACGGCGAACGTGGAGCCCTCCATTCTCGGCTCAGCCACGCCGCAACAACCACAGCGCGCCGCGGCGGGAACGGTTGTCTGGACACAACGCCCCACGCCGCGCCGCATTTCGGACCTTTATCCGCGTTCGGCGCTTAACGACGGCGTCGGCGGACGCGTCGTGTTGGATTGCCGTGTACTGGGCGATCTTTCGGTCAGCTGCTCTGTCGCGTCCGAGACGCCGTCTGGCGCAGGCTTCGGCCGCGCGGCGCTGAGCGCCGCTAGCTCCTATCGCGCGCGCGCTACGCTCTCCGACGGCTCAAGCGCGGTGGGCTCATCGACGCGCATCGCGGTCAACTTCCAAGCACCGCAATAAAGCCTGTCGAAGCCCAAGCGTCGCCCTGCCCGATGAGCAGAACGACGTGATTGCCTGATCAGCGCGTCAGGCGCAGGGCGCCGATCCCAGTACCGATGGCATCGAACGCTGCGGCGAGTTCGCTGGCGCTGTTGGCGTTGAAATAGTGATCGTCGCCGGAAGCGCAGTAGCGCATGACGCTGTCGTCGCCATTGCGGAAGCGCACGACGTAGATCTCGATGCCGGCGTCCTTGATGTTATCGCACACTTGGCGCTGACGCTCGTTCACATAGCTGACGTAGCTGCCGGATGAAGTGATGTTGCGCCGATATTGCGGCGCAAGGATGCCGCGCACGACACCGCTGATGAGCTGCCCCAAGTTGCCGCCGTCAGCGAGTTCGGTCCATACGCCCAAGTGGTTGTAAGCAGAGTAGTCACTATCAAGCACCGGGTCGGAGCCGACATTGGTGTTCTCTCCGTCCGACATAAGCACGATAACTTTGCGAACGTTGTCGCGCGCCCCGTTGAACGCCTCACCCTCAGTGAATGGCGCATTTGGGGAGAGAACGCGCCAGCCCCAGGCCAGACCCTCAGCTTGGTTGGTGCCGCCGCCGTTCCAGTGCTGCATCCCCGCGATCGCAGACTGCATCGTCGCACTGTTCGACGTCAGCGGCACGATTGGCGTCGGACAACCACGATTAGGGCCACGTGTGCTGGGCGCCGAGTTATCGAGCGAAGCGCTGTTGTTACGATACTTGAAGGGATTGAACATTTGCGCTTGCGCGCGCTCACCAGTCGTCGTGCTGCCGGACGCCATGCGCGAACTCATGGTCGCACCCGAAATATTGCCCTGGCTGTCGGTGATGTAAGAGTTTGCAGATGACAAGCCGCTGATGCCGTCGACCGTATCCATCCAGAAGAACGGCACGAACATCGTGTCCGGCGTGCTCGACGTCGGCGTCGCGTCGTTGACGTCGTACGGCTCGGGGCGCGCTTCGACGCATCCTTTCCAGGTTTCGTTCGAGATCAGATTGAACAATTCCAAATGGTTGATGCCATCTTCCGGCGTCCAGGCGTAGCAACGGTTTGACTGACCGCCAGAACTGCCGAATAGAGCGCCAAGCACCGAAGCGTCTCCGCGCCGCCAGGTGATGCGATACGGACCAGAGTAACCGCTGAAGGGCAGCGTCGACAACGCCTGGCAGTTGCCGCCAGTGTAGCTAGAACTGCTTGAGTCCGTGTTGCGCGAGCGATACGCGATCGACCGGTCTTCGAGTATTTCGCCGTTGTAGGCGGCCGTGCCAGCCTGATCGATCCACGCCAGGTGGCTTTGCTGGTTGCCGATGTTCACCTGCGCAACGAACGGCACCAGCGCCACGCGCACGGTATCGCCATCGAGCGAGAGCAAATCGTCGGCGAGATCGCTGGCGGCGTCGCGCAGCGCCTGCATGTCGTTCGACATCGAGCCGGTGTTATCGAGCACGAGCGCGACTTCGATCGGCGGGCTCGCATTGGCTTGCGCTTCCGCGGCTACGGCAATGTTCCAGGGATCATCGCTGATGATGCGCGCCAAGCTCATCGGCATCGGCGCCGAAGCATCGACGCGGTGGCCGCCGTCGGCCAGCTGGGTGACGGTGAACGTCACGCCGGAGATCATGTCGCCGACTTCGGCGTCGAAGAACGCCCGCGCCGCGGCGGTGCGGGCGCCCATCGAAAGGTTGGAGCTGCGTTCGGCCACGAGCGCCGCGCCGTCGGCGGCGTTCTGCATGGCGTTGCGGATGCCCTGAGCGCGCGTGAAATCGACGGTCAGACCGACCAAGCCGATCAGCACGGTGCCCATCAGGGCCCACATCATGGCCACGTTGCCCGCCCGGTCGCGCAGCATTGAGCGCGACGAACGCTTCGTGGTGAACCGCTTGATAACCATTTTCCGCCCCAAAAACGGACCTTTAGACGATGGTCTGGGGTATCAGATCGCGCTTAACACCGGCTTTGGAAGCTTGGTGAACGGGGCCGATTTCGCTTGCGCTCGGGAACTTTCTGCTATTAAAGTGATATCACTTTGATGGCATGAGAGGGTATGTCATGGCCGCAGTTGAGCTAAATCGCACGCAAGAACGCAAAGCCAGCACGTCCAATGGTGGGCTGATGCTGCTGGTCAGCCTGCTCCTATTGGTGGCGCTGGTGTGGATGGTGGTCGAACTCATCCGCTACGAAAACGGCGCGAACGGCGCGGCCGTGCTGGTGCTGTCGCTGGCCTTCACCCTGGTGATCTGCGGCTTCTACACGCTGCAGCCCAACGAAGGCGCAGCGATCACCCTCTTCGGCAATTACAAGGGTACGGACCGCCAGCCCGGCCTGCGCTGGGTGCTGCCGTGGTACTCACGCAAGAAAATCAGCCTGCGCGTCCGCAACGTCACCGGCGAGAAGCTGAAGGTTAACGACAAGCGCGGCAACCCGATCGAAATCGCGGCAGTCGTCGTCTGGCGCGTCACCGACACGGCGCAAGCGCTGTTTGACGTCGATGAGTATCAGACCTTCGTCGACATCCAGATCGAAACCGCCGTGCGCGAGATCGCCTCGCACTTCTCTTACGATCACGCCGAGCACGACGAGCCGACGCTCCGCGGCGATGCAGATCAGGTTTCAAGCCTGCTGCGCGAGAAACTGCAGGAGCGCGTGGCCGTCGCCGGCGTCGTTGTCGACGAAAGCAAGCTCAGCCACCTCGCCTACGCGCCGGAAATCGCCAGCGCCATGTTGCGCCGCCAGCAGGCGGAAGCCGTGCTCGCCGCACGCCGCTACATCGTGCAAGGCGCCGTCGAGATGGTGCAGCATGCGCTCGAGCAACTGAGCGAACGCGAGATCGTCGCGCTCGATGACGAACGCCGCGCCACCATGGTGTCGAATCTGCTTGTCGTGCTCTGCGGCGATCGCGACGCGCAGCCGGTCGTGAACGCAGGCTCGCTCTACCAGTAGGCCAGAGCGATGCCGTCCGAACGCAAAGCCTTCGCGCTCAGATTAGATCCGGCTCTACACGACGCCATTGCCCGCTTGGCCAATTCCGAGCTGCGCAGCGTCAATGCCGAGATCGAATTCCTGCTGCGCGAAGCGCTGCGCGCCCGAGGCGTGAAGCTCGGCGAGAAAGCAAAGACGGCAGAAAACAACGACGGGGGTGAATGATGTCGACGACTGCAAAATCCATAACCTTCCTGGCGATCGCTTATGCCGTGACATGGGCGATCGTGATCACCGGCTGGAGCATGGGGCTTCATGAACAGTCGCCACAGACGGCGGTGATGCTGTTGGCAGTGTCGATGGTCGGCCCAACGGTTGCGGCGCTGATCTGCGCATTTGCTTTTGAAAAGGGTCAGCGCGCGAAGTCGCTGGGGCTCACTGGGCGCTGGAGCTGGTGGTGGATGGTTGCGTGGCTTGCGCCGATCGCGCTTGCTGCAGGCTCCGTGGCGCTCACGCTGCAGCTTTCGGATCGCACCTATGTCGACATCGGCGCGGCGGCGGCCGCATCTGCGGAGGCGCAAGGTCAAGATCTCTCGCAAGTCCCGCCCATCCTCCTGAGCACCGGCTTCATCGTCGGTATGTCGATAGTCGTGGGCGGGTTGGTGAACTGGCTTATCCTCACCTTCACCGAAGAACTCGGTTGGCGCGGCTACCTGCATCATCTGTGGCGGCCGGCGGGCTTCTGGCGCGCGTCGCTTGGCACGGGCGCCGTCTGGGGCTTCTGGCACGCGCC
>CAYUOC010000019.1:0-23663 GCA_964446305.1 uncultured Terricaulis sp. | reverse complement strand
TGCTGCTGCAGCCACATAAGAGCGAGGCCAACCCCGCGCCCGTGAACGTCTGAGGACGAGGTCATGCAGATCAAGCCGTACTCGCCAAACACCGAAACGGCGTTTGCCGAGGCGTGCGAAGTCAGCGGCTTTTCCCGGCTGCTCTTCATCAGCGGACAAGTTCCGGCGGACGACCAGCAGGTCGTGCCGCCGGACTATCCCAGCCAATACCGGCTGGCGTGGGCGAACGTGGAGCGTCAGCTCAAAGCGGCGGGCATGAGCTTCGACAATCTCGTGAAGGCGACGATCTTCCTTTCGGACCGCGCGCTAATTGCCCAGAGCGCGGGTGTGCGCGCCTCGATCCTTGGCGACCGGACGCCAGCGATCACAATTGTGCTCACAGGCATTTATGACGAGGCGTGGCTGCTCGAAATCGAGGCCGTTGCGGCAGCCTAAGGCTGCCCTGCCCTTGCACCCAGGGCCCCTGGGGCTTAAGCACGCGCGATCCGATGAATGGATCGATTCTTAGCCGCTGAACGCGGGCGGAGACGCATGCCGAAACGTACAGACATCAACTCGATCCTGATCATTGGGGCCGGGCCGATCATTATCGGCCAGGCCTGCGAGTTCGATTATTCCGGCGTGCAAGCGGTGAAGGTGCTGAAGGCCGAGGGCTATCGCGTCATCCTCGTCAACTCGAACCCGGCGACGATCATGACCGATCCAGGCCTGGCGCACGCCACCTACATCGAGCCGATCACGCCCGAGATGGTCGAGAAGATCATCGAAAAGGAAAAGCCGGACGCGCTGCTGCCGACGATGGGCGGGCAAACGGCGCTGAACTGCGCGCTCACTTTGGAGCGCACCGGCGTTCTGAAGAAGCACGGGGTCGAGATGATCGGCGCGAACGCCGAAGTCATCGAGAAGGCCGAGCACCGGATGAAGTTCCGCGATGCGATGGATAAGATCGGCCTCGAAAGCCCACGCTCGCGTTTGTGCAACACGATGGAGCAAGCGCTTGAGGCGCTTGAGCATGTACAGCTGCCGTCGATCATTCGTCCGTCGCTGACGCTTGGCGGCTTGGGCGGCGGCGTCGCCTACAATCTGGAAGAGTTCAAAGAGATCGTTGAGCGCGGCTTGGCCGCCTCTCCGATCACGGAAATCCTGGTCGAAGAAAGCATCATCGGCTGGAAAGAGTACGAGATGGAGGTCGTCCGCGATAAGGCGGACAATTGCATCATCATCTGCTCGATCGAAAACATCGATCCGATGGGCGTGCACACGGGCGACTCCATCACGGTGGCGCCGGCGCTGACGCTGACCGACCGCGAATATCAGATCATGCGCAACGCCAGCATCGCGGTGCTGCGCGAGATCGGCGTCGAGACCGGCGGCTCCAACGTCCAATTCGCGGTGAACCCGGCGAACGGCCGCATGGTTGTGATCGAGATGAACCCGCGCGTGTCGCGAAGTTCGGCCCTAGCCTCTAAGGCGACCGGCTTTCCGATCGCGAAAGTCGCGGCCAAATGCGCGATCGGCTACACGCTCGACGAAATCGCCAACGACATCACTGGCGGCGCGATGCCGGCGAGTTTTGAGCCGACGATCGACTATGTCGTCACCAAGATTCCGCGCTTCGCGTTCGAGCGCTTCCAGGGCTCGGACACTACCCTGACGACGTCGATGAAATCGGTCGGCGAAGCGATGGCGATTGGGCGGACATTTCAGGAATCGCTGCAGAAGGCGCTGCGCTCACTCGACACGGGCCTCACCGGCTTGGATGAAATCGACATTGAAGGCGCTGCGGACGAGGATAACGGCCGCGCCGCGGTGCGTGCGCGTCTGGTAACGCCGAAATCGGATCGCCTGCTTGTTTGCGCTGAAGCGCTGCGCCGGGGTTTGAGCGTTGAAGAGATCTGCGCGGCGTCGCACTTCGATCCGTGGTTCGTGCGGCAGATCGCTGAAATTATCGAAAAAGAAGCGGAAATTCATGCTGACGGCCTCCCGAAAGATGCCGTCGGCTTCCGCGCGCTGAAAGCGCAAGGCTTCTCCGATGCGCGCCTGGCCAAGCTCACCGGGCAACGCGAACGCGACGTGCGCGCCGCACGCCGCAAGCTCGGCGTACGCCCGCAATTCAAGCGCATCGATAGCTGCGCCGCCGAATTCCGCGCGACGACGCCGTACATGTACTCCACTTACGAATTTCCCGCTTACGGCTCCGACGTTCCCGATTGCGAGGCCGATCCCAGCGATCGCAACAAGGTCATCATTCTTGGCGGCGGGCCGAACCGTATCGGCCAGGGCATCGAGTTCGATTATTGCTGCTGCCACGCCGCGTTCGCGTGCGCGGAGATCGGCGTCGAGTCGATCATGGTCAACTGCAATCCAGAGACGGTATCGACGGATTACGACACCTCCGATCGCCTATACTTCGAGCCGCTGACGACAGAAGACGTGCTTGAGATCGTCGAGACGGAAAAGTCGCGCGGCACGGTTCAGGGCTTGATCGTGCAGTTCGGCGGTCAGACACCGCTGAAACTCGCACAACCGCTGGCGGACGAGGGCGCGCCGATCCTTGGCACCAGCGTCGACGCCATCGACCTCGCCGAAGACCGCGATCGCTTCCAAGCGCTCTTGCGCAAGATCGGCTTGAAACAACCGGACAACACCATCGCGCCGTCACCAGATGCCGCGCGCGCCGGCGCCGGCAAAATCGGCTACCCGGTAATGCTGCGCCCGTCTTACGTCCTGGGCGGCCTCGCCATGCAGATCGTGCACAACGAGGGCGAATTGGACGAGTATATCGCGCGCATCCAGCGCGCGTTGGGCGGGCCGAGTGAGCTTGCGGTCTCGGAAAAGAAGCCGCTGCTCGTGGACCGCTATCTCCGTGACGCCATCGAGGTGGATGTCGATGCGATCTGCGACGGCGAGGACGTGTTTGTCGCCGGGGTCATGGAGCACATCGAGGAAGCGGGCGTGCACTCGGGCGATAGCGCCTGCGCGTTGCCGCCCTATTCGTTGCCGAAGAAGCTGATCGATGAGATCGAAGCGCAGACGAAGAAGCTTGCGCTTGCGCTCGACGTGCGCGGCTTGATCAACATTCAGTTCGCGGTGAAGGACGACGAGATTTTCATTCTCGAAGCCAACCCGCGTGCGTCGCGTACGGCCCCGTTCGTTGCGAAGGCCATCAACCGCCCGATCGCCGCCGCCGCGGCGAAGGTCATGGCCGGCGTGAAGCTGAAGGAGCTGAAGCTCGATCGGCCGTCGAAAAAGCACGTCGCCGTGAAAGAGGCCGTCTTCCCGTTCGCGCGTTTCCCGGGTGTCGATCCGGTGCTCGGCCCGGAAATGCGCTCGACCGGCGAGGTCATGGGACTCGACGAGAGTTTCGTCGCCGCCTTCGCCAAGAGCCAGATCGCCTCGGGGATCAATCTGCCGGTCGAAGGCTGCTGCTTCATCTCGGTCAAGAACGCCGACAAGCCGGCGCTCGTCCCGGTCGCCAAGGACCTGATTGAGCTGGGCTTCCGCGTGATGGCGACCGGCGGCACCGCCGATTACCTCATCAGCAAAGGGATCGAGGTCCAGAAGACCAACAAGGTCGCCGAAGGCCGCCCACACGTCGTCGACGCCATGAAGAACGGCGAAGTCCAGCTGGTCTTCAACACAACCGAAGGCGCCCAGTCCTACCGGGACAGCTATTCAATCCGTCGCACGGCGCTGGTGCAGAACATTCCCTATTATACGACTGTCTCCGGCGCGCGGGCGGCCATCCAGGCCATCCGGTTGCTCAAATCCGGGGCGCCCCTAGGCGTTCGGGCCCTTCAGGCCTATGCTTGACGCCGGGCCGGATCGGACACAGATTCTCATTTCCTAGACGGACTTTTACACACCCCCATGGAAAAAATACCAATGACCGCCGAGGGTTACACCGCCCTCGACGCAGAGCTAAAGCGTCTAAAGACCGAAGAGCGCCCTGCGGTAATCCAGGCGATTGCCGAGGCGCGCGCCCACGGCGACCTCTCCGAGAACGCCGAGTACCATGCGGCGAAAGAGCGCCAGGCCTTCATCGAGGGCCGGGTGGCCGAGCTTGAGGACAAAATCGCCCGGGCTCAGATCATCGACGTCTCGAAGCTCTCGGGCAAACAGGTGAAATTCGGCGCGACCGTGAACCTGCTGGACGAGGATTCCGGCGCGAAGGCCAAATACAAGATCGTCGGCGAAGACGAGTCCGACGTGAAGGGCGGCAAGATCTCGATCACCTCCCCGATCGCGCGCGCGCTGATCGGCAAAGAGGAAGGCGACGTCGTCGAGGTCATGGCGCCAGGCGGGCCGAAGTCGTACGAAATCACCAAGGTGAAGTACCTCTGACTTCTGGGGCGGACTTTTAGGGGCGGTTGGGGGCTGAATGCGCAGCGCTGGCTATCAGCCCGCAGAGCCTCTGAACGTCTGGATCGTCACGGACGGGCGCGCCGGCATTGAAGCGCAAGCGATCGGCTTGGCCGAAGCGATCGCGCGGCGCGCGCCGATTTCACTCACCACCAAGCGCGTGCATCTGCGGACACCGTGGCGCTGGCTGCCGGCAGGCATGGTCCCGGCGCCGCGACAAGCAATGGCGTTGGACTCCGATCCAATCGAGCCGCCGTGGCCGGACATCTTCATCGGCTGCGGCCGGGCGTCGATTCCGTTCGCGCTTGGCGTGCGAGATTGGTCGAACGGCAGGACATTCGTGGTGCAACTGCAGGACCCGCGCATCAACCCGCGCGAGTTCGATGTCGTGATCCCGCCGATGCATGATGGGCTTGAGGGGCCGAACGTTCTGCCGATCGTCGGCGCCTGCAATCGCATCACCCAGGAACGCATGGAACGCGCGGTTTCCGAGTATAAATCCGCCAATCTCGAAGATTTGCCGTCGCCGCGCTTTGCCGTTCTGATTGGCGGCAAATCCAAACGCCAGGACATTTCGGCGGCACGTGCGCGCGCCATCTCCGACTCGCTTGCGGCTGTGCAACGCGAAACCGGCGGCACGTTGATGGCAACGCTGTCACGCCGCACCAGCCACGCCGCGCGGTTGCAGTTCCGCACCTGGCTCGCGCCGCACTGTGCGGTTTTCTACGAGGACGAGGGCGCCAATCCCTACCCCGCGATGCTCGGCGTCGCGGACCACGTCTTCGTCACCGCCGACAGCGTGAACATGGCGACGGAGGCTTCGGCCACAGGCAAACCCGTGCACATTCTCGCTGTCGATGGCCAACTCGGGAAGCTCGCACGCTTTCACCGAAGCCTCGCGCGCCGCGGCTGCGCCCGCCCGTTCAACGGCAAGCTCGAAACGTGGTCCTATCCGCCGCTGCTGGAAACAGATCGTGCGGCGGCGGCCGTGCTCACCGCCTGGGCCGCACGCCAGCGTTAGGATTGCGCGAGCAGCTTATCGAGACAGGTTTTTATATCGGCGTCGCTGACGGGTTTTGTCAGAACCGGGGCCCGCGCCAATTCCGGCGGCGCCCCCTTCACCTTGTCGTAGCCCGTGCAAAACGCGATGCGTACGCCCTTCTCGTGCAAGATCATGCCAAGCGGCACGCTAGAGACACCACCCGCGAGCGTGGCGTCCAGGAGCGCGCCGTCGGGCGTCTCGCGGGCAAGCAGCGCCTCCGCCTCGGGGATCGAGTGCGCCGGGCCAATGACCTCGTAACCCATGTCCGTCAGCCGCTCGCCCAATTCCATGGCGATCAGCGCGTCATCTTCGACAACCAAAATCTTCGGCAAGTTCCCGTTCGCCCCGTCTCAGGGTGACCTATCCCCGGCGCGTAGAATAGCTGTGGAAAATCTGGGCGCAATTCGCAGCCTCACCCAGGCTTTAACCGTGACCTCACCTGCAAATGCGCGGCTTTCAGAGCGGCGACCGGGACGCCATATTGGCAGCACACGAATCCTTGCAAGAGCGCAGAATGACCTCGAACGCCGCCCGTCACGCCCCCGTCATCATCATCGGCTCCGGCCCGGCCGGGTACACCGCAGCCATCTACGCGGCGCGGGCCCTCCGCAAGCCGATGCTCATTGCAGGCCTACAACCCGGCGGCCAGCTGACGATCACCACTGATGTCGAGAATTACCCGGGCTTCGCCGACACCATCCAAGGCCCCTGGCTGATGGAGCAGATGCGCGCCCAGGCCAAGCACGTCGGGACGGACATCGTCGAAGACATCATCGTGAAGGCCGAGTTGGACCAGCGCCCTTTCAAGCTCACGGGTGATAGCGGCCAAATTTATCTGGCCGACGCCGTGATCATCGCCACTGGCGCGCAAGCGAAGTGGCTAGGCTTGGACAGCGAGCACAAGTTCCAAGGCTTCGGTGTTTCGGCCTGCGCGACGTGCGACGGCTTCTTCTATCGCGGCAAGGAAGTGGCGGTGATCGGCGGCGGCAACAGCGCGGTCGAGGAAGCGCTCTATCTCGCCCACCTCGCCAGCAAAGTGACCCTCATCCACCGCCGCGACTCGCTGAAGGCGGAAAAGGTGCTCCAGGAGCGCCTGTTCAATCACCCGAAGATCGAGGTGGTCTGGGACTCGGCGCTTGAGGAAATCGAGGGCACGGAAGAGCCCAAGGGCGTTACCGGCATCGTGATCAAGAACGTGAAGACCGGCGCGCTCGAAGAGCGAAAGCTTGATGGCGTGTTCGTCGCCATCGGCCACGCTCCAGCGACGGAACTCTTCAAGGGCCAAGTGGCCATGAAGGACAGCGGCTACATCATCGTGAAGCCAGGCACGACCGAAACGAATATCCCCGGCGTTTACGCCGCCGGCGATGTGGCCGACGATACCTACCGCCAGGCGGTCACGGCGGCCGGTCTGGGCTGCATGGCGGCGCTCGAAGCCGAGCGCTATTTGGCCGCTTTGGAACTCGACCGCGCGCGCGGCGCGAAGGCCGGCGCGGCCGCCTAGCAACCGGCGAAACGCCAATAAAATCCGGGGCGCAACTCGCGATACGCGAACGGCCGCCCCCGCAACTCGCGTACTGAACCAGCGCATTCACGCAGACTGGCTCGCTTCGGGCCGGCCGCGATGGCGAACTCAGGTCAACGGCAATCCCCGCCGCACCGGAGAAACCCAATGCTGCTTCGCACCGCCCTACTCGCCTTCGCCGTCATTGGCGCCGCCGCCGCCCCAACGCCGGCGAGCGCCGACACCGCCTCAGTGCGGATCGAGCTGACTGGCCTTCAGCCTCAGGGCCAAGTGCTGCTGCAGGTGTTCAATTCCGAGGAAGGTTACCGGGCCGGCAACGGGATCGCCAGCCGCCAGATCCCGATCACCGGCCCAACAGCCAGCGTCGAATTCAACGAGGTGCCTACCGGCCAGTACGCGGTACGCCTGTTTCACGATCTGAACGGCAATGGCCGGCTCGACACCAACCCCTTCGGCATCCCGACCGAGCCGTTCGCCTTCTCAAACAATGCCCGCGGCAGCTTCGGCCCGGCCAGCTGGCAGCAAGCCGTATTCACGCTGAACGCCGGCGAGAACGTCCACCAGATCGCAGTCGGAGGTGCGCAATGATCGCCTCTCGCCGCGAACTCCTCGCCGGCGCCGCGGCCGCAGGGGCGCTAGCCGCCGCCCCTGCAGCGTTCGCCAGCGAAAATCCCTGGGGATTGGGTGTCGAGAACGCCCCGGCCGAAGGCTATGCGCCGGCTGCGATGCGCCTCGTTGAAGGACGCGCGCCGCGGGGGCTCGCAGGCTCGCTCTACCGCAACGGCCCAGGCTGGTTCCGCTACGCCTCCAGTTCAACTGGCCACTGGTTTGATGGCGATGGCTTCATCCAGCGCTTCGCCATCGAAGACGGCCAAGCGCGTCACAGCGGCAAGTTCGCCGACACGTTGAAACGCCGCATCGAGATGCAGCGTCAGGAAATCATCTTCCCAGGCTTCGGGACACGCGGCCGCCCCGGCGCGCCGATCCAATCGCCCGACGATCTCAACGCTGCCAACACGTCCGTGATGATGGCGGGCGCCGAGTTGTGGGCGCTGTGGGAAGGCGGTTCGCCGATGCGGATGAACCCAGACTCGCTCGAAACCATCGGCATCCGCCCCTTCCGCGAAGATCTGGCCGCCATGCCGTTCACCGCGCACCCGAAAGTCGAACCGGACGGACGCATCTGGAATATCGGCTCTTATGGCCGGCGGGTGATCGTCTGGCGGCTCGCCGCAGACGGCGCGCTCGAAGACGCGCAAGTGATCGATGTCGGCTACGACTCGTATCTGCACGATTGGGCGGTCACTGAGCGCTATCTGGTCATTCCGCTCCAACCTTGGTTGCGCCAACGTCTCGCCGCGCCGTTCGTCGACGGCTTTGTCTGGCGCGACGACGAGCCGTTCCGCGTGCTCGTCATCGACAAGAACGACTACGCCAACCGGCGCATGTACGAACTGCCGCCGATGTTCTTCTTCCACACGGGCGATGCCTGGGAAGATCGCGACGGCACGATCCGTTTCGATCTCTGCGCTTCCCCCAACGCGCATTTCGTCACCGAACAAGCACGCAGCATGATCCAAGCGGACAGCGGCGAGACACCTTCGGCCGAGCTCGTGCTCGCGGTGCTCCACGCAGATGGCCGTGCTGAACTGCAGCGTAGCGGCCAGTTCGGCGAATTCCCGCAAACCGACCGCCGCCGTCAGGGCCTGGCACGCGATCTCGTCGTCATCGCCAATGATCGCGAAGTCTCAAGCCTGAGCCTCATGAACTGGCGCACTGGCGCGAGCGAGAGCTTCACGTTCGGCGCGGGCCAAATGGTCCAAGAGCATCTCTTTGTGCCGAAGCCAGGCGCGAGTGGAGAACGCGACGCGTGGCTTGTGGGCGTGACGCTCAACGCAGAAGAACGCGCGACCGAGCTGCATGTGTTCGACGCGGCGCGCGTCAGCGATGGTCCGGTGGCGACGTGGCGGAGCCGCTTCGCAGCGCCACTCGGTTTCCACGGGACGTGGCGCGGCGCCTAGGCACGGCGTTGATCCGGCGGCGGCGCGGGCGGGTTTTCGGGCTCGTCCGGCTGCTCCGGGCGCAGCAAATCTTCGGCGGCGTCGTTCACGGTGTGCGTCTGCGCCGGCGGCGGGACGTGCACAGCAGGGCGCATATTGAGCGCGGCGAGCGCCTCATCGCCCTCTTCGCCAAAGAAAGCCCGGAGGCGAATGTCGCGTTGCGGATACGGGATCTCGATGCCGGCGTTGCGCAGCGCGTCATCAATCGCCCAGGTGTAGGCCGCGTTCATGGCCTTTGGGCGCTTCACCGCTTCCAAAGTCGGCCAGACGATCAGCTCAAACTTGAGGGCGCTATCGCCGTACCCGACAAGCCAGACTTGCGTACGATGTTGCTCCGTGTCCGGCAGCGTAAACGGCACATCACGCGCGGCGGCGAGCACGCACTCGCGGACCTTTTCCTTGTCGGCGCCGATCGCGACTTGGAACGGCACATGAATGCGCCGCGTTTCACCGCGCCGGGTCCAGTTGATCGTAGTGTTCTCGATGAGCTTTGAATTTGGAATGAGCAGATAGACGTTGTCGTTGTTGCGCACCCGCGTGGCGCGCGGGCCAATCTCCTGCACAACCCCGCGTGTGCCATCATGCATCTCGACGTAATCACCAATCTGCACAGCGCGATCGAACACCAGCGTGAGGCCTGAGACGAATTCCTTGATGATGCCCTGAAGGCCGAGCCCGATGCCGATCCCCAGGCCGCCCGCGAACACGGCGATCGATGTGAGATCGAGGCCAAGCGTTGAAAGACCGGCGATCAGGCCGACGAACACCAGCCCGTAGCCGAGCACTTTCTCCGAAATGTAGAGCGCCGCGTTGCCTGGTTCGGTTCGCATTCGCAGGCGCTTGAGCGCGGTGCCGATCAGCATCGAGGCGGCGATGAACACCAGCACCACCAAAGCCGCGCCGGCGACGCCGCCAATGGTCACCGGCGAGGCGCCGAGCCGGAAAAGGACCGTGTGAGAGAGTTCGGTCAGGCCATCGAACATGGGCGAATCCTCGGAATTCAGGGCCTTATCTATCGACCCCCGCGCCGAGCTATGCAATATTGCATCGGACGAGGCCGCCACGGGGCGCCTCAGGGCCGGGCGTCACATGGACTGGGATAAGCTCAAAACCTTTCACTTTGCCGCCGAGACCGGCAGCCTGACGGCCGCGGCCGAGAAGCTGGGCGTCAGCCAATCCTCGGTAAGCCGCCAGATCGCAGCGCTGGAAAACGACATGGGCGTGCCGCTGTTCCAAAGGCATGCGCGCGGGCTTCTGCTCACCGGGCCAGGCATGGCGCTGCGCGAGTTCACGCGCGAAATGGCTGGCGCCGCGGTGATCGCGGAATCGACGCTGAAGGATGCGCGCGAGAAGGTCATCGGCGATCTCAAGGTCACCGCGCCGGTTGCGTTCGGTTCTACATGGCTTGCGCCGCGCCTCGGCGCCTTCGCCGACACCTACCCCGAAACGCGTCTGCAAATTCTGCTCGATGACCGCGAATATGATCTGCTGAAACTCGAAGCCGAATGCGCGATCCGCTTGTGGGCGGCGACGCACGCCGACCTCATTCAGCGCAAGCTGCTCGAAGTGCGCGTCAGCCTCTACGCCTCAGCTTCGTACCTGCAAAAGCACGGCACGCCGAAGAACGTCGAGGACCTCGATAACCACCGCATCATCGCCTACCAAGCGGGCGTCCCGACGCCGATGCGCGAACTCGATTGGGCGCAGCGCGCCGGGCGGGAAGATGCAAAGCCGCGCCCGCCACTGCTCGAGATCAACAACGTCTATGGCATGTTGCGTGCGGTTGAATCCGGCTTCGGCATCGGCAGCGCCCCCGACTACATGGCGCGCGAAAATCCGAACCTCGTAAAGGTGCTACCGAACCTGCAGGGCCCGAGCTTCGAGGTTTACTTCATCTATCCGAGCGACTTGAAACGCTCAAAGCGCATCGCCGCCTTCCGCCAGTTCCTCATTGATCAAGCGGCTGACTGGGAGCCTTAAGCTCCCAGTCCCCACCCGTTACAGCTGATTAGCCGGTACGTTGAACGTGTCGCATTGGCGCGCGTCGCCGCTGTTGAAGCCGCGGCGGAACCAATTCATGCGCTGGGCGCTGGAGCCGTGCGTGAATTGGCTTTCGTTCTGATGGCCGAGCGCGTCGTCACCAATCGCATGCGCGGCGTTCAGCGCTTCGCGCAAATCCGCTTCGTCGATCGCGAGATCAGCGCGCGCGGTGTGACCCCAAACGCCGGCGAGACAATCGGCCTGCAGCTCAACACGCACCGACGTTTGATTTTGCGATTCACCCTGCACCTGGATTTGCGTCGCGCCGATCAAGTTCTGCACATGGTGGCCAACTTCGTGCGCGATGACATAAGCTTGTGCGAAATCGCCCGGCGCGCGCAGACGGCTTTCCATCACTTGGTAGAAGCCGGGATCAATGTAGAGCTTGCGATCACCCGGGCAGTAGAACGGGCCGACATCCGAACTCGCGCTGCCGCAGCCTTCGGTCGCTACGCCGCCTTGGAACACGACGAGCGTCGGCGCCTGATAGGCGCCCGGCCGGGAGTTGTTGTAACTCGGCAGACGGCCTTGCGCGAATTGCGCCGTCCACACGTCCTCGGTCGAAGCAAGAATGACGCGCGAGAAGTCACACGCCTGCGTCTCGGTATCGCAGACATTGCCTTCGCCGGCCGTTTGCGTTTGCCCCGGCACGCCGCCGAGCAGCGCGCCGAACACCATCTGCTTGATGTTCGCCGGCGCGAAGAACCAGATGCCCGCCAGCACAACGCCTACGATCAGGATGCCGCGAAGCCCGATACGGCGCAGGAGTGCAAACAGGACGCCGCCGGGTAAGCCACCGCCACCACCGCCGCTGCCGCGGCCGCGATCTTCGAAATTGTCGGAACGGCGTTGGCCATCTGTGCGCATAGGTACGTCTCCTGCCCTCCAGGCGGTCTTAGCCCGCACATCGGCGCGGCGCTACTCCGTGGCGAAGAGATCAGGTTGTCCGCCGGGTTCCAACGGGCGGCGGAATTGCGTGTGATCGAGCGGCAACCTTGGCTTGTCTAAGCCGAGACGGCGGCATGCTGAGGCGAAGCGATCGGCGATCAGCTTCGCATATGGACCATCCCCCTTTTGGCGCTTGCCCCACTCCGGATCGTAGTCACGTCCATTCCGCATCTGGCGCACCAACGCCATCACCCGCGTGGCGCGATCCGGGAAGTGTGTGTGTAGCCATTCGCGGAAGAGATCCTTGATCTCCAGTGGCAGCCTCAAGACCACATAACCCGCGGCGCTCGCGCCGGCCTTCGCGCATTGTTCGAGTATGGCCTCGATCTCGCTGTCGTTGATCGCCGGCACGATCGGCGCGACCATCACGGTGACGGGCACGCCGGCGTCGGCGAGCATGCGGATCGCTTCGATGCGGCGGTGCGGCGCAGCTGCGCGAGGCTCCATGACGCGTGAAATGCGCCGTTCCAGCGATGTCACGGAGATCGCGGCCTTTGCCAAACCACGCTCGGCCAATCGCGCCAGCACATCAATGTCACGGATGACGAGCTGCGACTTGGTGATCAGCGCAACCGGATGGTGCCAGCGTTCCATAACTTCAAGAAGACCGCGCGTAATGCCGTAGCCGCGTTCGATCGGCTGATAGATGTCCGTCACGCCGCCGAGCATTATTGTTCGCGGCTTGTAGCTTGGCTTCGCGAACTCGCGCTCAAGCAGCTCGACCGCGTTGGCTTTCACAAACAGTTTGGTTTCGAAATCGAGGCCTGGCGACAAACCAACATAGGCGTGGTTCGGGCGCGCGTAGCAATAGATGCAGCCATGCTCGCAACCCCGGTACGGATTGATCGACTGATCGAAGGAAATGTCGGGGCTTTGATTGGTGGAGATGATGCTCTTGGCCAGCTCCGGCGTGACGATCGTCTCCAGCGGCTTGGCGCCATCCTCGCCGACCCAACCGTCATCAAAGGCTTCGCGGGCAAAGCGCTCGTAGCGGCCGCTCGCGTTCGTGCGAGCGCCCCGGCCATGCAGGGGATCGGATTTCATACATGGGACTATAGTCCTATAATAGGAACATTTCAAGAACACGGAGAGAGGGCGCGTTCGGGATTCGTCTCGCCCTGCATTTAACGCTGTAACCAGTATTAACGTATTCCGGCACGGAACTGGCCCGAAGGACGAACACAAAAGGATATCTGTGGAAACCGGCCGGCCGCGCCCAAAACGAAAGGGCGCCGGGTGGACCGGCGCCCTCACTTTTGTGGGCTTTTCATGGGATCTGCCTGGTTCTTGCGCTCTCCGTTACCCTGGAGAGCCTGGGAAAGTTCAGGTCAGCGACCCGTTACGCAACCATCTGCGCGGCTTGGTTCATGGTGGCGAACGCAAAGGGGGCAAACACCGCCAGCGCCGCAACGAGGCAATACAACTTGGTCATTTCCTGCTCCATCTCTCTTCGAACCGTCCATCGATCCGATGAGTGGAAGGTAATAGGCCGTTTGCCTTATGGATGTGACGCGCGTCACGGGATGCGCGAAGGAGCTTGAATGGCTGACGCACCGTCCACCGTCTCGATCGCCATGCGCGGCGTCGAGCTTGTCGTGCAAGTTGGCGAGCATCCCTGGGAGCGCCATCCGGAGCGGCCGACGCGCATCGCCGTCAACATCACTTTGGTGTTTGGCTACAGCGATTATTTCGGCAAGCACGGCGGTTACGTCGATTACGATCCGCTGCGCAAATTCCTGAAATCTCTTGAGCAGCGTAAGCACACCGCGCATCTCGAAGACATCGCGCAATTCATTATCGCCACTTGCTTCGAAACGACGCCCGCGCAACGCGTGCAGCTTTCGGTGCTGAAGCCGGACATCTTCCTTGAGATGCAAGCAGTCGGACTTGAGTTCGACGTTTCGCGACAGGATTTCCGCGCGTGAGCGGATTTGTTCTCGTCACCGGCGCCGGACGCCGCGTCGGCGCCGGCATTGCGCGGCGTCTTGCGCGCGATGGCTGGACGATTGGCGTTCACTACAACAGCTCGCGAGAAGGCGCCGAGGATGTTGCTTCCGCCATTCGCGCTGACGGCGGCGCGGCCGAACTCTTTGGCGCCGACCTCACCGACCAGAGCGCCATTGATACGATGACAAGCCAGATCGCCAAGCGCGGCGATTGGGTTGGCCTCGTCAACAGCGCCGCCTCGTTCGCGCCGGATACGATCGACGACATCAGCTTGGACGAGGCGCAAGAGCAGATACGCCTGAATTTGCTTGCGCCGGTTTATCTCGCACGAAAACTACGCGAGCAGATGGGATCGCGGAGCGGCTTCGTCACCAACATCGCCGATCAGAAGGTGTTGAACCAAAATCCCGACTTCCTCTCCTACACGCTCGCCAAAACAGGCCTCGCGCACGGCACCAGCGCTCTGGCGATGGCTTTGGCGCCGAACATTCGCGTGAATTGTATCGCGGCCGGCCTCATGCTCATCAGCGGCGATCAGAGCGAAGAAAACTTCAGACGCGTTCACAGCCAGAATCTAACGGGCGTTGGCACAAGCGTTGAGGATGTCGCTGACGCGGTCGCGTTTCTGGCGAAAGCCAAGAACATCACGGGCGCGCTGATCCCGGTAGATGGCGGCCAGCATCTTGTGCCCAGCGCCCGCGATGTAATGTACGATTAAGCCTCGCGGCGGATGGTGACCGCGACCAGGCCATCGCCAGACAGCACGGACGGCTTTTTCACCGTCACCTCAACCCACAGCGCGCGCGACGAAAGCGAAAGGCAGTGGCCAGCAACGCGATCGGCCAGCGTCTCAATCAGATGCGCCGGTTCGCCGAGATCGCCGCGGATGAAGCGGATGATGTGATCGTAATCGACGGTCGCGCCGATGCGGTCATGCTCGGGAAAAGCGGGCGGCTCCGCCATCGCCAGCGTCACCGAAATGCGCACTTCTTGCGGCGTCGCGCGTTCGGGGTCGGGCACGCCGACGCGTACAAGCGCTTTGGCGTCGTCGATGCGGATGATCTGAAGGTCGGCCATTCGCGCAAACTTACTCAGGCAAACGCAATCAAGCCAGCACCCAGCGCCACAATGGAGGCGCCGAGCCAGCGCCGGACGCCCAGCCGTTCGTGCAGGAAGAGAAATGCGATCAGCGCGCCCCACACGACCGACGTTTCGCGCAGCGCCGTAACCTGCGCGATCGGCGCAAAGGTTTGCGCCCAAAGCACGAGGCCGTAACCGGCGAAGCTGATCACACCAATCCCTATGCCGCGCCATGGCGCGACGGTCGCATCCCTCAGCAGCCGCTTCGCGCCGCGGCGCCAGAAGGCGAAAGCCGCCATCGGAACGGACATCAACGCCATCGACCAGCCGAGAAAGATCACCGCATTGCCGGCGGCGCGCGAACCGAGCGCATCGACCAATGAGTAAGAAGCAATGCAAAGCCCGATCGCCACCGCCCATAGCGTCGCTTTCACTGGCGCGCGGGGGCTCGCGCCGACTGTGAACACCCCAATCGAAACAAAGGCGATGCCGAGCATTTTCAGCGGCGGCGGAATTTCATGCGCAAACAGCGCCGCGCCAAACCCCACCAGCATCGGCGCCATGCCACGCGAGAGCGTGTAGACGTGGCTCATGTCGCCGGCGTCGTAGCCTTTGAAGAGGCAGAACCAGTAGGCGAGATGGATGCAAACCGTCATCGCCAGATAAGGCCAGGCGGCCTCCGGCAACGCGCCCATGAACAGGATAATCAGCAACCCGGCGCCAAGACCGCCGACGGCGATCAGGAAGGAATCTGTGACGCGATCGGTCCCACCCTTCAGCGCGGCGTTCCAACTGGCGTGGATCACGGCGGAAGCAATGGCGGCGGCGATGGCGAGAGGCGGCATGAGTCGCAGGCTGTATGGACCGCCCGCGCCTCAGCGGCCAGCGTCTCCGTTTGCCGCGGCCGGTCTGGCGGTCCATAACGCCGCCCACGGAGGGCGGGCATGAGCGCACAGGAATTCGACGTCATCGTCTATGGCGCGAGCGGCTTTACCGGAAAGCTGGTGGCCGAGCATCTGCTCAAGACTTACGGCGCGGAAGGCGATGTGCGCTGGGCCATCGCGGGGCGTGACGAGGAAAAGCTCAAGGCGGTCCGCACCGAAATTGGCGCGCCTTACACGCTGCCGATCATCATCGCGGGCGCGACCGATTCCAACGCGCTCGATTCACTCGCCCACCGCACCCGCGTCGTCATCACAACGGTTGGGCCCTATCAGCGTTACGGCGAGGGCTTGTTGGCGGCCTGCGCCAAGGCCGGCACGGACTATGTCGACCTCTGCGGCGAGCCAAACTGGATGGCGGCGATGATCGCCAAGTACGAGAAGACCGCGAAGGAAAGCGGCGCCCGCATCGTGTTCTCCTGCGGCTTCGACTCGATTCCTTTCGATGGCGCCGTTTGGTTCGCACAGCAGGAAGCCAAGGCGCGCTTTGGCCAGCCGCTGCGCGACGTGCGTGGCCGCGTACGCAAGATGAAAGGCACGTTCTCCGGCGGCACCATGGCGTCGATGCTGGCGACGTTCGAGGCCGTTCGCCGTGACCCGAGCCTCGCCACGCAGATGAGCGATCCGTTCATGCTCTCGCCAGAGCGCTTGGCGCCGCAACCGAATGGCGATGTCGTCACCGAGGACGCGGACATCAATTCCTGGTCGGCGCCGTTCGTGATGGCTTCGATCAACACGAAGAACGTGCATCGCACCAACGCGCTGACCAAGCATGCCTACGGCCGCGATTTCACATACAGCGAAATGATGCTCACAGGCGGCGGTCCCAAGGGACGTCAGCGCGCCAAGTCCGCGCTTAGTGCTTCGAACATGCAGCGCGCGCTCCTCGGCTTTGCGCCGACGCGCGCCCTACTTCAGCAATTCGCCCTGCCAAAGCCGGGTCAAGGCCCGGACAAGGAGCAGCGCGAGACAGGCATGTACGATGTGCTTGTCGTCGGCACGACAGCGGATGGGCGAACGCTCCGCGCCAGCGTCTATGGCGACAAGGATCCGGGCTACGGCTCAACGTCGAAGATGATCTCAGAAGCCGCGCTGACGCTGAACGACACGAGCCGTCAGACAACGCCAGGCGGCATCTGGACGCCGGCCGCAGCCATGGGAGACGCGCTAATTGCGCGTCTCCAGGAGAAGGCCGGGCTGATGTTCAAGCTCGAGAACTGAAGCGGGTCAATTCCGGCGAACCTGAAAGCGGGCCAGCTCCGTTTGCGGCGAACGCCAACCGGGCGCGAGATCGGCGGCGCGGCGATAGTCGGCATAGGCGGCGTGCGTGTTGCCCGCCTCCTCGTTCGCGGCGCCACGGTAATAGTAGGCGCGCTCAGGCCGCACGACGTTGAGCGAGATCGCCTGCGTGATCGCGTCATTCGCTTCGCCAAGGCGGCCAAGCTGCAACAACGCGATGCCACGCATCAGGTGGGCCTCGCCTACACTCGGATTGATCGCAACCGCATCATTGAAGTTCGACAGCGCGCGGGCATCCGCGCCACGGCGCAGATAGAGCACGCCTCTGTTGACGTGCGTCGCGGCGCGATCCTGGCGTGTCAGGAAATCGTGGTTCAGCGCCAGATCGCATACCGCGATCGCTCCTCTGTCGCTATCGCCTCTTGCCGCGGAGACGTAGCAATCTTGCGCAGGCCCGCGTCCGTGGACGACGACCATCTGCGCATTGGCCGATGTTGTGAAAAGGCTGGCGGCGATAACGGCGCCAGCAAGTAATGCTTGCTTCATGGGCGTTCCTCCTCGCGACAACGAGGGAGCGCCTCAGCGCGCCTCACGGCAATTCACATTCCCGGGAGGCGCCTGCTGCTCATCGCAATGTCAAGAAAGCCCAGCGCAGAAACGCTGAATACGCGCGCACGCATCCTCAAGACAATTGGTCGATGTTGCGTAGGAGATGCGGAAGTTCGGCGAGAGGCCGAACGCGCCGCCATGAACCAGCGCCACGCCTTCCGCTTCAAGCAATGCGATCGCGAATGCTTCGTCGTTCTCGATAACTTTGCCGGATTGGGTTTTCTTGCCGATCAATTCGGCACAAGACGGATAGACGTAGAACGCGCCCTCCGGTGTCGGGCATTGGATGCCGCGCGCTTGATTCAGCATCGAGACCACGAGATCGCGGCGCTCCTGAAACAGCTTCTTGTTCTTCGGAATGAAATCCTGCGTGCCGTTCAGCGCCTCGACCGCCGCCCATTGCGAGATCGAACAGGGGTTCGACGTGGTCTGCGCCATGACGTTCGACATCGCCTTGATCAGCCATTGCGGGCCGCCCGCGTAACCGATGCGCCAGCCGGTCATCGAGTATGCTTTCGAGACCCCGTTCATGGTCAGCGTACGCTCGTACAGACGCGGCTCAACCTGCGCGATCGTGGTGAACTCGAAATCGCCATAGGTCAGGTGCTCGTACATATCGTCGGTGAGGATGAGCACATGCGGGTAATCAACCAAAACCGCCGCAAGCGCTTTCAACTCTGCACGCGTGTAGGCGGCGCCAGACGGGTTCGATGGCGAATTCAGCAGCAGCCACTTCGTGTGCGGCGTGATCGCCTTCGCGAGCGCTTCGGACTGAACCTTGAACCCGTTCTCGATCGTGGTGTCGATAAACACCGGGGTGCCGCCGCACATGATCGCCATGTCCGGATAGCTCACCCAGTACGGCGCCGGGATGATCACTTCGTCGCCTGGGTTAAGCGTCGCCATCCAGGCGTTGAAGATCACGGGCTTGCCGCCTGGCGAAACGTTGATCTGCTCTCGCTTGTACTCAAGCCCGTTCTCGCGCTTGAACTTGGCGACAATGGCGTCCTTCAACTCCGGAATGCCGTCGACGTCGGTGTACTTGGTCTTGCCTTCCTTCATCGCGCGGATGGCGGCTTCCTTGATGTTCTCCGGCGTGTCGAAATCCGGCTCACCTTGCGAAAGTGCAATGCAATCGCGGCCCTCGGCCTTCAACGCACGCGCCTTGGCGCTCATCGCCATGGTGGCGGACGGCTTCACGCGCTTCAGCGCCTCAGAGACTTGATTTGTCATGGTTCCCGCTCGATTCGCACGCGGAGCAGTCTATGGCAATTCAACTTACGTTGCGAAAATCAGTCGCGGATATGCGCGTTTGCCGTCTGCCGCGGCTCCCCTATATCCAGCGGAATATTGGAGGACCCATGCCGCTTTTGATGTGCCCGAACTGCAACGCCTCGATGTCCGAGGTGAAACGGAACGATGTTGCATTTGACATGTGCCCAAGCTGCCGGGGCGTCTGGCTGGACCGCGGCGAACTCGAAAAGATCATCGCAGGCGTGCAAGCCGAGCAAGGCGGCGGTTTCGCTCAGGACCGGCCGCAGTTTGCCCAGGACCGCCAACAGCCTCCGCAGCAACAGCATCGCCCGCAGCAAGGTTACGGCGAGCGCGGCGAGTACGGAGAACGCGGGGAATACGGCGAGCGCGGCGAAGGCGGCTACGACCAACGCGGCGGCCAGCGTCGGCGTCGTGGCGGTTTCGATCTGATGGACATTTTCGGCGACTGAAACATTCTGCCACATGTGTCGGACAAACGGCGGCCATCGCTTGTTCATTGACGCTTAGCTTCGATTTCTCAGACTCCGCGTTACAGCGGGGAGCAATCGATGAATCGGGTCATTTACTCAGGCGTGGCCGCCTTATTGGCGAGCGCGAGCGTCGCGTACGCCCAACAGGCGCCAGCCTCGCCGCCGCCCCCGCCTGCTGCCGCCGCTGACCAAGCCGAGGAAGAGCAAGACCTCGGCGACGACATCGTCGTCGTGGCTGAACCCGGCGACCGGGTGCGTATCGATCGCCGCACCTATGCGCTCCGCGACGACGCGACGGCGCAAAGCACCAACATGTTCGACGTGCTCGGCCGGATCCCCTCGGTCAGCGTCGCGCCATCGGGCGCGGTGACGCTTCTCGGCGCCGATAACGTCACCATCCAGATCAACGGCCAGCCGGTGCCCGGAACAAACCTCGAGCAGGTGTTGCGCGGCATCACCGGCGCCGAGGTCGAGCGTATCGAAGTGATCACCAACCCGTCAGCGCAATATTCGGCTGCAGCGTCTGGCGGGATCATCAATATCATCACGCGCCAGCGTTTCACCGGCGGTTTCAACGGCTCAATCCAGGCTGGCGTCGATACACTGAACAGCGCCAATGGCGGGGTCTCGGCGACGTGGTCGCGCGGGCCCTGGTCCCTGAGCGGCGGCGCCGGCTTCTGGACCGGCGAGCAGACACAGGACTTCCAGCGCGATCGCGAGATCTTCGGCTCCGGCGACACCACGCAGGAAGAAGGCGATCAGGAGGTCGAGTTCGGCGGGCGCTATCTGAGCCGGCTGACACTCGGATACCGCCCGAACGAGCGCCGCCGGCTCAGCCTCGCTTTCGACAATGTGCGCGGCGGCAATGACATTCTGCGCGATACAGAGACAGCTCTGAACGGCGCGCCCTTCTCGGCGCAATCGAACCTGAACGAAGTCGAATTCCGCAATGATCAGCTGACCTTCGATTTCCAGCAGGACGGGACACGCCCGCGCGAACAATTGCGCTTCAACACGATGGTTCAGCAACACGGCGTCGATTTCGATCAGACGTTCTCGTTCACGCCCGTCATTGGTGTCGCCAGCGAGGTCCTGGCGAGCAACTCCGCCGACCAAATCAACACCAACACGCGCCTCGAATACGATCGCCCCATCGGCGAGGATCGCTTCCTCAGCGTGGGTCTGGCGTTCGACACCTCCGATCAAGAAATCGAAAACAGGCGCGATACTGTGTTTGGGCCAGCTATTCCGCCGGATTTCGTCACGCTGCTGGAAGGCCGCCATCAGACGCTCGCGGCGTACGGCACCTTCCAATTCGAGACCGGCGATTGGACTTGGCAGCCAGGCCTGCGCGCGGAGAACTATCGGCGCGAAGTGGTCTCCGGCGGATTGGAGACGGACGACGTCGACACCCGCTACTTCCCGAGCATCCACATCCGCCGCGGACTCGGAAACGACATCAACGTCGACCTGAGCTACACCAGCCGCATCCAGCGGCCCGGCTTCCAACAGCTCGATCCGAACCTCCGCTTCATCGACACCAACCGCGCCGTCGCCGGCAACCCGCTTCTGGAGCCGTCTTTCACCGACGCGTACGAAGCCAATTTCACCTACCAGAGCTCAGGCAAGAGCTTCAGCCTCACCTTCTACAACCGCATCAGCGACGACATCTTCTCACCGTTCACGGAAGTGACGCCCGACGGCGTCATCCTGACGACGACGGTCAATGCAGGCACAAGCGAGCAACGTGGGGTGCAGGCCATTCTGCGCGCGCCAATCAACGAGAACTGGCGCTACTCCGCCAACATCAACCTGATGGAGCGGGAATTCGACGCCCTCAGCGGCGGCATCACCACGCGGCGGAGCGAGTTCGAATACGACGGCTCTGCCTCGCTCGATTATCGCGACGTGGATCAAAACGCGATAGGCGCCGATCAGCTGCAGTTCGAACTGCGCTTCCAGGGCCCGCGTCACACGCTCCAGAGTGATCTGGACGAATTCGTCACCGCCAACTTCACCTGGCGGCGAAAACTCACGGATCGCCTCTATGCCAACCTGATGGCGCAAGACATTTTCAGCTCACAGAACAACGTTTCAGAGATCACGACCGATGACTATTTTGAACGCACCGAGTTTGTCAGCCCCGGCGCGCGCATCCGCTTCGGACTGACCTACCAATTTGGCTCTGGCCCGCAGCGGCCGCCGCAGGACCAGCAACAGCCCGGCGGACCGCCTGTGCCCCAGTTCTGAGCCACGAATTGAAACGGCCCGGGATTGCTCCCGGGCCGTTTTGTTTATGGACGTTTCTTCCCTGAGTTCTATTCGGCCGCTTCGGTTTGCGGCTGCGCGAGACGGGCGTCTTCGCCGCGCTCGATCGCCAGTTGTGCATCGCGCTCCGCTGCGAGCTTTTGATAGCGACGCAGCTGACCACCGGTGCCGGCCGGGATGAGACGGCCGACGATGACGTTTTCCTTGAGGCCTTCGAGCGTGTCCGACTTGCCGTAGGAGGCAGCTTCGGTGAGCACGCGCGTGGTCTCTTGGAACGACGCCGCCGAGATGAACGAGCGCGTTTGCAGCGAGGCCTTGGTGATGCCGAGCAGCATGGGCTGAGCCGTCGCCGGCTGCAGACCAAGTTCTTTGACGCGCTTGTTCTCGTCTTCGAGATCGAGCGCTTCGACGGCTTCGCCCTTCAGGAATTCGGTGTCACCCGCTTCCATGATTTCGACCTTCTGCAGCATCTGGCGAACGATCACCTCGATGTGCTTGTCGTTAATCGGCACGCCCTGCAGGCGGTACACCTTCTGAATTTCCTCAACGAGGTAATTCGCCAGCGCTTCGACACCCATGATCGAGAGGATGTCCTGCGGCGCGGGGTTGCCGTCGAGCAGGTAGTCGCCCTTCTTCACGAAGTCGCCTTCTTGCACCGGAATGTGCTTGCCCTTCGGGATCATGTACTCGATCGGCTCGAGGCTTTCGTCTTCCGGCACAACGCGCAGGCGGCGCTTGTTCTTGTAGTCCTTGCCGAACTCCACCCGGCCATCGCCTTCGGAGATGATCGCGTGATCCTTCGGACGGCGGGCTTCGAACAGTTCCGCGACCCGCGGCAGACCACCCGTGATGTCACGCGTTTTGGCGCCGCCCGTCGGCATACGCGCGAGGTCTTGGCCAGGCGTGACTTCGTCACCATCGGCCACCGAGAGAATGGCGCCGACAGGGAGCGAGTACGTCTTGGTCGCGACGCCCTTGGCGTTGAGCACCGAGATGCTCGGCTTCAGATCCGAACCCTTCGTGGTCGAGCGCCAATCGATGACGACCTTCGACGAGATGCCGGTGGCTTCGTCGAACTCGTCACGGACAGCCACGCCTTCCGTCAGATCCTCGAAGCGGACCTTGCCGGCCACTTCGGTGAGGATCGGCGTCGCGTAGGGATCCCACTCGGCGATGCGATCGCCGCGCTTGATCTTCGACTTTTCATCGACCTTCAGACGCGCGCCGAACGGCGGCTTGAAGCTCTGACGCTCCTTGCCGTCTTCGTCGACGACCGAGATCTTCATGTTGCGGCTCATCACGATGAGATCGCCTTGGGCGTTCTTCACCGTGTTGCGGTCCACAAGCCGGATCGAACCATCGTGCGCCGATTCCATCACTGACGATTCCGCCAACTGAGCCGCGCCGCCGATGTGGAACGTACGCATCGTGAGCTGCGTGCCCGGCTCGCCGATCGATTGCGCCGCGATGACGCCGACAGCTTCGCCGATGTTCACCTGCGTGTTGCGCGCGAGGTCGCGGCCATAGCAGGCGCCGCAGACGCCGGTGCGCGTTTCGCAGGTCAGCACGGAGCGAACCTTCACGGCTTGCACGCCCGCCTTCTCGATCATCGCCACGGTGTCTTCGTCGAGGAACGCGCCGGCCGGAACGAGCGGCTTGCCCGTGCCCGGATCGTTGATCGGAAGCGCAGCCGTACGGCCGAGGATGCGGGTGCCGAGCGAGACGACGATATCGGCGCCGTCGATGACCGGAGTCATCTGGATGCCATCCTGCGTGCCGCAATCTTCTTCAGTGATGATGCAGTCCTGCGCGACGTCGACGAGACGGCGCGTGAGGTAGCCCGAGTTCGCGGTCTTC
>CAYUOC010000018.1:25014-36308 GCA_964446305.1 uncultured Terricaulis sp. | reverse complement strand
TCTCCGGTCTTTGCAGCACAGAGCTTGGCGAAGGCGTCCTGGGAGATGTCTTCAGCAGAGATGCGGGGGCCGAAACGGCGGAGGAAGCGCATCAAGCGAGGAGCTTCCTCTTCAAAGAGGTTGGCCCAGTCGAGGGTGGAGCTCATGGGGCGCTCTCCTTGGCCAGGAGAGCGGCAAGCTCATCGATGCGGGAGAGGGGGTAAGTTGGGATGTCGCCTGTGAGGTCTGTTTCGTCTCCGGTGTGAACGAGATAGGCGCGGGTGAAGTCGCCTTGGGCGAGCATTGTTTTGAGTTGGAAATAGTCTTCCGCTTGGACTTTCTTGACGTAACGCACGACGGCTGTGTCGCGCGCCGGCGCGTTCACCGCGAAGTCCCAGACGTCAGTACGCTCCGCGACAACTGCCGTGCACTGGCAGCCCGCGTTGGTGATGGCATCGCGAATGATCCTGTTTCCGTTCAAAGCCTTCTAGCCCGACTGGGTTAGACGATTGTCGAGTATACTCCGTGGTGAAATGCACCTCAAGGCTGTCGCCTGGAGGCATGTCACTTCGCGATGTCTTCGCGCGGAATTTGCGGCGCTATCGGATCGAAGCGGGCCTCTCGCAAGAGTCGCTTGCTGCGGACGCCGATATTGATCGCACCTATGTCAGTGCGCTGGAGCGCAGCGTTTACAGCGCCAGCATCGATATGATCGAGAAGCTAGCCAAAGTGATTGGTGTCGAACCCAGCAAATTGTTGGAACGGCCGGCGCGCAGCAGGAAGTGATGCAGGGCGTCTCCCGCTTCGCGGGCCGGGCTCTCGTCGCTTTGCGATCGAGCCGCGTTCGCGTCTCGACCCTTCGGGCTTCGATCCCTGACGCGTTCGATTGTTCAGAGCAATATTATGGCTCCTTGATGCGATAATAAGCGCGCATGCCCGGTAGCTCCCTGGCAACAGTCTCGCCAAGCAGTTCCTCGACCCAGGCGCCGCTTTCCGTCGGGAACCGCATGCGCGCGCATTTGGCGGCGCTCAGGATAGCATTTTGGAATCGCGTTTCGCCGAGCGCCTGCCGCACACTCGCGCAGGATACTAGATCTATCGTGCCCAGGACTCCTGCCGATATAGGAACGCCGCTTGCGATCCGTCGACCGCGCGTCTCATCTATTACGACGCAACACCCGCGCCGGGCGCCAAGCGCGATCGTTGCGGCTTCGCCGTCATCCAGCGCGTCGGTGCCGGGCGAGCTGATCAGCGAGACCATGTGCTGCGTCCCCGCCGTATCAAGGTCTAGTCGCAGGAGCAAACCGCGCTGTTCAAGGTCACCAATTGCCGTTGACGCATCGCCGCCCGTGAAGGGGTCGCGCCGTACTTCGCGATAAGCCGCGGTCGCAATAATTAGGGGACGCGAGAGCGCTTCGATCATGGCGATCGCTTCGCCGGTGCCAAGGACATTGATTAGCACGCTGGCGTCTATGGCGAGTTCCGCGTGAAGCTCAGTCAGCGTCGAGGGCGTCGAGGCCATTGTCTCCCTCCACGCCATAGCTGTCAGCGATCTCGCGAAGCCGAACCCGATCCACGCGCAAGAGGCGCGCGAGCTGACCTTCAGTTAGCAACTCCTTTGCAAACGCCTCGGCGGCGAGCAGCCAAAGTCGAGGAGGGACAAGCTCATTCGTCTTCTGTTCGCCAATCACTTCACGAACGAGTTCGCCGCCAAACTTGCGGTCTTTGAGGCTGTGCCAAGTCCCTCGCTTGAGCAGCTTCATCCCTTCAAGACGCATGCACATCGCCTCTTCGGAGACGTTCCAGCGATGCGCCATCAGGATTAAGTGTCTGGGCGTGAACTTCCCGCCGACATCTTTGTATTCCTGAAACATGCGCCGAACAGGCTGCGCCGGCATCAGGAAGGCGGAAGCAAATGCGTTCGCGTACACCTCTTCGCGCGGGTCTTCCGGTTCACCTTCATAGACAATATCCGGCTGGTCTCGCGTGCCGATGAAATGCCCCAATTCATGGGCGCCCGTCATGGCGCGGCGCGATACGGAGTGATCCGAATTCAGGAGGATGCAGGGACCGATTTCGGGATCGTAGGCATAGAGTCCGGAGACACCGGGATCGAGTTTGTCGAGGAAGACGCGAACGCCGAATTCCTGTTCGAGTAACGACACGATGTCCTGGATCGGCGCATGCCCCAACCCATGACGCATGCGCAATTCCATCGCCGTCTCTTCGGCCTGTTCGCGAACATCACCGGTTGCGAGGCGGCGCTCAGGAGGAATGGGCGGCCGCGGCAAGGGGCTGACGAGATTTTCGAGCTCGACCTCGGCCGCCGCGAGGTCGTTCAAGCGAACTGCGGCTTGGAGCCTTGGCCCGTCCTTACCACGCAGAGATGCTCGGAAGCGGGGGACCAGATCCACATGGACCGCAGTACGTCGAAGCAACTCGGCCGCGCCCGTATTGTAAGCGTCCGCAAGCGCTACGAACTCTTCCGGTTGCGGACGACGTTGGCCTTTCTCGATGGCAACCAGCGTGGGACGAGACACCCCAATGATTTGCGCGGCTCGCTCCTGCGTGATGTCGGCGCGCGTGCGCGCAACACGCAATCGCTCGCCAAGGTCTTTGGGGTCGATGCTGCTCAGGCCCTCGGTCATGACAGGGCTCCAAGCTCTCGAAATAGCGAAGCCGGCGGGAAGGCGTCGACGAGCGATTGCCATTCCTCGCGGTGCGCGCGCAGGACGTTGTTCACGCCGCCGATCGCCACGTCCTCCGCTTCGCCAAGGGCGGCGGCCATTGCTTTCGTTTCCCGCGCCACGAGCGCCGCGTTCGGATCGAGCACCGCGAAGTCGCGCATTGCCAAAGTAGCGCTGATGGCCTGTTGCACTTCGCTCTTGCCTGGCGCCAGTCCGTTGTCGAGGGTCCAAGGCGGCGCGGAAGCGAGGTCCGGCCAGATGTAGATCTCGCCGGACAATCCGGATGCCAAAAGTGATTGCCGTCGCAGCACGCAATTGGCGCAAAGGCCGCAATGGCGCGCTTTCGTCTCGCCAACGCTCTGGCGTGAACCCCGGCTGCAGGAAACGGTCTTCTCCCAGCCATCACTGAGGCCTGCCTCGCGCAACGCATGGAGCGTTTGGCCCTTCGTGCTCCAGATGCGCGGATGCACGAACTTGATGGGGCTCTCGAACACGCGACTGATGAAACGTCCGAGCGCGCTGGTGAAAACCGGACTCATGCGGACATCGGGGTGCTCGTGGCCGATCACCGTGAGCGTCGGGCCAAACGTACCCTGACCGCTTTCCGGCACGACGATTTCCGTGCCCTGCATGAGACCGGCGGCGGTCGCGGCGACCGCGCCGAACAGAAAACCGCGCGAGCGGTAGCTTTGTTCACGCAGGGACCAACCCCCGTTCGGAAGGGAAATAGGCATAGAGACCCAGCGCGTGGTCGGCGTCTGGGGATCATCGGTCTTCTTCTCAGTATCGCCGATGCGTCCGGTTGAGACGCGAATGACGTGTTGGCCGGGCTTGACGTGCAATCGAGCCACCGCGAATGAATCGAGGCCGTTGCTATACGGAATTGCGATCGGCGGCGTGCCAGTAAGCGACAGCGTGCCTTGCGGGTCGATGGGCAGGGGCGCGCGGCCGCTGCGAAACGTGATGCGCCAGCTATCGCCGGTGAGCATGTCTAAGAGCGCCGACAGTTCTGCCTGCAGATCACTGGCGCCCCAGAATTCGAAGTCGCGCACCGGAATGGAGAGGTGCAGGTCGCGCTCCCAGCACGTTGCATGGTGACGGGTCACGCGACGATCGACGAAGGCGATGGCGCCCGCAATCACGAGCAAATCCTCGGCGCGTGCGGGAATTTCAAGGCGTAGGAACGTGCCGAGCGCTTTGGGCTCAAGTTTGAAGTGTTCGCCGAGCACACATGGCGTGACTGCCTCCGGCACATTATCCGTTGGCCCGCAAACATAGATGTGGCCGCTCGGGCGCGTGATGGTCTGATCGCTATCCATCAAAGCGCCTCATCCAATTCCACGTCCGGCCGCAACGGCCCACGATGCGCCGGCGCGCGTTCGAGTAGACGCCGTGCGGTGTCGACAGGATCAATCTGCCCAACCGCCGCCGCCAAAGCTGCCGCAGTGACGCGGCCATTCACACCGTTCTCAAAGGCGTGGCGGCGGGCTTCGCGGAGTTGGGCGTTGCGCTGGTGATCCACCGTCTGGCCCAACGCTTCTTGCATTATGCCGCGCGCATTCACGCCGTCCGACGTGACGAGCATCCCGGCGGCATTCGCGAGGAGCTGTCGTTCGATGGCCGTGTTGGCGCCACCCAACTCCGCCTGGGCAGGGAGCACGCGGACACCCGGTAGTTGCTGCAGCGCGGCTTCCACCGCCGCCTCCAGGCGACGCAGAAACCCCGTTCCGATCCCTTGCCGGAAATCGGTTTCAATCGCGCGCTGCGCCGCTTCCGGCGCGTATCGATCTCGCTCCGCCTCCCGTTCGCACATCTTGAAGAGACTCTTCCAGCGGCGAGACATCGGGAGCGACCTGTAGATGCCATCGCGCATCGCCGACTCCTGTTCTGCCGATGTTCTACAGACTCATCCCGACTATGTAAAGAGATATGAACAGTATGGGTTTTACATTGTCGAGAAAGTGAGGGCGAGCCTGTGCGACTGGTATGGATAAACTGTAGCCTCTGGGTTACAATCGCGACGAAGGACGACTCGTCTTGGTGAGCATAAACCCAAAGAAGATCGAAGGAGATTGGGCGTCGGGTGTCGCGCTCGATGTTCACACGATCAGCAGCACGTACCTGGGACCGAATGAGTTCGGTCATGATCAGTATGAGACCATCCGATCTGAAATCGGCGAACTCCTCTATCGGCTCAAATATAGCGGGGACAAGGCCGCAGCCGCCGGCATTGTCGAGGCTGCTGCGGGCTATCTCGACACCCGTCGGTCGCGCTTCGACCTTATTGTGCCGGTTCCGCCCTCGAAGGCGCGCGTGGTTCAGCCCGTTTTGCTCCTCGCGAAGCGGATCGCAAAGGAACTCGACGTTGAGATGGCCGATTGCATCGAGACGACGCGCTCGCCGCAAGAACTGAAGAGCGTTTCGAACCCTGAGGAACGCAGAGCTCTTGTGAAGGGTCTTTACACGGTCAATTCAAAGATCACCGCAGGTAGGAAGGTCCTGCTGTTTGACGACCTCTACCGTTCGGGCGCGACCATGAACACCATTACGAACATGCTGATGAAAAAGGGTAAGGCTGAGGTTGTCCGTGCCCTGACGATAACTCGCACACGGAGCAACCGATGAGCACCGTATTCGTTGGCGGATCGCGTCACATGACCCGCTTGCCAGCGCGCGCCCGCGAGCGCCTCGATAATGTCGTTCGAAGCGGATTCAAGGTGGTGGTCGGCGACGCTAACGGCGCCGATAAAGCCGCGCAGAAATATCTGTGGGATGCCAAGTACGACAAGGTGACGGTGTTCTATTCCGGCTCTGCGCTTCGCAACAATGTGGGGTCGTGGCCGACCCGAGCGATTGCCCCGCCGAAGGCGGCAAAGGGTTTTCAATTTTACGCCGCCAAGGACAGAGAGATGGCGGCCGAGGCGGATTTTGGCCTCATGTTTTGGGACGGAAAGAGTCCTGGCACATTGTTGAACGTGTTGAGGCTGCTGCGTGCTGGCAAGAAGGCGGTTCTGATCGATGCAGCGCATGACGCCACGCTCAATTTCAAGACCGACGGCGACTGGGATCGCTTTCTTCTAACCTGCGGCGAGGAACTTCAGAGCGGATTGAAAGAGCGGGCGACCGTGGATGAGTGGGGTCCCGCACCCAAGAAAAAACAAGCGACCTTATTCGACGCAGAGAAGGCAGAGACTATGCCGCCAAGAGTCGACGTGGCCATCGACGAGACATTCGCGAACGTGATCAATGAAGCGCTCGCGTCCGGAAATACCGCTGCAGTGATCAGCACGCTCGGCGATATCGCGCGCTCCCAAGGAATGAGCCATGTGGCAAAGGATGCCGGTCTCGCGAGGGAAAGCCTCTATAGATCTCTGCGTGCCGAAGGAAATCCTGAGTTCGCGACCGTCGTAAAGGTAATCGAGTCCGTTGGCCTTCGACTCTCGGTCTCAAAAGTCTCTTAGACCGAGCCGCCTTCCTGCCGAGAGGTTGTCCAGACTCCGGTCGGAAGATTGTGCAGTCCGCTTTTTGAGATCGGACCACGTCCGGCAAACCGGTCGGATCAGTTCGACAAGTGCAGCAGCTCGATTCCCTCTCTCAGGAGGTAGCTCGCCATTACTTCAATGTGAGGAATGCACGCGGTCATAGAGCTCTTTGACCCAGGCTGAGTGGAAACCCTTTGGGAACACCAAGTGAAGGGCCTTCCGTGCGCGCGTTACACCAACATAGAATTCGCGACGTCGCGCGCGAATGGCGTCACCTTGGTCTCGAGCGTGTGGGTAGGAATTTCGATCAACCCCAATAATCGCGACAACGTCGAACTCGCGGCCTTTCGAACTATGAAGTGTGCTCAGATTGATGCGTCCACTGCCTTCAATCCGGCCGCCGAAGAATGCGAGTGATAGATCGTTCCCCGTCACAGGCTCGGTGCGTTCGATCATTGTGTCGAGAACGTCCCAGTCTTCGACGGAGGCGCGAGCGCGTTTCCGCCAGTGCGAAGCAATGTCTTGCCGAAATTCTGCCAACCATGCGTGCGTTGTGAGATCGCGCTCGATCGAGCTGCTCAGGAACTTGATCAGCTCGGTCTGAATGGTTTGGACCTCCTGGGAGCTGCGATGCACGCCATAGACCAAAGTGGCGGCGTCCATTGCTAAACGGCGGAAGGGCGGGTCGTTGTCGCGCCACCCGCCAACGACCCAGCGGGCGCAGGCTTCCAAGAAGCGAGCGAGCCGCGAATTTCTCCGTACCAGCGCCTGGTTATCGGCTCGGACGAGGGGATAGCCAGCGGCTGCAAGTGCTTCCGCGACAGCCGTGCCTTCCTGTGCGGTTCGGTACAAGATGGCTATTTCCTCAAGCGCTACGCCCGCATTGATGGCGCCTGGTACGATGGTCTGGGCGATGAAGTTAGCTTGATCGGAGAGATCGCCGTCTACGGGGTGAAAGAAAATCTCGCCCTTCGCATTTTCATTCGCAGCCCGGTAGTCCCTCTCCTCACCTAGAGCTGCTTGCGACGCCTTGATAATTTCCGTTCCGCACCGATAGTTGAACCGCAGCCGGTGCGTATGAACATCATCGCGTTCGGTTAGCCGTATGAGGAGCCGCGGATTGGCACCCATGAAACCATAGATCGACTGATCGGCGTCGCCGACCGCGAAAAGGCGACTACCCGCACCGAAGCACAAAAGCTGGACCAGAAGATCGAGCGCGTGACCGAGGTCCTGATACTCGTCGACGAACAATATCGGAAAACGCGCGTTCAATGCAGTGCAAATCCAGGGGTTCTCCAGAAGCATTCTAACGGCGAGGAGGGGCATATCGTCGAAGTCGATCAAGCCGCGGGACCTCAACTTGGCTTCATAAGTTTCAATCCATTCTTTCAAATCAGGATTGCGTGTGCTCCAGATCGCTTCGCGCCGGTCCACTTGGGCTCGACGCTTCTCTTCCGCAAACCGCCACCGCCGCATCACGTCTTCATCGAGGTCAATTGCTTCGGCGTGCGATTCTTGGATTGCGCGGCGTCGTTCGCTCTCAGTGGCTACTCGAAACTCGCCTGGCAGCCCCACATCAACACAGCGCGCGTAAGGGCTTATAATGTGCGCAAGTGCGAAGCTATGAACGGTGCCGATGAACACGCGCTCTGTCGGCTCGATGCCGAGCTTCGCAAGACGACCTTCGAGTTCAATCGCGCACTCGTTGTTGTAGGTTATGCAGGCGATCCCGCGTGGTTCGCTTACGTCTTCGAGAAGGGCACGCGCCATGGCGGTGGTTAGCGTCTTAGTCTTGCCGCTCCCGGGGCCGGCAAGGACGACGGAGTGCGTCGTTTCCAACGCCGCCACATGCTGTTCCGGATTGGCGGCGAGCTGAGCCAGAGCGCTATCGACAATTGCTCGGTTAAGCATTGGGCGAGGCTACATTTTGAAGCGCCTTGAGGATGTAGTCTGGGCATCCCTTGCCGGCGACGCCTTTTGCCAACTTTGAGGCAAAGCGGCCTTTGCCGATGTCGGAAATTATCGACATCAGCTGCTCGCTGTCGATGGTAGAAACATCCTTACGCCAAGCTTCAATTCGAGCAGCGCGCTTGGGGCCAAGCTGTGCCTGGGAAAGCGTTTCAAGAATTGAGGCACACAGGGGCGCGACCGCAGTGAGTTCGATTTCAAGGGTGCTGCTGTTCAGAAAGACGCCCTCGGCGGCCATCGCGACGCGCAGCGCATTGGAATCTTTCGCGAGAGCGGCGCGCTCTGCGATGGTGCGCTTCGGCTCAGACGTTGCGATCCGGCGGAGGTCAGCCAAATCCAGGGCACGCACTTGCCCGAGCGGAGCCTTGCTACCGTCAAGCGGATCCCAATCAGTGATGACGCTGTAGGGGAGCGACAAAGCGAGCGCCAGTTTAACGTAGGGCGCAAAGTGTACGCCGCCGACACTGCAAATGGAGATACCGAGCGCATCGAGGTCTATGCCGGCGGCAGACGCGAGCGCGGGCACCAGCGTGGCCTCCGCGTCTCCCTCTACGAAGATGACCCCGCGGCTGAAAAGGATCTCCGCTCTTGTCGCCGTGAGATAACGGTTCAAATCCTCCAGTTCGTCGTCGGTCAAATCGAGCGCGGCAAGGGAGTAGCCGCACGTGGCGCCGTTATCACCGGCTTTCAGCAGAACGACGGCTCGCAATGGCGCGACGCTCGCCACGATGGGAGCGTGCGTCGTGAGGTAGAGGCTGATCGGTTCGTCCTGCACATCACCAAAAAGTCGCTGGAAGATGTTGCGTTGCAGGTGGGGATGAAGGTGTGCTTCAGGTTCTTCAACGCAAAGCACAGTGAAGTTGCGCTCATTGCGTTCGCGCCACCATTCAAATTCTGCCAGCTTGATCGCCAATAAACTGAGATTAGCCGATCCCACGCTCGCATCGGCGATCGAGCGCTTGCCGTCGTCTATGTAAAGTCCGATCGAACGAAACAATCGGCCGGGGTCAGTTGGTGCAAATCCAAGCTTGGCGTGCACATCCTGCGCCGCTCCGGTGAGATGACTGATGCCTGTGCGGACGCGCATTTCCAAGTCTTGTATCGGCGCCAGCGCCCCAAGTTTTTCTGTTGCCTCGGTTACTTCCGAGCTGATGGCGTTGAGCTCTACGGTCGGAACGTTTGCAATCGCGTCCGCCAGGAGGGGACGAAGCGGGGACGTGCGCCAGTTACCAAGTTCGCTTTCGGCATCCCGAAGCGCGTGCAGATATTCGGTGCAAATTCGGCGCCTAACGTCTGGCCGCACCGATCGCGTTTCGTCGCCACCGCCATAGATGAGAAACTCGTAGTCCGCTTCCGACTTAGGCGCGTCCACAACGGCTACTTTTTTCCGCCAAGCATAACTGAGGCGAACGGTCGTGTGATCGCTTGCAATGCGAAAATCGGTCAATAGCGCCAGGAGCGCGGGGTCGCTTTCGAACTCTCGAAAGTCGACGTGCACTTCCACTGAGGGGGCGTCTTCAAACGAAGCTCCATCCCAGATGTCGGCGGCTTTCAGCGCACGCGCTGAATCCGGAAGGGATGGGTCCAGAACCAGCCGTAGGGCGTGAATCAGGTTGGTTTTGCCGATGCGGTTTTCGCCGACCAGAATCATGTGCCGAGAAAGAGACACGTCTAGTTTCTGGAAGTTTCGGAAGTTCAGTATCTGCAGTCGCGAAATAAGCATGTGGGAGCCTCACGCCCATCTTTACCTGACACCAACTGGCGGTTGAACAAGATTCTAACCGTCCTGGCGAAGCGCACCTCTCCCGCGTCAGCGATCGAAGCCCGAAGGGCGGAGACGCGCCACTCCCGTGCAAGGCGCGGCTCCGTGCGCAGCACGAGAGCGCGGCCCGCTCAGCGGGCGACGCCCCATCTCACCCCGCCCAAAGTCTTCCCGAATATCTCCTGGTCGCTGGAACGTTCACCACCGCGACCTCTCTTTTTTCATCGCGGTAGATCTCTGACCTCAGCCAATCTACCTCACCCTGAGGATCATCGGTCATGAGCCACCAGGCCTTGACGCGTTTGCCTTCGCCATCGTCCCAGCGATAGCCACGTGCCCTGAGCGATGCACGTTGCTCAAACGCGGTGTCCTCGGCGCGCACGACCCAGAGTTGGCGGCGCGCGCATTCGAGCAGCGCGCTTAGACCGAGCCTTCCGGAGGCGGGCAAGGGTAAGCTCAAGAGGAAGAGTGCCGCTTCGGCATCGGAGAGGGCGCGGTGCCCATCATGAAACCAGCCGCGCGCCCATAAGAGATAGTCGAGCTTGGCTGATCCCACGCCTTCGCTCTTCCAGTCGATCTCGGCGAACGAACAGGCCCAATGCTTCTCTTCGAAGATGGGCCAGTGCTTTTCCACCATCGGCCGGTCAAAGGCGGCGTTGTGGGCGATGACGATATGCGCGGGCTCGATGATGGCCTTGATGCGTTCGGGATCGATGATTTGGCCTTTGACCATCTCATCATTGATGCCGTGGATCTTGCTGCTCTCAGGCGGGATCGGCAGGGAAGGTTGGCGGAAGGCATTGAGCGCAGCGTCCACATCGACGCGCACGACCGCGCCCGTGTCGCGTTCGTATTCGAATGGCAGTAGCGCTAATTCGATCACTTCATCGGTGTCGGGGTCGAGACCCGTCGTCTCGGTGTCGACGAACACGCCGCGGCGGGTTTCGCCGCTTGCAATGGCGAGCGGCCACTGGCCGGGCCCTGGAACGCGGCGCAACAATCGATAGTCGGGATTGGTCTCTATCAGGCCCGCGGCGTCGTCGATGTCCATGCTCGATCACAAGCCCAGCCCTTGAAGGGACGCAACTCGCTTTTCGAGGCGCGCTCGATGTTTTTGCGCTCGGAACCTTGCGAGCGCCTAGGGCAAGCGCCCGCGCAAAAGCGCGATGGCCGGGTCATGACCGCCACGCATTGCCCAGCCAAGCGGTGTTCCGTCCCACAAGGCGTCAACCGCATCAGGACGCGCGCGGTGCGCGAGCAGCATCGAAAGCAACTCAACATTATCGTGGAGCGCGGCCTGATGGAGAGGCTCGCCATGGCTGTGATGCGAACAGCGCCGGTCAGGATTTGCGCCGGCGGCGAGCGTCATCCGCACCGCCTCGGTGCGATTGTTGATGACGGCAAGATCGAGCG
>CAYUOC010000018.1:0-24914 GCA_964446305.1 uncultured Terricaulis sp. | reverse complement strand
GCGGTGAGCTCCAATCCGCCATTCAACAAGTATTCCACCGCCTCCGTTTCACAATGAGCAAGCGCGCCCTGGGCGCTCTCGGCGGCGGCTTCGGCCCCCGCATCGGTCAGCACCTTCACCAGAACGAGCTGCAAGCTGTTTTGGGTAGCGGCTCTTCGGCGCGCAACGCCGTGCAGGCCTTGCTGATCTCATTTGCGTCCATGCGCTCGCATCAGGAGAAGGGGAGTGACCGCCATATGCCGTTCTGAGGCCTCTAGCTGGTAAATCGCGGCGAGCTTGCCTCAGATGGCCAGCCGGCTCATTTGTCCCCCATTATGTTAATAAAAACAGTATTATAACATCTCAATTGAATAGTAACTTGCCGTGTGTGAGTATTCAAATCGATGTTGGATCATGGTCATGCAGCCGGAGATGACGGGGCCTTCGCCAAGCGGCTTGAGGCCTATCTTGTTGCGCTCCTGCACGCTCCGGTCACGCTGACGCCCTGGGATGGGGCCGGCGCGCTGCCGGTCTTCCTCAGCCGCCGTTATGGCTATTTCGGCGCCCGCATCGCCCGACGCAACTGTCTCTTCATGCTGGCCCGGGAGACAGCCCCGCTGACGCCCGCAGACATCGCCAAACATGTCGCAACGATTGAAGCAGCGGCCGACGATCGCGTCGTCATCTTCGCAAGCCGCTACCTCAACGCAACGCAGCGGGCGCGCCTCATTGGTCTTGGCGTCGCCTTCGCCGTGCCGGGCAATCAGCTATACGTGCCCCAACTCGCCATGGATTTGCGTGAGCACTTTCGAGCGCCCGAACGCGCGCGCGGGGACCATCTCTCTCCGGTCGCTCAGGCCGTATTATTTCATCACATTCTCACCGCGCGGGATCAGGGCGCAACACCGACAGCGCTCGCGCGCGAGATGCGCTATTCCGCGATGTCGGTTGGACGCGCCTTTGACGAGCTCGCGGGGCGAAATCTTGCACGCATCGAGAAGCGCGGGCGGGAAAAGACCATCCACTACACGGCCGCGCCAGGCGCGCTCATCGAACTCAGCCGTACTTTGTTGCGTTCGCCGGTGCGCGGCCGTCATGGCGTCATCTTCAAGCGCGAGCCCCCGCCTCTGATGCTTGCCGGTGAAAGCGCGTTGGCGGCTCTCACAGATCTCAATCCGCCGCGCCTGCCGACCTATGCCATCGCAGCCAACAACTGGACCCACTTCTTTGCTAACAATGGCGTCGCCGAAACCAACGACATCGACGAGGCGGAAGCCCTGATCGAGACCTGGCGTTATGACCCCGCCAGCCTCGCTGACGGCGAGATTGTCGATAGGCTCTCGCTTCATGCCGCGTATTGGAACGACGACGACGAACGCCTGGCGCAGGCTGCGCGCCGTCTCGTGGAGGAGGCCGCATGGTAGTCGGGATTGACGCATTCCGGCGCTACTTCGAAGCCCACGCCGACAAATACGTGCTGATCGGCGGCGCTGCCTGTGATCTGCTCTTCACTAAGGCCGGGCTCGACTACCGCGCCACCAAGGATCTCGACATCGTACTTTGCGTCGAGGTCGTCGATGCGGCCTTCGCACAGACGTTCGCTGATTTTTTGGATGCGGCGGGCTACCAAGAGCGCGCCGTCTATGACGAAGAGCGCAAGTTCTATCGTTTCGAGAAGCCTACCGACGCTGCTTTCCCGCACATGATCGAATTGTTCGCGCGCACGAGTGCGGCCGTCGATCTGCCGGAAGGCGATCGTTACTTGCGCCTCACTGTCGAGGACGCAATCCTTTCTCTCTCGGCGCTATTGCTTGATGCAAATTACTACCCGCTCATCGAGAGCGGACGTCAGCTCATCGAGGGCGTTTCGATCCTCGGACCTGATATCTTGATCCCGTTCAAGGCGCGCGCGTTCCTCGATCTTTCAGACAGGAAGGCCAAGGGCGAGCAAGTCGACAGCGACGACATCAAGAAACATCGCAACGATGTTTTCCGTCTCGTCCAGCTGTTGCCCACGACCGGTGAATTGGTCTTGCCCGATGCGATCAAGGAGGATTTGCGCCGCTTCATTGAGGCGGTCAAATCCGTGCCTGCCGATCCCAAGTCCTTTGGCGTCCCGCTGACGAAGGATGAGGGGATGGAAATCCTCAACCGCTTCTATGCGCTTTCGCAACAGGAAGGCGCGGAGGGGCCGGAGGATCAGGATGGATGACGCGCAAACCCAAGACGCGGCCCCCACCGAGTTCGAAGGGCCCACGCTCAGTCCGAAATTTGGCGTCAACATTCAGGGTTGGGAGAACGACAGCCATCCGCTTGATGCAAATCAAGTCGTGAAGTCATGCCGAACGCTATGGTTGAGGCATCAACGCCCGGACTCTTAAGCGGAGCCAGATATGGACAATCGGAACTGGCGCGTGGCGCCGGCGGCGCCGGCCCCAGATGATCCGCTCGAGTACTTGGCCTATGAGCACTTTAAGTACCGGGAGATGTGCAACGAACTCGACCGCCTTGCGGATGCGGCGACGTTTGATTCCGGCGCGGTCAGCAGGCTTGCCGAGACCATCCGCGGCGACCTCACCATGCATGTCTCCGACGAGGAAGAGGGGCTATTTCCGCTGCTGCGAAAGCGCTGCCGCCCCGAGGACCAAGTCGCCGAGACGCTCGACCGCATGATGCGTGAGCACGCTGAACGCATGGATTGCCTTGCGCGCGCCCGCATCGCCCTCCTGACCGCCTTCACCGAGTCGAAACCGTTGCCGCAGATCGCAGGCGCATCGGAAGCCTTGCACGCATGCGCGCGGAGCCTGCGGCGTCTCATGATGCTGGAGAATGGCGTGCTGATTCCCTTGGCGCGCCGGCGTCTCTTGGCAGACGACCTTGTAGCGCTTGGCGCGCGTCTTGCCGCCCGGCGCCGCGCAAGATCGGCTTGAATGTCGCAGCAAAGGCGGCCGCGGCGCTGGGCGTCGCCGTGATCCCTGTGCGATGAGGTCAGGAAGACGTGTGGGGCGTCAGGGAGAACGAAGCCATCGTTTGCGTGGTGTCGCGGCGTGGCCGCTGCAGACATCGATCCACCATGCTGTGGCGTCTTTTCAGCCTGCAAGACAGCTTGATCTAAGTTTGGCGAGCTTGCTCGGATGGCGATCTATTCACGCGCCGCCAAAAAACATGGGGGGCGCTGATCGCCGGGCGATCGCGCGACGCCGGAGGGGGAGTGGCCTTGTTTGTTATCAAGCCGATCCTTGATCTCCTTCATTGAGCAGCTGGCGCCGGTGAGCATCTACTTCACCATAAAAAGCTCGGTCAGCCTCTGAGAGGCCCGCGTCGGAGAACACGTATGCCTGCACCGCAGCGATCGCAGATCCTGCGGGGCAAGGCGCGTGACGCCATTGCTGGTCTTTATCCTGGCTATTTCGCTTTCGTCATGGCGACCGGGATCATTTCGAATGCGCTCTTCCTTGATCAACAGCGTCTTCTCTCCGAGTTTCTTTTCGCTCTCAATGTCGGCGCTTATTGCTTGCTCTGGATTTTGACGGGGTTGCGCATTCTGATCGCGCGCAGAGCACTTTGGGCGGACATGACAAGTCCCAAGCTCGTCTTCGCCTTCTTCACGACGGTTGCAGCCACGGACGTGTTGGGTGTTGGCGTGAACCTCCGCGGCTGGAGCGATGTAGCGACCGCGATGTGGACGTTTGCCCTCATTCTCTGGCTGGGGCTCATCTATTTCTCGTTTGGCGTTCTCACCTTTCTGAATACGGCGCATGGGGCGAATGTGGTCCACGGCGGGTGGCTGATCGCGATCGTCGGCGCCGAGTCACTGGTTATCCTGGGCGCGGCCATCGCCCCCAATCTCGGCGCCTACCAGCAGAGCGTGCTGGTGTTGGTCCACATGTTGTGGGGCGTCGGTCTTGCCCTCTACGGCATATTCGTCACCTTGTTCGCCTATCGCATTTTCTTCTTCGACCTCGAACCCGATGACGTGAGCCCGCTCATTTGGGTGGTGATGGGCGCCGCGGCGATCAGCACTAATGCCGGGTCAGTGCTCATTCTGACTGACACAGGAATCGCATTTCTTGAATCGATGCGTCCCTTCATAGACGGGGTGACGCTCATCATGTGGGCTTGGGCGACTTGGTGGATTCCACTCCTTATGCTGTTTGGCTTTTGGAAGCATGGGGTGCGCCGCACGCCCATCGCCTATACGCCCATGCTTTGGAGTCTTGTCTTCCCGCTCGGCATGTACGCCTTGGCCAGTCTCCGTCTTTCGCTCGCCGCCGACTTCGCGCCGCTGCGTCTCATATCCGGCGCGATGGTATGGGTCGCGCTAGGCGCGTGGGCGCTGACCGCCGCTGGGTTCGCCGCCGCGCTACGGCGCAGCCTCCGCAGCGTTGAACGGGCCTAAGGACGCAGCAGACGCGCAAGCAGATCGAGTTCCAGAAAGCCCAGCACCATAAGAGCGTTGCCGGCCCAAACGACGGTCGAGAGGCGGGCAAACAACCGCCAGTGCGGTTGGGCGCGCTCGGCGCAACGCCAAACCGCCGTCAGAATCCATGCCGTGTACAAACCGAACCCGACAAGCAGCGACTGCTCCATCCAGAGCTTCCCGGCGCTCAATGCGCTCAGCAGAAACAAGGCGAGCACGAGGCTGGTGAGAACTCCGTACCCCCAATAGACTTTCCAGAGCGTCATCTCACCGCGCCAGGCGCGGAGCTCCGGCGCAAAGAAAATTGATAGCCAGCGCACGGGCCGATCCTTGCTTGTCGAAAGGATAGTTGGCGCAATGAGGCCGTCGGGCAAGGCTTTGACTTGGTTTCGGCTGTCGCGACCAGATTAGGCCTGGGCGGTGAATTGGTCGAACGCGCGCAACGCGTCAGCCGCGTAGTTGACGCTTGGGCCCCCGCCCATCTGGATGGCGACGCCCAGCGCCTCAGCCACATCCTGGCGTGCGGCGCCTACACGGTGCGCGCCGCGCGCGTGATAAGCGATGCAGCCCTCGCAACGAATGGCGACCGCGATGGCAAGCGCAAGCAGCTCTTTGGTTTTCTTATCCAGCGAGCCCGCGGTTTGCGCGGCTTTTGACAGCCCGCCGAAGGCCGCCACCGTCTCGGGAATGAGTTTACGCAACTCGACGGCGTAAGCGTCAATCTCGGCAATGCGTTCGGCGTAGTCTGTCGTCACAAGAGCCTCATCAAGGCAAAAAAGCCGCCGCTCCGTTTTGACCCGGAGCGGCGTGCCCGACCAAGCGTTCCGCGCCTCCACGGTGCGGGCGGCTGGCCTTTTGAAGCGCTGGGGTTGCGCTAGGCGCACAATCAATCACGACTTCTGGCGAGTGCGATTGATCAACGTCAAACAGCGGCGCGGTCGATTGCCGCAATCACAACGGCCCGAGACGGGACCTTGATCCACCTCAACATCAGGCTGAAGCGACGCGCGCAGAGTGCGCGGTTGGAGCTACGCTCATGGATGCTGCGACACTTGACCTCTTGCGCCAGTGTGAGGAGGCGCACGCTCAAGGGTGCGACTTTCCGACGATCTGGAACGCGATTTTGAAGCGTCACCCCCTCGTGCGCGGCATACCCGGACACGAGTGCCGGAGCGGCGACACGCTTATCGTCGTGTCATTGCTAAACGGTCAAACGCTTGCGTCATCGACGCGCGGGTTCTCGCTTCTCTAGACGAGCGCGACGATTGATAAGCCTCAAACGGTTTCACCGCGTCAGGCCCTAGGCTTGTCATTATGCGAACCATTATTGAGCCATTCCGCATCAAGTCGGTCGAGCCCATCAGAATGACCTCGCCGGCGGAGCGGCGCCAAATCCTGTCACATGCGCAATACAATCTGTTTTGTATTGCGGCCGAGGACGTCATCATCGATCTGCTTACCGATTCCGGGGTTGCGGCGATGAGCGCCGAGCAATGGGCGGCGCTCATGCGCGGGGACGAAAGCTATGCGGGCTCGGCATCGTTCGAGCGCTTTGACGCGGCGGTGAAGCGGCTGATGCCATTCAAGCACGTCATTCCGACCCATCAAGGACGTGCGGCCGAGGCAATCTTGTTTGCACTCCTGGGCGGGGCAGGCAAGATCATCCCTTCCAATACGCACTTCGACACCACGCGCGCCAATATTGAAGCGACCGGCGCGCACGCCATTGATCTTGTTTGCCCCCAAGCCGACGACGCAGCTTGCGAAGCGCCGTTCAAGGGCGACATGGATTTGGATCGATTGAGTTCGCTTCTTGAGCGCGACGGCGCGCGCGTGGCCTGCGTGATGATGACCATCACCAACAATGCCGGGGGCGGTCAGCCGGCCAGTTTGGCGAACATAAAGGCTGTTTCCGCCATGGCGCGCCGTCACGGCAAATTGTTCGTCATCGATGGGTGCCGGTTCGCGGAGAATGCGTGGTTCGTCAAGGAGCGGGAAGAAGGCCAGCGGCGTCGATCCGTGGCGGAGATCGTCAACGACATCTTCTCATGCGCCGACGCAATGACGATGTCGGCCAAGAAGGACGCGTTCGCCAATATTGGCGGCTGGTTGGCGCTCAATGACGATGACTTGGCCGAGCAAGCACGTACGCGCCTCATCCTCACCGAAGGTTTTCCAACCTATGGCGGCTTGGCCGGGCGCGATCTTGACGCGATCTCCCAAGGTCTTTCTGAGATCATCGACGAGGATTATCTGCGCTATCGTGTGCGGGTGAATGAATACATGTTGGAACGGCTTGTTGCAGAAGAGGTGCCTGTCGTGCGTCCCGCCGGCGGCCATGCGGTTTTCCTAGAGGCCGGAGCGATGCTTCCCCATATTCCGGCGCTCCACTATCCGGGGCAGGCGCTCGCCACGGCGCTCTATGAAGAGGGCGGCGTGCGAGGCTGCGAAATCGGCAGCGTCATGTTTGGAAGGCAGCCCGACGGCAGCGAACGTCCGGCGCGGCGCGAACTGGTGCGCCTCGCCATGCCGCGCCGGGTCTACACCCAAAGCCACGCAGATTATGTGGTCGAGACAATTCTGGCCGTGCATGAACGGCGCAGCCGGTTACGCGGTCTGCGTATTGTGCGCGAGCCGCAGGCGCTGAGGCACTTCACCGCCGCCTTTAGCCCCCTCGACTGAAGGAGGCGGCGTCAATCTGGCGTCAGGTCGGCTGCGCGTTCGCACACGACAGAAATATCTTGTCCGGGTTCATGAGAAAGTGAGGGTCAATTGCGCGTTTTACATCAGCCATGAGGTCGACCGCAGCGCCAAGCTCCTGACGCAGGCATTCGCGCTTGCCCATGCCTATGCCGTGCTCGCCGGTTGAGGTGCCGTCCATGGCGATCGCGCGCGCTACAAGCGCGTCATTGAAGCGCCTCGCGGCGTCGCTCTCCTCAGGAGACGCGGAATCAAGAAGCAAGACCACGTGGAAGTTGCCGTCGCCAATATGGCCAATGACGATGGCGGGGAACGGCAACGCGGCGATATCCTGCTTGGTGGCGTCGATGCAGTCGGGCAATTGACTGATCGGAACGCAAACGTCAGTCGACCAGGGCCGTGCGCCCGGGCGCACGCTGAGCGCCGCCAAACCGGCCGTGTGTCTGGCCTTCCAGAGTTGGTTGCGCGCCTCGGTTTCGACCGCCCAACGAAACTCGCCGCCGCCATTTTCTGCAGCGATGCCGCGCGCCCGCTCGGCGTGAGCGGCGACCTCCTCCGCAGAGCCGTGAAACTCCAGAAATAAAGCGTCGCTGACCGGGTAGGTTGTGCCGAAGACGCCATTGACAGCGCCAATCGCCGCAGCGTCCAGATATTCCGCCCGCGCCAGCGGCAGCCCGCCCTGGATGGCTTCCACGACCGTGGACGTCGCCCCGCGCGCCGAGGCGAAGGCGCACACCGCAGCGCTCATGGCCTCCGGCGCGGGGTGAAGCTTGAGCGTGACGTCGGCGATGATCCCGAGCGTGCCTTCGCTGCCCACAAAGAGGCGTGTCAGGTCATAACCCGCAGCAGACTTGCGTGCACGCTGCGCTGTCTTGATGACGCGCCCGTCCGCGGTGACAACGCTCAGCGCCATGACGTTTTCGCGCATGCCGCCATAGCGAAGCGTCGTCGTTCCAGAAGCGCGCGTGGCGGCCATGCCGCCAATGGTTGCGTCCGCGCCCGGATCGACAGGAAAGAAGAGTCCGGTGTGGCGCAGCGCCTCGTTGAGCGCTGTGCGCGTGAGACCCGGTTCGACCGTGCAGTCTTGATCTTCAGGGCTGACGCGCAGCACCCGTTTCATACCGGACAGGTCGATCGAGACGCCGCCCCGAGGCGCGCCGACATGACATTCAAGCGAGGTGCCGGCGCCATAGGGTATGATCGGCGTTCTATGCTCGGCGCAGGCGCGAACAATTGCGATGATTTCTTCAAGCGTACTGACCATGGCAACGGCTTGCGGAGGCAGCGCCCGCAAGTGCATGCCCCCGCCCGCATGGCTCTCACGGAGCGCAGCGGCGCGGCTGAAGCGGGCGCCGAGGAGGGTGGAGATCTGCGCGCAGAGGGCGCTCGGCAAGTCATTCACCGTATCATCACCTCGATCAGAGCGGGGCCGGGGGCGGCGTAACTGCGCTTCAGCGCGGCAATCAGCGCTGCAGGCGTTTCCACGCGTTCGCCGGGAACGCCGAAGCCGCGGGCGATGTCGCAGAAATCGATCGACGGACGCTTCAGATCGAACAACGCATCTGCCGCTTCGGATAATTGATTGACGCCGGCGCGCATCATCTCCAGACGCAAGATCGCGTAAGCGCCGTTGTTGAGTACGATGTTGGTGACGGCGAGGTTCTCGCGCGCCTGCGTCCACAGCGCCTGGATCGTGTAGAGCGCACTGCCGTCTGCTTCCAAGGCAACGACTCTGCGCCCCGGACAGGCGATGGCTGCGCCCGTCGCCAGCGGCAATCCCTGGCCGATCGCACCGCCCGTCAGCGTCAGCCAGTCATGCGCGGGAGCGCTTGCGGCTGCATCGTAACAGAAGAGACCCGCCGTATTGGACTCATCGCAGACAATGGCGTTGGCCGGCAGAGTTGCAGCGAAGCATTGCGCAAGCGCAGCAGGATCTATCGCGCCGCTGCCGGCGGGGGCTGAAGGCGCTGATGCAGGAGCGGCTGGAACCTCAGCGGCTTTGACTAGATCGGCGAGCGATCTAAGCGCGCGTTCGACCCCGCCGCTTGAACATGTCAGTTCAAGCGTCTGCGCATCGTCGGGCGCAAGTCTTGTCGCACGTCCAGGCAGGGCGAAGAACGCGACGGGCGCAGCTGCGCCTGCGAGAATGACCGTCTCCACCTGCGACAGCGCCGCGGCGGCCATCTCGCTGAGATAGGGCAGGCGCTTTAGATGCGCCGCCGATCCTTCACGGCGAACGCGAGCAGGAAAGGTCTCGATCATAACCAGAGCGCCTGTCTTGGCGCCGATCCGCTGCGCGGTTGAACACGCTTCAGCGGAAAGAAACCGCCCCCCGAGCAAGAGCAAGGTGCGTGGTCCAAGCAGTCGCGCCGCCGCCTCGATTTGGCCGGCATCGAGGTCCTGATCGGGCGTGGCGACCACGGGCGGAGGCGAGAGCGTGTCATCGCTCCAGGCGATATCGGCGGGAAGAATAAGAGACGCGGGCCCGAGGCGGCGCGCCGCTTGGAAGGCCTGCTGCGTGAGGCCAAGCAGGTCCGCGGTCGCTCCGGCCGTTTCCAGCCAGGATGAAACCGGACGCGCGAGCGCGGCGATATCGCTCGCCAGTGGGGGATTGTTGGCGCGGTGGTAAGTGGCGTGGTCGCCAATCAAGGAAACGATCGGTGTTCGCGCGCGATAGGCGTTGTGCAAATTTGCGAGCCCGTTCGCCAGGCCCGGGCCCAGATGCAGCAGCGTCAGCGCCGGCGCCTGCATCATCCGGCCGTAACCGTCGGCGGCGCCGGTCGCCACCCCCTCGAAGAGGCACAAGATTGGACGAATGCTGGGCGCGGAATCGAGCGCGGCGACGAGATGCATCTCGGATGTGCCGGGGTTGGCGAAGCAGGCGCGTGCGCCTTCCCGCTCGGCAAGCCCAAGCAGGCTTTGAGCCGCCTTCATGCGTGCGCGCCGCTGAGACTGGATTCCACCAGGCGGCGTGCGCCAGGCGCGAGGTTCATCAAGCGCAAGCCCGCGCCGCGCGCCAAGCGTGCGAGGCGCCGTTCGTCGGCGTAGAGTTTGGCGATTGCGTTGGTGGCGGCGAACAGCGGCAGCGTGGCGCGCCTGTGTTCTTGCTCGTAGCGGCGCAGGCCCTGGATAGCGCCAAGGTCACGCCCGTTCCGGTTCGCGGCGAGAATCTCGCGCCCGAGTACGAAAGCCCCGCGCAGTCCGAAATTGAAGCCGTGCGCGGTGACCGGATGCATGCCGACGGCGGCGTCGCCAAGGAGTGCGAATCTCGGCGCTGCGAAGCGATCGGCATAGACCGCAACCAGGGGATAGTAAGAAGGTTCGCTCGACAGCGCGATGTCACCCCAACGGCGTTGCGTGCGCCGCTCGATCTCGCGCGCTAACGCCTTGGCGCTCAGTCGCTTGAGATCCGCCATTTCCATAGCGTCGAGCGTCAGGACAAAAGACGACTGACGGTCCAGAAGCGGCAACATCGCAATCGTCTGTCCGTTGGCGAACCATTCCGTGGCGATGCTGTTGTGCGCTCTTGTGTGGCGCACGCGGCAAACCAGCATGGTGCGGCCGAAGTCGACCATGTGCGCGCCGATGCCTTGGCTTTGGCGTAAGTTCGAAAACCGCGTGTCGGCGGCGACGATAAGCTTGCCGGCGAGGGTGCGATCGTTGTGAAGCGCGACGCGGGCGCAAGTCCCGTCTATGTCGGCGATGCGCGCAGTAGCGCCCAGGACCAAGTCGCAATTCTGCTGCTCTTGGACGCACTCAAACAAGGTGCGTCGCAGAGCTGCGTTTGAGACGAGCGCGCCGAGCGGTTCGCGCCGGCGCCTGTCCGTGAACGGCAAGACATAAGAAGACGCGCCGTCCAGCACTTCGGCGCGCGCGAGCGGCGCAGAGTCCTCCGCGCCAAGGCGCTGCCACGCGCCAAGCGTACGCAAGCGTTCGATCGAGGCGCGCGTGAGCGCGATTTCGCGCCCGTCATAGGCTGGATCGGCCAAAGCCGGCGCGGGCGTCTTGTCTATGAGCGCGATGCGGAGCGGCGCCTCAGCGAGCCGCGCCGCAAGACTGAGGCCTGCAGGTCCGGCGCCAACAATGATGAGATCATACTCACTCATGTCATCCTCTTTGCCGATCATGTCGCGGCGGTTTGGCGCGGCCGCAGCAGAAGCGGCGCATAGACAATAGCGAAGCCGGCAAAGGCGCCGCTCCATAGCACTGCCGAGAGAGCAAGGAGCGCCACATAGTGTTCGGACAGAAACGGCGCGGCGACACGAACGAATGCCGCAAGGTTTATCAAGCTGTAGATGGCGCATATGCGCGGTGTCGCCGTCAGCGGCTGTCCAGTATGGCCCAGGCTTGCACGCGTCATCACCGCCAGCGTCATGACGCCAAAGCCGCCGGCGGTAATAGCGTGAAGCCCTGACGCCGCAGGCACAACGGCGGGGACGATGATCGCCAGACCTTGCAGCAGCAGGCCCAACGCCAGCCAGAAGTAGCCCATATGAAGGATGAGCACCAAAGGCTCTTTCGCCGTGCGCCAGCCTTGCCAGCGTGCGAGCCGCACAAGGTGAAGCGCGCCGGCAAACGTCAGCGCCAAGCCCCCGATATAGAGCGACGGTGAGATGGCCCACGTGACGAGGCCCGCACTGCCGACAACAAGCGTGGCTATGTCGAAGCGGTCAGGTGATGCGGGTTCGGGCGTGAGTTTGCGCTTGGCCATCCAGTTGCGCGTGAAGCTGGGTACAATGCGTCCGCCGATGAGTGCGACGAGCGATGCAACAACTGCAATGCCGATCCGCTCGCCCAGCAACGCCAGGTCAGGATTGATCCCTCGCAGATGTGTCAACGCGTTTGCGCCGCCAAGCGCCGTCAACAGGACAAGCACCGGCAAGTTTCGAACATTGCGGCCTGCGATGATCTCACGTCCCACCACGGCCGCGAAGACAAACAGGAAGGCGCCGTCGATGAAAGGCGCTGCGGCGAAGTGCGGGATAAGCATCGCCGCGCGTCCCGCGCACCATAAGAGAACAAGCGCTGCGAGCGGCGCGCCCGTCACGGGGAGCCGGCCCGTCCAATTGGGCACTGCGGTCAGGAGAAAGCCTGCAATGACGCCGCTCAGATAGCCGAACACCATCTCATGGGCGTGCCAGTCACGGCCAAAATGTTCGACCGGAAGCCATCCTGCAAACGCCGCGATCCAAACCGGAACGGCTAATGCGGCCCATACCGCCGCCAAGAGAAAGAACGGCCTAAAGCCCATGCTGAACAGGGGGAGGCCACGATAAGATCTGTAGCGTTCGGCAGTTGTGGCGGTCATGGATAAAGAAGCTTCAAACAGCGCGCGAATGCGCAAGCGGGGAAGGTTGGTCGTAGGCGTCAAACGCCATCGCCACGAGGCGCGAAAATTGCCGCGCAGCGGGCGGAATGCACAAAGCATCACCGTGAATCTCGACAAGCCCCGCCTCGACAAGAGGCCTCAACTCGGCGTGAGCTTCCGGAAACATATCCCAGCCGCCCCACGCGCTGAGATCGACTTCGAAATTGCACATGATCGATTGGATGACGCTGCCGCGGCGCAGATCTTCCGCGTTCACGGCGTGTCCCCGAGATACCGGCAGCGTGTCGGCCTCCACCGCATGACGCCATGCGCCGATGGTGGAGATGTTTTGCGCATAGCCGCCAGGAAGATGCGAAATGGCCGACGGCCCGAAGCCGATGATCGCCTCACTCGCCGCCGGGACATAACCTTGAAAGTTGCGGTAGAGCTTGCCTTCCCGCGCCGCCGTCGCCAGCGGATCGTGGCTGCGCGCAAAGTGATCGAGCCCAATGCTCAAATAGCCGAGATCATTTAGCATTCGTCTCGCCAGTTCGGCCTGGTCGAAGCGTTCGCTTGCGCCCGGCAGCGCCTTTGCATCGATCAGTCGCTGGCGACGCTTGAACCAAGGCACATGCGCATAACCGAAGAGCGCAATCCGGCTGGGCTTGAGTTCGGCAGCGAGCCGGATCGAGCGTGCGAGATCGCCGGCTGTTTGCCGCGGCAGGCCGTACATGAGATCGAAGCTGATGGTCTCAAGCCCGGCGTCTCGGAGCATGCGAACGCTCTCGCGCACTTGCTCGAAGGGCTGAACGCGCCCCATCGCCTCCTGCACGTGGGCGTTGAAGTCCTGAACGCCCAATGAGACGCGGCCAACGCCTGCGGCGGCGTAAGCGTGCGCAAGCTCGGTGGTGACGTAGCGCGGGTCGAGTTCAACCGCGTGCCTGAGGTCCGCCCGCACGTCGAACCAAAAATCGATGTGATGGACGATGCGCAAGAATTCGGCTGCGGAAAGCACGTTGGGCGTGCCGCCGCCCCAATGTACTTCGTCGACGGTGCGCGCGCCGAGCGCGGAGGCGACGAGATCGATCTCCATCATCAAAGTGGTGACAAAGTCGCCGATGTCGCCGCCGCGGGTCAGGAAGGTGTTGCACCCGCAATACCAGCAAAGCTGCCTGCAATAAGGCACATGCAAATAGAGCGAGAGGTTTGTCGTATCGTCGACGGCGCCTAGCCAGCGCCGGTAGATTTCGGCGTCAACGCTGGCGTCGAAATGATTGGCGCTGGGATAAGACGTATAACGCGGAGCTTGGCGTTCCGCGAAGGCCAGGAGATGCGGATCCATCAGTTCAAGATCGCGGCGTGCGGTGCAGAAGCGATTGATCTTGGTCAATTGGCGATGCGGCCCAAGCGCGCATCACCTTAAGGGCAGAGCACGTCCACCAGCGCGCCCTCGGCGATCTCGGGCGCGTCCGGCGCCCGAACGATAAGCGCGGGCGCGGCGGCGAAGATGGAGATGAGCGATGAATCTTGCCGCGCCGCGGCGTGCGCCCACACCTGGCCGCGCTCATCGCTCGCGACCGCGGCGCGGAGGTAGGTCTCGCGGGCGCCATTGGCGCCGAGCGGCGTGCGGGTGCGCGCCACAACGGTGCGTGTAGAAGGCTCGGGGTCTCGGCCACACAATCTGTCCAGCAGAGGGCGCATGAAGAGACGTGCGCAGACCATTGCAGACGCCGGATTGCCGGGGAGTCCTAGGATCAGGGTTCCTCCAATTCGTGCAAACCATGTTGGCTTGCCCGGACGCAGCGCAACTTTCTCGAAAACCAACTCACCGCCAAGGTCGCGTATCGCTGGCCGGGCGTGGTCGTGATCGCCGACTGAAGCGCCGCCAATGACCACCGTCAGATCGCTGCTTGGCAGGGTATCCGCGATCGCCCCGGCGACGGCGGCTGCGCGGTCCTTCATCGGCGCCGTGGTCGCCGCCTCGGCGCCCCATTGTTCGGCGAGCGCCGCCATGGCGAAACTCATCGAGTCAAAAATCTGGTCGGGGAGGGGCGTATTGCCTGGCGCGACAAGCTCGTCGCCTCCGCCCAGGATTGCTACGCGCGGACGCCTTGCGACATTCAACGCCGCTCGTCCTAACGTGGCTGCAAGCGCGATGGCGACAGCATCCAGCCTGGCGCCCGACGCCAGCACGCGCTCACCCGTCCGGACATCGACGCCCGCCTCGCGGACATGGCGGCCGGGTCGGACCGCAGGCGCGGCGATGGCGTCCCCATCGCGTCGTGCATCCTCCTGAATGAGTACCGCGTCCGCGCCTGCCGGCAGCGGCGCTCCGGTAAAGATCCGCGCGCACTCGCCGGCGCTCAACGCGACCTGAAGCGCGTTTCCCGCGCCGGCCTCGCCGATCACGCGCCGTACGCCAGGCGTGTCGCACGCGCGTACGGCATAGCCGTCCATCGCAGATGCGCGGAAGGGCGGGTGATCGCGCGGCGCGATGAGATCCTCGCGCAATGTGCGGCCCAAGGCGGCGCGCAGGTCCAAGCGTTCAGTGCCGACAGGTATTGCGCTGGAAATGATCGCCGAGCGGGCGTCGGCGACGCTGATCATGATTTTGCTCGAACATAGGAGCCACTTGCGCCGCCGTGCTTTTCCGTCAGCGCGATGGCCTCAATCGTCATGTCGCGATCGACAGCCTTCAGCATGTCGTAGAGCGTGAGGCAGGCCACGGAAACAGCTGTCAGCGCTTCCATCTCGACCCCGGTTTGGCCATTGACGCGCGCGCGCGCTGAAACGGTAAATCCGGGAAGGGACTCAACTGGCGTCACCTCGACTTTGAGGCTCGTCAATGCAAGGGGGTGGCAGAGCGGGATCAGCTCCGCGGCTCGCTTGCCCGCCATGACGCCCGCGATCTCGGCTATGGCGCGAACATCGCCCTTCGGCAGATCCCCGGCTATAGCGCGCGCTAAGGTCTCGGCGTGCATGCGGATGCGGCCTTCGGCGACGGCTTCGCGGCGCGTCGATTGCTTGTCGCCGACATCGACCATGCGCGCGCGTCCCTCATCGTCGATGTGTGTAAGCCGTTGCTTCATCTCAATGCTCCAGGAGACGCGGCATGATCTCAACCAGATTGCACGGCGTGTGGCGGCTATCGAGTTGCCAGCGGATGATCTTTTCCCACCCGTCCCGGCAGGCGCCGTTCGAGCCGGGCAGGGCGAAGATGAACTTTCCCCTGGCCACGCCCGCGCAGGCGCGTGACTGCAGGGTTGAGAGACCAACGCTCTCGAAGCTCAGCAGATGCCAAACGACCGCAAAGCCCTCGATCTCCTTTTCGAACAGCGGCCGAAGCGCCTCGGGCGTGACATCCCGCCCGGTGAGGCCGGTGCCGCCGGTCGAGATGATGACATCAATCCCAGGTGTGTCGATCCAGCCGCTGACGCGCGCGCGGATTTGGGCGGCGTCGTCGCGGACAAGAGTTCGTTCAGCGACACGATGCCCGTCGCGGACGATAAGATCGGTCAGCAAGGTCCCCGAAGTGTCGCTTTCCGCGTTCCTGGTGTCAGAGATCGTCAAGAGCGCGACATTGACTGGTTTGAAGGGCAGGCTTTCATCGATCCTGCAGGCGTGGTCTCTCATTTCGAATGCTCCTCGCGCCGGCGGCGGTCTTCCGCCGTTGGCTCAATCCAGCGGGCGCCGCTCGGACCGATCTCCCGTTTCCAGAACGGAGCGTCCGTTTTCAGATAATCCATCAATTCTTCGACGGCGGCGAACGCCGCGGCGCGGTGGGCGCTGAGCGCCGCCACTAATACGATTGCCTCGCCCGGCGAAATCGCGCCGAAGCGATGCATCACCAGGATGTCGGCAACGTCATGCCGTTTCGCGACCTCTCGGGTAAGTCTGCTGATCTCGCGTTCGGTGAAGCCTGGGTAGTGTTCCAGTTCGAGCCGCATAACGTCGCCTTGCTGTGAGACGCCGCGGCAATAGCCGACAAACGTCACCACGGCGCCGCAGGCGGCGCCGCGCAAGGCTGCAAAGCGCGCCGTCTCTGCGTCGGGCGAAATCGCCTCGGCTGTGATGGAGACTTGGATCATGCCGCAAGCGCCGCGGCCGCGATGCCCAGCACGAGCCCCAGCACGCGCAATACGCCGCGTTTGTCGAGACCCCTCAAGCTCCAGGTCGTGCCGATCAAGGCGCCGATCATCGCCGCCGCCATGAACCAGGGCAGGTAGGCAGGTAGCGCGGCGAGCGAGGAGGCGCGTCCTGCTAAGCCGGCGATGGAATTGACAACGATGAAGCAGGCCGCGATGCCGGTCGCACGCTGGGGATCGGCCCAGCCTGCAAATACAAGAAGGGGAGAAAGATAAACGCCGCCGCCTATGCCGGTGAGGCCCGCGAGTGCGCCGAGAGCGGCGCCGGTCGGCAATGCGATGACAGCCGATGGCGCTTTGCTTGCCTTTATCGCGTCGATTGTGGGCCAGAACAGGTAACGAATGGCCGCGGCGGCGAGCGCAGCAGCCAGCAAGGGACGATAAATGTCTTCAGGCAGGTCGATGCGGCCGGCAAGAAAGGCCGCAGGAATAGCCGTGACCGCAAAGGGCCAAAATACGCGCCAGTCGAAGCGACCGGCGCGGATGAAGCGCCAAGCGCCTAAGCCGGCGACGAGGATGTTGAGCACCAGCGCTGCCGGGCGCACTTCCTCCGGCGCAAGGCCCGCAAGCGCCATGAGCGCGATGTAGGCTGAGGCGCCTCCATGCCCGACGGAGGAATAAAGCGCTGCGGCGCCGGCGATCGCCAGACTGAGGATGAGAATAGTCTCGTTCATCTTAGCCTCCGCTCAAGGGCGGCATGAACGCAATTTCAGACGCTTCACGCACATTCTCAGTCTCTCTGTTGCAGATCACCTGATCGACAACGACATGGATGCCGCGCTCGTGGAGCGCCGCGCCGAGGTCGCCATCGCCCGCAGCGAGCCAGCTGCGAAGATCGGCGACAGTTTCGACGTGAGCGGGCAAAGTCACCACGCGCTCGCCGTGTCCGGCCGCGTCGCGCAGACGCCCGAGAAAAATGAGACGCGTCATCCCCCGGTCACCGACATGTGCCGAACCGTTGCCGGCGTGCGCAATCGATCCGCATGAAAATCGTGTCCTTTGGGCCGAAGCGTGATTGCAGCATCGAGCGCGGCATCCATGGCGCCGTCGCAGCCATCCGCGCGCAGCGCTTCACGCAGGTCCACCGAAGTCTCGTGACCTAGGCAAAGATAGAGTCGCCCCGTACAGGTGACGCGAACCCTTGAGCAGGCTTCGCAGAAATTGTGACTGAGCGGGGTGATGAAGCCCAAGCGGCCGCCAGTCTCTTCCACGCGGACATAGCGCGCCGGGCCGCCCGTGCGATCGGGGAGATCGGAGAGGCGCCAATAACTCGCCAGATCCTCGCGCACCGTCGCCAAGGATAGAAACTGGTCAGTGCGGTCTTCATCGATCTCGCCGAGCGGCATGGTTTCGATCAATGTGAGGTCGAAGCCGCGTCCGTGCGCCCATTTTATCAGGTCGGGAATTTCGTGCGCATTGTCGCGTTTGAGTGCGACGGTATTGATTTTGACCTTGAGACCGGCGCGCTCTGCGGTGTCGATGCCTTCGAGCACTTCGGGCAGACGATCGCGGCGCGTGATGTGCTTGAACGTCTCGCGGTCCAACGAGTCCACCGAGACATTGACGCGCCGCACGCCCGCGGCAAAGAGGGGGGCGGCGAACGCGGCAAGCTGCACCCCATTGGTGGTCACAGTGATTTCGTCGAGCCCCGCGCCGAGATGGCGCTTCACCGAGTTCAGAAGATCAAGAAATCCGCGCCGCACCAGCGGCTCGCCGCCGGTAAAGCGCAGCCGGCGCACGCCGCGCTTGATGAACGCCGCGCACAGCAAATCGAGCTCTTCGATGGTGAGCAGCTCGTTGCGCGGCAAGAAGCGCATACGCTCGCTCATGCAATAGATGCAGCGTAGATCGCAACGGTCGGTGACGGAGACGCGCAAATAAGTGATGGCGCGTCCGAAAGGATCGATCAGGGGTGTCATGCCGGTCTCTGCAAAGCGGTCAGGTCCTCGACGGTGTTGGCGTTGGCGAAAGCGCGCGCCTCCTCGAAATGTACGGCGCGCGCGCCAACCTCGGCCAGGAACCGGCGTACCGCGGGATGCTCGCCGCCGCGCAATCGCGCCTCCAACACGTCGTAGAGCTCAATGCTCCACAGTGCGCAGAGAGGGTGCTGGCCGGTATCGGTTTGGGCAAAAGCGCCGCGGGCGCCGGCGATATTCGCCGCCAGCTTGGGCGCCAAATCGGCGGGTAAGCGAGGCGCGTCGCAGGGCGCGGTCGCCAGGAACGCATACCCGCGCCGCCTTGCCCAAGCCAATCCGCTCAAGATCCCAGCAAGCGGGCCGCTCGGAAGCGTAGGATCGTCAAAGAGCACCTCAACGCCGTGTGCGCACCCGCGCGCCTCGGCCCCTGAACCAGGGCGTGCGCTGATTGAGAATGCGGGGAGTTCTGCAAATAGGATTGCGGCGTGGTCCATCATTGGCGCACCCGCAAACGGCGCCAATGCTTTTTCGGCGCCGAAGCGGGTGGAGCGGCCGCCGGCGACAAGAAGCCCGCCTATGGTATCGAGTGGGATCACGATTTTGGCCGCGTATAGTCTTCAATCCAGGTCAATGCGCGGATGGCGTGCGGCCAGCCCAAGGTTGTGATGGCAAGAAAGGCGACATGTTGGAGTTCCTCCGCCGTTAGACCCTCGGCCAGAGCCCGGCGCGCATGGGAGTGCGTTGCGCCTTCAGAATCTGCGCCGACGGCCAAGGCGAGCGCCACCAGACGCCGCGTCTTTGCGTCGAGCGGACCGGCCTCGCCGGCAGCGGCGCCCAGCGCCTGTAGTGCGCGCCAGAGCGCGGGTTTCTCGCGTGCAACCCGCCCCGCTGCTTGCGGCAGGTCTTCCTCGCCTGGTTCAGTTGTCATGACGTTCGATCCTTCTTGGGCGCGGCAGTCAAAGGCGCCTGCCGGAGGAGGTCAACCGAAGCGGTGAGCGTCATCTGGGTTTGGCTCGCGAGAGTTCAGAAAGCCAGATTTCGGCGTCCGCTTCGGCGATGATGTCGCCACCGCGCGGAGCGTTGTTGTCGATCAGAGGATCGGGTCTCGCCAACTGTTCCAACGCGGCGATGTTGCTCAGCGTGACGACCGAACCTTGTACGCTCACGCCTTGTTTCTGCAGGGCGGCAAAAGAACGTGAGAGATTTTCCGGGGTCATGCCGAGAAGCGAAGCCAGTATCCGTTTCTCGTGGTGGAGGATAACGGCCGATCCTGAGGCGTCGATCGCCCGCTGTGCGAGAAGGTAGTTGGCGAGCCGCTCTGTGCTGTTGCGCAGTTTAATGTTCTTGATGTTGCGGACGAGGCCCCGGTAGCAACCGGCAAGATCGCGTGAGACCGACATTGCAAATCGCGGATCAAGACGCATCGCCGTGCGGATCGCGTCGCCAGGGATCATCAGGATCTCGCAGCGCTCCAACGTGCGCGCCGACATGAGCGCTGCCGCGTCGAGTACGACCGCAGCTAGAATGAAGGTCGATATTGGCCGCAGGATGGTCAGCACGGTTTCGTGGTCGTTCCAGGTGCCGTGAAGCTCAACCTGGCCGTCGAGCAGCACGTAAAGGAAGTCCACAGGATCGCCCTCGAGCAGCAGCATGGTGGCGGCCGGGAAACGCTGCACGTGCGCCCCGGCGGTGGCCACGCGAAACGTCTCGGGCGCTGCTTCTGCGAAGATCGGCAGCGCCCTGACCCGGTCGGTATCGCTCGCGCGCATACTGTCCTCCAACAAAAAGCAATGTGGCGCCGTTCTCGTCCAGTTGAATTGATGCAAATCAAGCCAAAGGCGCGGCCTGATAATGGTCAGGCGGTTGTTTGATAAACCTCAAGCTCATAGCCCCAAGTGAGATTGGGCGCCTGGGACACGCGTCTCGTGGGAGCATATTTTCCACCGGCTTGCCAGTGCGGCTTGATTTGCATCAAATGATCTCGCCCCGATTGGTGCTGTTGATGCTTGCGCGTACGCCGCCGCGCGCGCGCGCAATGGGGCGATCGACATGGCTTCACCGCACGAGCTTCAGGGCAAACAAAACGGGGCCGATGTCGGCCTCTGGCTCAGCACTATCGCCTTCACGGCTTGCTTTGCTGTTTGGACCATCTTCTCGATCATAGGCGTCCAGATCAAAGCGAATCTGGGCCTCAGCGAAACCCAGTTTGGCCTGTTGGTGGGCACGCCGATTCTAACCGGCTCCCTCATCAGGCTCGTTCTCGGCGTCTGGACCGAGCAATTTGGCGGCCGCATCGTCAATTTGCTCGTGATGCTGGCTGCCGCGGCGGCCACCTTTCTCTTGTCTTACGCGCAGACTTACGAGCAATTTCTGATCGCGGCATTGGGCGTGGGTATCGCAGGCGGTTCGTTCGCGGTTGGCGTCGCCTACGTCACCAAATTCTATCCCTCTAAAGAGCAGGGGACGGCGCTCGGGATTTTCGGCGCAGGCAATGTCGGCGCGGCGGTGACTAAATTTCTGGCGCCTTTCGTGCTGCTCGCCTTCGGCTGGGAGGCGGTGGCGCAGTACTGGGCCGCAGGCCTCGTCATTATGGCCTTCATCTTCTTTGTATTCACAAAGGACGAACCGGATTTGATCGAGCGTCGGCGCCGGGGCGCTCGGCCGCGTTCGATGCTCGAACAGTTCGCGCCGCTCAAGAACGTCCAGGTTTGGCGGTTCTCGCTCTACTATTTCTTCGTTTTCGGCGCCTTTGTCGCATTGGCGCTCTGGCTGCCTCGCTATCTGGTCGGCGCCTACGGCCTCGACCTCAAGACAGCCGGCCTGGTGGCGGCGGCGTTTTCGGTGCCGGCATCGCTCTTTCGCATTTATGGCGGGCATCTCTCCGACAAGGTAGGCGCGCGCCAAGTGATGTACTGGACCTTTCTGATCGGCATCGCCGCGACGTTTCTGCTGTCCTATCCGCCCACAAGCTACGTCATCGACGGCATCGAGGGGCCGATCGCATTCCGGCTGGAGACCGGCTTGGTCGGATTCACAATCATCGTCTTTGTGCTGGGCTTCTTTATGAGCCTCGGCAAAGCTGCGGTGTTCAAGCACATCCCGGTCTACTATCCCAAGGATGTCGGCGCCGTCGGCGGCCTCGTCGGCATGATCGGCGGTCTTGGCGGCTTCGTGCTGCCGATCGCGTTCGGCGTGCTCAACGATCTCACCGGCATCTGGACGAGCTGCTTCATGCTGCTCTTCCTCATCGTCTCTGGTTCGCTCGTGTGGATGCACTTCGCCATCCGGCAAATGGAACGTGATGCGGCCGGCAAGACACTCGAGGCGTTGCCGGAATTCCCGGAAATGCAGCCGATTCACGAGCCGGCCAGACACAAGCCGGCGAAGGCAGGGCTGATCGTCGACTGGCGCCCTGAAGATGCGGGTTTTTGGAAGGAGAAAGGCAAGGCGGTCGCTGCGCGCAACCTTTGGCTCTCGGTGCCCGCACTATTTCTGTCCTTTGCGGTTTGGATGGTGTGGTCAGTCGTCGTAGCGAAGCTGCCGAGCATCGGCTTCAATTACACAACCGACCAGCTCTTTTGGCTTGCGGCGCTGCCAGGCCTGTCGGGCGCTACGCTGCGCATCTTCTATTCGTTCATGGTCCCGGTGTTCGGCGGCCGGCTCTGGACGACGCTCACCACTTGGTCGCTGCTGGCGCCGGCGCTTGGCATCGGCTTTGCGGTGCAAAATCCGGATACGCCGTACTGGATCATGCTGGGCCTGGCGTTACTGTGCGGGCTGGGCGGGGGCAATTTCGCGAGCTCGATGTCCAATATCGGCTTCTTCTTCCCACGCGCGGAGAAGGGCAATGCGCTCGCGCTCAATGCGGGGCTCGGCAATCTCGGCGTGAGCGCCATGCAATTCCTTGTGCCGATCGCCATCACCATGGCGGTGTTCGGCAGCTTCGGCGGCGCCGGTCAGGCCACCGAAGCCGGCAGCGTGCTCTTTATGCAGAATGCCGGCTTTATCTGGGTTCCGTTCATCGTCGTCTCGGCGTTCATGGCCTGGTTCGGCATGAACGATCTGGCGACCGCCAAAGCATCGTTTGCCGAGCAATCGGTGATCTTCACGCGCACGCACAATTGGCTCATGTGCTGGCTCTATACTGGCACCTTCGGTTCGTTCATCGGCTTTTCGGCAGCGTTCCCGCTGCTCACCAGCACGCAATTTCCCGCCGTCAACGTGCTGCAGATCGCTTTTCTCGGGCCGCTTGTGGGTGCGCTGTCGCGCTCGCTCACCGGCTGGGTGTCCGATCGATTTGGCGGCGCGCGCGTAACGCTTGCGGTGTTCGCCATGATGATGCTCGGGACCATCGGCGTCATCTATTTCCTCGCCAACAAGACCGAACCCGGCGCTTTCATGGGCTTCTTCGCCTGCTTCATGCTGCTCTTCTTTGCGAGCGGCGTCGGCAATGCTTCCACCTTCCAAATGATACCGGCCATCATGCGAAAGGAGGTTGCGCGCCTGGCGCCGCAAGCTTCTCCCCAAGATCAGTTGAAGCAGGCGGAGAAGGAATCGGCGGCGATTACCGGCTTCACGTCGGCGATTGCAGCTTACGGCGCGTTCTTTATTCCGAAGAGCTTCGGCTTCTCGCTCGCTGAAACGGGCAGCGCCAACGCGGCCTTGATAGGCTTTCTTGCTTTCTACGTGTCGTGCCTGGCCGTCACATGGTTTGTGTACGCCCAGCCAAAAGGCCTTCTCTTTGACGTCGAGAACACGCGCCCAGGCGCCCAGCCCGCCAATGTCGCGGCGCAATAAGGACTGAACGCACATGAGCCACACACTCGATCGGTTGACCTTCTTCACCCGCAAGACCGAGCTCGACGCAAGCGGCCACGGCGTGACCAATGACGAGGATCGCTCCTGGGAGGAGGCCTATCGCCGGCGCTGGCAACACGACAAGATCGTGCGTTCCACACACGGCGTAAACTGCACGGGCTCGTGCTCATGGAAAATCTACGTCAAGGGCGGCATCGTCACCTGGGAGACCCAGCAGACCGACTATCCGCGCACGCGTCCCGATCTCCCAAATCATGAACCACGCGGGTGTGCGCGCGGCGCGTCCTATTCCTGGTATCTCTATTCGGGCAACCGCGTAAAATATCCAATGGTGCGCGGCAGACTGCTGAAGCTCTGGCGCGCGGCGCGCAAGACGCTGTCGCCGGTCCAGGCGTGGGCGTCGATTGTCGAGGATGCGCAAAAGCGCAAATCCTACACCTCCATCCGCGGCGGCGGCGGACTGGTGCGCGCGACGTGGGATGAGGTCACTGAACTTATCGGTGCGGCCAATGCCTATACGGTGAAGAAGCACGGGCCGGATCGCGTGTTCGGCTTCTCGCCGATCCCGGCCATGTCGATGATCTCCTACGCCGCAGGCGCGCGTTATCTGCAATTGCTGGGCGGCGTGTGCGGTTCGTTCTACGACTGGTATTGCGACTTGCCGCCGGCGAGCCCGCAGACCTGGGGCGAGCAGACCGACGTTCCGGAATCCGCCGACTGGTACAATTCAGGCTTCATTTTGGTCTGGGGTTCGAATGTCCCGCAGACGCGCACGCCTGACGCCCACTTCTATACCGAGGTGCGTTACAAGGGCGCAAAGTCCGTGGTCATTTGCCCGGACTATTCGGAAGCTTCGAAATTCGCCGATCTCTGGATTTCCGTGAAGCAGGGCACCGATGCGGCGCTTGCCATGGCGATGGGCCATGTCGTGCTTACCGAGTTTCATCGCGACCGCGAAGTGCCGTACTTCAAGGATTACGTGCGCCGCTACACCGACATGCCGCTCCTGGTTCGGTTGGTGAAGAAGGGCGGTCGCTACGTGCCCGAGCGGCTGCTGCGTGCGTCGGATTTCGACGATGCGCTGGCGCAAGAGAACAATCCCGATTGGAAGACGATCGGCGTCGATGAAGCGACCGGCAATCCGGTGGTGCCCACAGGATCTATCGGCTTCCGCTGGGGCGAACAGGGCAAGTGGAATCTGGAAGAAAAGAGCGCCGACGGAGCGGACGTGAAGCTGCGTGTAGGTCTCAAGGGCGCACATGACGATATCGCCGAAGTGCTCTTCCCATATTTCGCCAACAGCGCCGCCAACGGTTTTGCCTCCACCGATCACCCCGACACATTGATGCGCCGGGTTCCGGTGAAGCGCCTGCAGCTGAAGGACGGCGAAACCCTGGTCGCTTCCGTCTACGACCTCTTCCTCGCCAATTACGGCGTCGATCAAGGCTTTGGCGGCGAGCACATGCCGTCAAGTTATGACGAGCTTGAGCCATACACGCCCGCGTGGGCCGAGAAAGTAACAACGGTGCCGCGCGAGCAGATCATTGCAGTGGCGCGTGGGTTTGCCGCCAATGCCGAGAAGACCAACGGCAAGTCGATGGTGATCATCGGCGCGGCGATGAACCATT
>CAYUOC010000017.1:27580-36848 GCA_964446305.1 uncultured Terricaulis sp. | reverse complement strand
CCGGACCGCTTCGGTGACCGCCCACGGCGCGCCTGGCGCGGCGACGCCAAGCGCCAGCGCGCCGGCAGCGCTGACGCCGCCCAACACGACGTCTGAATTTTCGGGCGCTCCTAGCAGATGGAAGACGGCCTGCTGCGCTCGCGCCGCCGTGCGAAGCCGCGATGGCCGTGGCTCATCGGCGCCGCAGACAACCAGCGCGGCGCCTTGAAAATCATCCGGCCGCCAGCGACGGAGCTTTAGACGCACGCCAGTTTGCAGTGCGCGCATCGCGTCCGATGGCGAGGGATCGAAAGCCGAAACGCCCGCTCCCGCCGCCAAGAACTGACGCGCAAGCCCAGCCATGGCGGCATCAGCGCCGATCAGCACCACGGAGCGGCCGGCGAGATCCAGGAAAACCGGATAGTATGGAAAGAGATTGGCCACGGCCGCACGATCAAGCGCCCGTTGCTTCAATCCCGCAAGCGTCAGCCAGCGCGGATGCGCGTTTCCTCGCCCCTGACGCTGATCGCGTCGAACAGAGTGGCGGCGATTCTTTCATTGGCGCCGTCGCGCGCCAGCGCCACCAGTCCATCCAGCGCCGTCAACACGGCTGGCAATGCACGCGCGGCAGAGCCGACGGCATTCACGCCGGGCGCCGGATCGGCCTCCCGCCACTCTCCGGCGGCGACCAGCGCTTCGTGCAGCTTTTCTCCAGGGCGCAAGCCCGTGAAGGTAATCGGCACATCGACCTCGGGCCGGAAGCCCTCGAGCCGGATGACTTCGCGCGCCAGCTCAACCACCGGCAGCGCCTCGCCCATCTCGATCACCATCACGCAGCCGCGCGGTTCGGCGGTGAGGCCAACGGCAGCGGCTTGCAGCAGCGCATCGGCCGCCTGCGGGATGGTCATGAAGAAGCGCGTCACGTCCGGATCGGTAACCGTCAGCGGACGCCCTTCGGCGAGCTGGGCTTCGAAAATCGGCGTTACAGAGCCGGCCGAGCCAAGCACATTGCCGAGGCGGACAGGAATAGCGCGCCGCCCGCCTTCGCGATCGAGCGCCTGACAATAGATCTCGCCGAAGCGTTTCGAGGCGCCCATGACGCCGGACGGATCGACGGCTTTGTCGGTCGATACGAACATCAGGTCGGCGCCGACGCTGCGCGCCGCTTCAGCCACGTTGTGGAGCCCAAGCAGGTTGGTGAGAATACCTTCACTCGGGAAGGCTTCGACCATCGGCACTTGCTTGAGCGCGGCGGCGTGGAAAACGAGCTCCGGCCTTTCGGTCGCAAACCAGCGGCCCATCGAGCGTGGGTCGCGGATATCAGCGAGCGCTTGCACCGCTTCCGGCAGTTCGAGGCCGATCTTGTAGAGATTGTGCTCGGAGCTATCGAGCAGCGTGAGCCGCGATGGCCCCAACGAAGAGATGCGGCGCGCAAGTTCGCTGCCGATCGAACCGCCGCCACCGGTGATGAGCACGCGCTTGCCGGCGATGACGCGGCGCAACCGGGCGACGTCCACCTCACGCAGATCGCGGCCGATCAGGTCATCGAGGCGTAGACGGCGGAGTTTGCCGGCCACGAGAATGTAGGTTTTCAATCCTGCGTCGGCCGCGCTCGCCAACGCGGCGCGCTTGGCCGCGCCGTCCGCAGGTGGGTCGACGAGAATGACGGCGCCATCGCCGACGCGGGCCAGATCAAGCGCGTCCCAGATGGGCGCGCGGCTCAGCAGCGGCAGCACCGTCTCGCCGGGGCCGATCAGCGCGGCGCCGCGCACCACTAAGCTTGCAGGCGCCCAAGTGGCGCGCGCGTTCCAGGCAGCGCTGACGGCCTTAGCCGATCCCAAAAGGATCGCGTCTTGGAGCATCCCCTCACCCCATAAAAGCAAGCTGAGATCACTCTTGGAACGAACTTGCACCGCTGTCCATGCCTTCGCGACAAGTTCCATATGACAACTTGCTGACCGTCGCGGACGGAGGCGCCAACGCCACGCGTTTGTGCATGAAACTGTTACACAAAGCGGGAGACGGCGGACTGGATCAATCGGGCAACGGTGCGGCGCCATTCGAGGCTGCAACCTCAAGCGGCCGATCAAGCGCTTCGCCTTCAATGCGCACGATACCGCCAGCAGCCTCCACCAACGCGCAGCCGGCCGCCACGTCCCAGATCATGGAACCGGACTCGCGGTACGCCTCGGCGCGGCCAGCGGCGACATAGGCAAGCGCGGTCGCGGCCGAGCCGATCATGCGCACCTTCTGCCAAGTCCGCAGGCGTTGCTCAAAATCCCTCATAGATCCGTCACTTGCGCGTGACGGGACCCCTGTTTGAAGGATGCCCTTCGCCGGGTTCTCAATCGCAGAGACACGCATTGGCGCGCCATTCAGCCAGGCGCCGAGGCCAATCGCGCCGGCGAAGCGCTCACGCGTCACGAAGCAATCGACGACGCCGAGCACCGGCTTGCCCTGATCGAGCAGCGCAATGGAAACCGCGCAATGCGGGTAGCCGCGCAGATAATTGACGCTGCCATCAAGCGGATCCACGGCCCAGACAAAGCGATCGCCGCGCTGCATGGCGCGGGCCCAGCCTGCTTCTTCCGAGATGATCGGAAAGTCGCTTTCACGCGCGATGGCGGCGAGCACGATGTCCTCTGCGTGCTTGTCGGCCCCGATTTTCACTTCGCGACCTTGCTCAGCCTCGATCACGCCCCATTGGACGCGGTTGGCCAGCAGCGCCTCGCCGGCCGCGGCTGCGGCGGCGTCAGCCAGCTTCAGTAAGTCTTTGAGATCGCTCACGGCTCTCTGATAGCCCGCGCTTGGCTCTTGGAGAAGCGCGGCATACGCGCTTTAACTAACACCCGGGAGCGGGCTTCGATGGATGGAGGGCAGGCCAAGCCCAACGCCGACCGCGCTGCGGCCAAGCCGCCGCAGGGCCTAAGTGCGTCCGCACTCGACAAAAAGCTCGGTTTACGCAAACGCGCGCGCGAAGACGCCGCGCGCAACTTGCCCCGCCATGACGCCGACGATCTCTCCGATGCTGAAAAGGCTGTCATTGAGGCTGTAGGGGCAGAACGGGCGCGGATCGATCAGGGCCGCATTGACGCAAAGGCCGACGCGGAGCGGCGGCTGCGAACGCTCGCCCCGACCCCACAGGACTTTGCCGGACCGGGGCTCGATGCGCGCTTGGCGCTCCGCCAAGTCTCCGGCCGCTTGGCGCACGATTGGAGCGAGACCTCGAAACGCGCCGCCGAAGCCCGCGAAGAGCTGGACGCCTTCAAACGCAAGCACGATCTGCGGCGCGGTGCGGTTTATCCGAAGTCGACCCTGCTGCAATCGGGTCTGCTTTTCTGCGCGGCGGTGTTCGAGGCGCTCTTCAGCGCCGCGCTCTTCGCCGAAGACGACGAGCGCGGGCTGCTCGGCGGCGCCATCACTGCGATCGGCCTGTCCGGCGCAAACGTAACGCTAGGCTTTCTCGCGGGCTTCCTTGGCCTTCGTTATTTGCAGCATCGCCAGTTTCCGATGAAGGTGATGGGAGCAGGCGCGTTTGCCTTCATCGGCGCGCTGGCGCTGATGCTGAACCTGTTCGCCGCCGACTGGCGCGATCAAATGGCGGCGCTCAGCGGACGGCAACTGGACATGGGCTCCGATGCCAGCTTCCATCTGTGGTCGTTGCTGGCGCTCGATTCACCGCAGGCGATCATTCTGCTGATGCTGGGCGCGGGTGTCTGGGTGTTCGCCGCGCTCAAGGGCTATTCCGGCTTCGACGACCCCTACCCCGACTTCGGCAAAATGGATCGCGCCGCGAGGGCCGCGGCAGAGGCGCTGTCCGATTTCCGCGCTGATGCACGCCTTGAACTTGAAGCGCCCATCGACACAGCGAAAGCTGCGCTTTCGGCGCGTATCGAGAAGATGCGGGCCGAGTTCGAGGCGATGAGCAAAGCGTTTGATGCCGCCGCCTCGAAAATGGAGACACTCGACGCCAAAGCGCGCGCGCTTGATGACGCCGCCGCGAGCGCGATCCACCTCTACCGGCAAGAAAACGCGGCGGCGCGCAGTTCACCGGCGCCATCCTATTTCAGCTCACCACCGCCAGCAGCCGGCCCTGCTCTCGATGCGCTTGGCGGCGCGGCGGCCCTGATCGACGATGCCCGCGCGCGCCTCGCCGAAGCGCAGGCGCAATCTGCGCGCTCGTTGGAAGAGCTTCTGGCCGAGCTCGACGAAGCCAGCAACCGCCACGGCGGCGGCGCGTGAGCCGCCGGCGCGGCGCGAGCGGGCGCAATGCGCTAGGTATCGTGCTGATCGTATCGGCGCTGGTCGTGCTGGGCGGCTTGGCTGGCGCCGCGCTCACGTTGCGGCCGCCTCCAACGGACGCTGAAACGCTTTGCCGCACCGACGCCCCACTGGGCGCACACACAATCGTGCTCGTGGATTCCACCGATCGCCTGGAGGCGCGTCATCGCCGCAAACTGCGCGCGGTGCTGGCGCAAGAGCGCGCGCGGCTCGCCCAATTTGATCGCCTCACGATCATGCGCATCAACGTGCGCCGTCCGCAGGAGCCCTCGATCCTTTTCTCGCGTTGTCTGCCGCGCCCGCCGGAGCAGACCAATCCGCTGTTCGAAAACGCCCGCATGGTGCAAGCGGCGTGGGACGAAGACTTCGCGCAAGCATTGGATAGCGCTCTGCGCAGCGCCAGTTCCGGCGGGCCCCAGCGCGCCTCACCCATCGTGGCGGCCCTGCGCGCGGTCGCGGCCGACCCTGACTTCGGGGCCGAGATCCCGCGGCGGAGGTTGGTGCTCATGTCCGATTTGCTCGAGCACAATCCCCAGGGCTTCTCACTTTATGTTCCGGAGGCGAATTATGCGGCCTGGCGTGCGGCCACGCCGAACGGCGCGCCAGACTTCGCCCGCGTGGATTTGCGTGTAGTTCCAATAGACCGGCCCGATAACGCCGTGCGGCAGGCCGCCGCGATGGAGCAGTTTTGGCCTGCCTTCTTCGACGCCGCCGATGTCCAAACTGTAAGTATCGACCCCACCCCCTGACTTCCAAACGCCGACTCACTCTAGATTCCCACACGGTCGGTTTCGCCGGAGGGGCGCGTGAACACGTTTAATTGGCAGGGCGGCAGCGGACGCTGGTTCGAGTTTGAAGTCGCGCGTGCGCAGCGCGACTGGGAGCCTGTTGGCGGCGTCTACATGTTCGTGAAGCCGCACGATCAGCCGTCGCAAGATTGGGGCGGCCCGATCTGCTTGTTCGCGGCACAGACCGCGGACTTCTCGAACTCGCTGAGCCGTCACGACATGTGGCAAGCGGCTGAAAATCTCGGCGCGCGCGAAATTCACCTGCTGACGATCAAGGAAGACCAGACGCGCGAGCGCGTGCTGCAGGATATCCTCGAAGCACAGGCGCCGATCCTGAACCGCAACATGCTGCGACGGGTCGCCTAAGCAAAATCAAGTTCGGATTGCTGATCATCCCTCCGCGCAAGCGGAGGGATTTTTAGTTGCGCGCAGCCACCGCTGCGGCCGGATCGTCGCTGAACACACCATCGACGCCCGCTGCATAGAAAGCGCGCAACTCAGCATCGAGATTGCCGCCCTGTCGCAGATAATCCGGCGCGCTTGCATCGCCCGCACGCAACGACGCCGGCAGGAAGAAATTTTCCGGCCTGAACGTCCACGGATGCACAACGAGGTTCGCGGCATGCGCGCGCGCGACAAGATCAGTCGGTGACGCGAGGTTGTTGGCGCCGTCGCGTGGAATGATCAGCGGCTTCTCTACGCCGATGCCGCGGGCGTACTCTGCAATGCGCAGCAGGCCATCGCCGGCGAGCATCGCCGCATACGTCGTGTCACGCTGATCCCAGGGCCCGCCGTCTGCTGAGGCGAGCTGCACGCATTGCCAGCGGATCGAAGACATCTGCGCCAGCGTGCGGATGGCGCCAATCTCGAAGCACTGGACATACATGATGTCGGCAGCGCTTTGGCCGCCGCCCTCACGCACGGCGCTGATTAACGCCGGCACTGGATCAACACCCTGCTCACGCAGAAAAGTCGGATGCTTCAGCTCGGGGTAGATGCCGCGCCCGTGCTGCTGCGCCAGGGCCAGCGCTTCCGCAAAAGTCGGGATCGCTTCCTGGTCGTTATGTTGAGTATTGCCTGGCCGAAGCTGCGGTATCCGCTCGCGGCAGCGCAGTGTCTTCAGTTCGGCAAGCGTGAAATCTTCCACCCACCAGCCGAGCGCCTCAACCCCATCCACCGTCTTTGCCTTGCGGCGATCCGCGAACTCGGGATGCTGGGCTACATCGGTGGTCTGAGATATCTCGTTCTCGTGCCGGCATACGAGGACGCGATCCTTCGTCATCACCAAATCGGGCTCGATGAAATCGGCGCCTTGCTCGATGGCGAGCTGATAGGCGCCAAGCGTATGTTCGGGCCGATACGCGCTCGCGCCACGATGCGCAATGACGATCGGACGGCGCGCCGCGGACGTTTCACTCATACTTGCACATCCCGCCAGCGCCGCCGCACCCAGTAGAACGTCGCGACGATTCATATCCGCTCGTCCTGCGGCGCGAGCTTGGTCGTCCACAGGCCCATGAACAAGATCGACGCGCCGAACAAAAGCGACCAGGCGCCGAATGTCGCGTCCAGCGTCTCATCCAGGTTCGGGAAGGCGTTGGGAAATTCGTGCGTCAGGAAACCGTTCAGCAAAAGCACCGGCAGCGCCAGGCCGATCGCCGCTTCGCCTTCATCGCCCGAAGCCTCGCCCAGAAGCTTCAGAAACACGAAGCCGAGAATCAGGCCAACAACCGGCGCCGAAAGGAACGTGATCATCCGCAGCGATTCATCCGGCAGAAAGAAGTATTGCCCGCCAAACCGGAACGCGCCCGCCACCACGAGCCAAAGCACAAATCCGAAGAACATCGCGCGAATGATCATGTTTGCTCTCCCCTCAGCTCCAACAACTTGTCGACCACGATGGCGAGTTTGTGTTCGCTTACGGGGCAGGCAATGGTCTCCGCCGCGGTGACACGCAGATAGTCGGCGATCTCGGCGGCGGCCTTGCCTTCACTCAATAGCCGCAAAACCGGGCCGACGTAATCGTCATACTCATCCTGAGGAACGCCACAGCCGATCGGGTCCCAATCCTGCCAGAGGATTTTGCGCACCGATCGGAAATCAGCGCTCATTCCTTGAGCATTTCGCGCGAGACGATCACGCGCATGATCTCATTCGTGCCTTCAAGAATGCGGTGAACGCGCAGGTCGCGCACAATCCGCTCGACTTCATAATCGGCGAGATAGCCGTAGCCGCCGTGCAGCTGCAGGGCCTGATCCGCCACTTTGAAGGCGGTGTCGGTGACAAAGCGCTTTGCCATTGCGCAATACTTGGAGGCGTCATGCGCCTTCGCATCGAGCTTGCGCGCGGCTGCATGCAACAAGGCGCGCGAAGCGGCCAGCTCGGTTTCCATGTCAGCCAGCACGAACTGCGTGTTCTGGAAATCGGCGATGCGCTTACCGAACTGCTTGCGCTCTTTGACGTACGCGAGCGCCCGATCGAGTGCGTCCTGGGCGCCGCCCAAGGCGCAGGCGGCGATGTTGAGGCGCCCGCCATCGAGCCCCTTCATCGCGTACTTGAATCCCTCGCCCTCAGGGCCGACACGATGTTCGACCGGCACGCGGCAATCTTCAAAGTTCACGATGGCCGTCGGCTGCGCGCGCCAGCCCATCTTGTCTTCGTTTTTGCCGAAGCTGAGCCCCTGGGTCCCATCTTCAACGAGCACAGTGGAAACGCCCTTGGGGCCATCTTCGCCCGTGCGGCACATCAAGACATAGAGATCCGAAAAGCCGGCGCCGGAGATAAACGCCTTCGAGCCGTTGATCACATATTGCGAATTGCCGTCCGGCTTTGCCGTGGTCCGCAGCGCGCCGGCATCGGAGCCGGAGCCTGGCTCGGTCAGGCAATAGGATGCGATCTTCTCCATGGTCGTCAGCTGCGGCAGCCATTGCGCGCGCTGCTCGGCGTTGCCGAAGCTATCGATCATCCAGGCGCACATATTGTGAATTGAGAGAAACGCCGAGGTCGCGATGCAACCGCGTGAAAGCTCTTCGAAAATCAACGCCGCATCGAGCCGCGTTAGCGCCGAACCACCATGCTCCTCGCCGACATAAATGCCGGCAAACCCCAATTCGGCGAGTTCCTTCAGAACATCGCGATCGAGCCCCTCTTCCTCCCAACGCGCCGCATTTGGACGAAGTTTTTCCTGCGCGAAGCTGCGCGCGGTTTCGACAATAAGTTCTTGGTCTTCCGTGAGTTGCGCCGACATTGTTCCCTCGTTGGCCCGCTTATAGCGCCGGTTCGCCCGCGCGCCAGCGTTCCGAGCCTGGAACCTGTCATGCACTTAAGTGTTTCCGCTCTGCCGACCCGCTCGCGGGCGCGCATTTAGGAGACGACTTATGCTCAAGACACTCGCTACCGCCGCTGCGGCGGCCGCCATGCTGAGCTTGGCCGCCTGCGATGGCAGCGCCGAGAAGGCCGGTGAGAACATGGATTCCGCCATCGAAGAAGCCACGCAAGGCGAAGAAAACCTCGGCGATGGCGCCCTCGAACAAGCTGGCGAAAGCATCGACGAAGCTACCGGGAATCAACAAAATCAGGACGCCGCGGACGCGATCAACGACGCAACCGACGGCGACGCCAGCACCAATCCATAACAAACACCGGAAGCGCGCCATGCTGGACTGAGCGCGCAACCGATCGCGGCGCCGCGTGGACCTCGTCCCACGGCGCCGCCACTTTTTCCGGAACCGTGATGTTCGCGAAACGTTGAGAACTCCGGCGGCTAGCACCGCCCAACAACTGGGACACTCAGGAGAAACATTGATGTTGAAGTCATTGCTGGGCGCGGCCGCGGCCGTCAGCCTGTTGGGCGTCGTCGCCTGCAGCCAAGGCCCGAACGAAGAAGCCGGCGAAGCCGCCGACACCAACTACGAACAATCCACCACCGGCACGACCGATTTGGGCCAAGGCCCGGCGGAAGAAGCCGGCGAAGCGCTCGATGAAGCAACCGACGGCGCGCCGGCCGGTGAAACGACGACGCCACCGGCGACAACCACGCCGTAAGCCACGACGAATCGCAATTGCGATGGAACTCCCCGTGCGCGTAGAAGCGCGCGGGGAGTTTTCATGTTTGCCCGTCTGCCGCCGGCGCTGGTGCTTACACTGGCGATTGTAGCCGGCGCGTCGATGGACGCGACGATCAAATGGCTCGCCCAAAGCAATCATGTGCTGCTGGTGGC
>CAYUOC010000017.1:17136-27480 GCA_964446305.1 uncultured Terricaulis sp. | reverse complement strand
CGATGGACGCGACGATCAAATGGCTCGCCCAAAGCAATCATGTGCTGCTGGTGGCGTTTGGGCGCTATCTGTTCGGCGCGCTGTTTTCGCTGGCGATCTGGTGGCGCGCAGGCAAACCGGTGATCACGCGCGAGATGTGGCGCGCGCACGGCGCGCGTGGCTTCGTCATCGCCACATGCGCAGTTACGTTCTTCTGGGCGCTCTCAGTGCTGCCGCTGGCCGAAGCGGTGGCGCTTTCGTTCATCTATCCGCTGATCGTGCCGTTCGCCGCATGGGTGATCCTGAAGGAGCGGATCCGGCCGGCCAGCATCGTCTGCGCCATCGTCGGCTTTGCTGGCGTCATTGTCGCCATGCAAGGCGCGCCGAGCGAAGCGGAATCGCCGCAGCACGACCTGGGCGTCATCGCCGTCCTCGTTTCCGCATTCTTCTTCTCGATCGCAATGGTGCTGCTGCGCGAGCGCGCGCAGAAAGATGGGGCGGCGATTGTGGGCCTGATGACCAGCGTCGTGCCTGGCATCATCCTGGTCGCGCCGACCATCGCCTTCGCGACGCCCCCTACGCTGAACGACTGGCCCTTCTTCCTTCAGATGGGCGCACTTGCGGCGGTGTTCATGTATCTGATGGCGCAGGCCTACGCGCGCGCGGAGGCGCAGCAATTGGCGCCAATCCACTACACGGAGCTGATCTACGCCAGCATCATCGGCTTCGTGATCTTCCATGAGACGCCGCGCCTGGAAATTTACATGGGCGCGGCGCTGATCGTGGCCGCCTGCCTGTGGGCCGCATATGATGAGCGGCGGCTTTCGCTCAAACCGAAGGAAACGGCATCATGACGTTCGACACCTCGCTCATCCCCTTCGCGAAAACGCTGGGCGTAGAGATCACCGAGGCGTCGCCGGAGAGGGTCGTCGGCAAACTGCTGGTGCGGCCGGAGCTCTGCACGTCCGGCGGTACGCTTCACGGCGGCGCGGTGATGTCGCTGGCGGATTCTCTTGGCGCCGTGGGCGCGTTTCTTTCGCTGCCGCCAGGCTCGCGCGGCACGACGACGCTCGAAAGCAAGACGAACTTTCTGAGCGCGGCAAAAGTAAACACCACGGTGACCGCTGAAGCGACGCCGGTTCATTCCGGAAAACGCACCGGCGTCTGGCAAACCAAGATCACGAGCGAAGACGGCAAAGCCGTCGCGCTCGTGATCCAAACTCAACTCGTTCTTACCTAAGCGCTCGTCTGCGCCCGCTTGGCGACGTCATCGGCGCGGCGGCCGGTGACTTCCACCATGTGATCGAATTGCGCTTCGAAGGTCGCCAGGCCCTGCGTGAGCGACCGCAGCTCGATGATGAAGTTCTGCCGCTCGCTGTGCGGCAGATACACATCGACACGATCCCAGCCCGGCCAGCCCTCGCGCGGCTCAAACCCGAGGATTTGGCCGTTGTGCGAAGATACCGCCGAGTTGATTTTCGGGGTGCCCGAACTTGGCGTGTAGATCGAGAGCTTCTCGACCGGCTCAAGCAGAACCGTGCCGCATTGCTCGATCGCCTCCTGCATGCCGATGCGGCCCGCTTGCTGGAACGAGTGCTCGCTCGAATCCACCGAATGGAATGAGCCGTCGATCAAGGTGACGGAAACATCCACGACCGGAAAACCGAGCGCGCCCTTCGCCATGGCGTCTTTCACGCCGGATTCGACCGCCGGAATCCATTGCCGCGGAATGGCCCCGCCGGTGATCTTATCGACGAACTGGAAGCCCTCGCCACGGGGCAACGGCTTCACTTGGATGACGCAATCGCCAAATTGGCCGTGACCACCGGTTTGCTTCTTGTGACGGCCACGCACTTCTGCGTTCTTGCGTAGGCTCTCCTTGTAAGGCGTCGACGGCGGCGCCGTCGAAACCTCCACATTGAAGCGGCCCTTCAAGCGATCGAGCACGCTGCGCAGATGCGGTTCGCCCTGACCCTGCAAGAGGATTTCGTGGGTGCCCTGATCGTGCACGACATTGAGACCGGCATCTTCCTCAACAAGTTTCTGCAGAGCGCCTGAAAGGCGGACGTCGTCCTTCCGGTCCTTGGTCGCGATCGCGACTTGATAGACGGGGAAGCGCTTCTTGAAACTGAGCTTGATCCTCTGCGGGCCGGTCGCGCCAAGCAGATCGCCAGCCGCAACCGGATCGAGCTTGCCAATCGCCGCGATATCGCCTTCCGGCACGCGCGACACCTTCTTCGTTTGCGAACCGCTCACGGCAAAGAGGGCGCCTGGGCGCTGCGATGAGCCATCACTCAAAGTGAGCTGATCGCTGTCGTTCAAGGCCCCGCCGAAGATGCGCGCATAGGCCAACTTGCCCGCCTGCCCTGCGTGCGAAATCTTGGCGACGTAAGCGCCGTTGCCGGTGAGGCCCAGACGCGCGGCGGCGTATTTCGGCTCCGGCGTATCGTGGCGCAGCGCTTTTAGCAGCCGGCGTACGCCATTGCCGTTGGCGGTCGAGCCAAAGAAAACCGGCACGATCAGGCCGTCGCGGGTCTCCTTCACGAGATCTGCGAACACGGTGTCGCGATCGGGTGTGACGTCGGAGAGGAGTTTTTCCATCAGCTCGTCATCGAAATCAGCGAGCTGTTCGAGCATGTGAAACCGCGCCTCGGTTTCGCGCTCGGCCAAATCCTTCGGAATGTCGACGACCTTGGATGGCTTGCCCTGCTCGTATTCGAACGCGCGCTCGAGCGCGAGATCGACGAAGCCGGTGACTTTCTCATCTTTCCAGATCGGTATCTGGCGCGCGACCAGCGGCGTGTTTGAAACCGGCTGCAGCGCTTCAAGCAAATCGCGAATGCGACCGCGCGCAGTGTCGATTTTGTTGATGAACAGCGCGTGTGGGATTTGAAGCTCTTCAAGCGCCTTCAAGAAGGGCTGCGCCAGTACGGCCTTGTCCGGATCTGGATCGGCGACGACGATGGCGAGATCGACGGCGGGTAAGGCGTAATCGGCGTCTGCAAGGAAATCGACGGCGCCTGGGGCGTCTATGAGGGCGTAGTGATCGCCCATGAAATCGATGGCGGTGAATTGGGTTTCAGTGGATTGGCCTGCCGCGGCCGGGGGAATTCCCGCGCCACCCGAAGAGGCTGAAGCCAGAGCTTGGATCAACGCCGTCTTGCCCGCTCCGGTCGGACCGACGACGGCTATAGCCCTCACTACGTTTGCCGATTTTGATTCAGGCATGGCGCACACTCCCTTGTTTCCCGTTGCGGGGTTGGGGCGGCGCCAGCGGCGGGCGCCGCTTCTCGCTTATGCAGGTCCTTCCGGACCAGGGAGCACTGTTTCACCGAAACAACAAACGCGCAACGGGGAGCGTAAATGACGTGTGTGTCACGTCGGCATTTCGCATTAGCGAGACACAGCCTTCGCTCTCGAATGCTCCGCATATTTCAGATCGATGCACTTGATGTGCGCCGAAAGCCAAAGCCGCAGGAACTGAAAGAAGGCTAGCGAAGGTTCGCCGCCGGCAGCTGCGGCGGCGGCTTGGTGCGTGGCGAAGTCGCTCAACAGCTTCGCGTGCACCCGGCGGTGATTTGCCAGGTCTGCGTAACCGATGCGCTCCATGTACGCTTCTTCATCGCGGAAGTGGCGCGTGGTGATCGCGCCGAGGTTCGCGATCATCCCATTAATCAAGTCGCCCTTCTTGCCGGCCTGGCACGCGTCATAGATCGCATTCATGGCGTTCAGGATGTCTTGATGCTCTCGATTCATCTCATGGACGCCGATGTCCAAGCTATTATCCCAGGTCATTATCGGCATGGAGCCCTCCCATTTGTGTACACGGGAGGTTCGGGCCGGATCCCTTTCAATGAATTAGCTACAACTGTCATTTCCGCCGTGGCGAGGTGTCATACGTAGTTCTACGTACGGGCGCATCGCTCACGATATCTGACGCCTCCGTATCGCGCAGGGCTGTTTCGATTCCCCCTTAACCTCCTTTCTTCAGTTCAGCGAACACACGGCCCATGAATTGCCAATGCGCTGGCGTCGTCGGCATTTGTTGCGACAGCTCAGGATCGGCCATCGCATCGCGGTTCATTCTGCCGGCCGCTTGAAAGAGAGCCGGATCGCCTTGCGTGAATTCTTGGATCAGCGCTTGCGCGCGGCGGCCAATATCAAGCGCTTGCTGCGTCGTTGGATCAGGATCGGGGCCGAGCGCATCGATGTCGGCATAGATTTGCGCCCACGCTTCGCCAACACGCTTCTGATCCTCTGGTGTGAATCCGCGTGAGCGAATTTCCGCTAATTGCTCGGGCGTATAGTGCTTCTGCGCCAACGCCTCCATCTTGTCGTTCCACTTAAATTCGGACACTGCCGTACTCCTTACGAGTTTTGCCAACTCGTCCGGGGAAAGCGCCTCACGGCCCTGAAGCTTGACGCGCGCCGCACGAATAAGGCGCAGCGCCTCCTCCGTCTCGGCCTTCGCGTCTTCCAGCGCGGCTTCCTGCAGCGCCAACGCCGCAGCAAGATCGCCAGAGCCTCGCAAGAGCTCGCCGATGCGTTTCAGCGGCAGGCCGAGCTGCTTCAGCGCCAGAATGGCGGAAAGCCGCTCGATCTCCGGCTGGCGATAAATGCGCCAGCCAGCCACCGTCCGCGCCGGCTTCAGAAGCCCAGCGTCCTCATAGACGCGCAATGCTTTGACGGAGACGCCGAAGCGCTTCGCCACTGCCGCCGCCGTCTCTTGGAACACGTTGGGTTTCATTGCCTTTCCTCGAACAGCGCCACTCTGCCGGCCGGCCCCAAGGTCCGGCTCAAGCGGAAAATGCACTAATCACAGCCGCGGCGATGCCCCCCGAACATTGGTAACGACGCGCCGGCGAATCCGAACTCGTGGTAGTCATCCTCAACCGCCAGCACCGCGACGCCGTCACGCCGCCAGCCAGCTCTGCCGAATATGGCAGGCGCGCAGCGATCCGCGGACCCCGGAGATAACAGACAAAGCTCCATCCGATCGCCAACGGGCGTGAGCCTGAATCGCCTCTCCTCGATCTCCATCTGGGCAGCCTCCCTTCGCCAAATCCCGAGATAGCCGCCCAAACGCGCCGGATCGCGCCGCCATTCCATGAACGCGGGCCAATGCTCCGCCCGCTCGTTCCAGCAGCCTTCAATTCTCGCCCACTGCGAAGCTGAGGGCGAACTCGTCACGCACGCGGTGAGCGCCAAGCAGGCAATCAGATAGATACGGCGCATCGGCGGTACGCTCCTGATCGCAAGGCTAGCCGGAGCCTGCGGTCCGGTCACCAGTGCGTGATGCATCTGCTCCTCGTCGCAATCCGGGTCGGCGCCTCGGAGGACGCTGGTTAGCCTCGTCGCCAGGGAGATACGGCATGCCAAGATCGCAAGCGTGGGCGCCAGAACGGGGCGGCGAGCAAGAATACCAAACGCCAACAAACGGCGTCGCACCGAATGGCCTGCCCTATTTCAGTTGGGACGAGGGCGCCGTGCAGCTCAATCGCGGCGGTCACACTTGGGCAAACGCACTCGGCACACCGGTCACAGTAACGTACGGATATCGGGACAGCGGAGGACCGCCGGCCGGCACGGGCGTTAGCGGCTTCCAGCAATTCAACGCCATTCAGATTCAAGTCACTGAGCAAATGCTTCAGCGTTGGGCGGAAGTCGCCAACATCACGTTCGTACGCGTCGGCGATGGCTACACCAACAACGCAACGATGCTGTTCGGCAATTTCGTTACCGGTCCAGCTCAGTTCTCTGCGTTCGCCTATCTGCCGAGCCCCGCTGGTATGGATCCAGCGCTCAACAACGGCGATGTCTGGGTGAACGTTTCGCGCGACTATGACGCCAATCCACTGGCGTTGCCGCGCGGCGCGCAGATCCTGCTGCATGAGATCGGCCACACTCTGGGTCTATTGCACCCGAGCGAATATGACGGCGGCGCGCAAAGCGGCGTCACTTACCAGGCCGACGCCGATTTCTGGCAGGACACGCGCCAGTTCACAGTGCAGAGCTATTTCAGCGAAACCCACACCGGCGCTTCGTATGGCGAATACTGGGTGTTGACGCCGCAAATGTTCGATATCGCCGCGGCGCAACGGCTCTACGGCCCCAACATGACGACGCGCACCGGAGACACTGTCTACGGCTTTCATTCCAACACCGGCATCGCCGTGTTTTCTCTCACGGCAAGCACACAGGGCACGGTTTTCTGCATCTGGGATGCTGGCGGCGTCGATACGATCGATGTGTCGGGATATAGCACGCCGTCGGATATCGATTTGCGCGAGGAATCTTTCTCAAGCGCCGGCAGTCATTCGTTCGGCATGATGATCGGCAATATATCGATCGCGCGCGGCGCCGTCATCGAGAATGCCATCGGCGGCAGCGGCGCAGACACGTTTATTGGCAATAATGTCGCCAACGCGATCACTGGCAACGCCGGCAATGACGCGATCGACGGCGGGCGCGGCGCCGACACCGCGATCTACGCCCTCGCCTCCAGCGCAGCGTCCTGGGTCCGCAACGCTGACGGTAGTTGGACGGTGAGCGCTGGCGCTCAAGGCACCGACACGGTCCGCAATATCGAGTTTCTCGATTTCACCGATCGCGACGTCTTCCTCGATCGCGCGGCGCAAACGTTCAGCGGCGATGGCGTTAGCGATCTGCTGCTCCGCAACACGACGACGGGCCATCTGGTCATGTGGGCCAACGCCTCGCCCAGCGCCGCAATTGGCATGGGTCCGCTCGCATCGGCATGGGTCAACGCCGGCTTCGGCGACTTCAATGGCGATGGCCGCGACGACATCCTCTGGCGCAACACGGCCAACGGCAACACCGCGCTGTGGTTCATGACCGGCGCCTCTGTCGTGGATGCCGCGGGCTTCGGCGCGAGTCTCGCCTGGAGCATCGTCGGCGTCGGCGACATCGACGGCGACACACGCGACGACATCGTCTGGCGCAACGCCAATGGCGATCTGAACCTGTGGTTCATGAATGGCGGCGCCCTCACCGGCGCGAGCCTGGGCAACGTCTCCACGGCGTGGATCATCGAAACCCTGGGCGACTTCAACGGCGACGGGCGCGACGACTTCATCTGGCGCAACACATCGACAGGCGCGATGAGCATGTGGCTGATGAATGGCGCGAGCGTCACCGGCGCATCCTTCGCCAATGTCGGCCTGCCCTGGGAAATCGCTGGCGTTGGCGACACCAACGGCGATGGGCGCGATGATGTCATCTGGCGCAATGACGTCACTGGCGGCGTCAGCATCTGGTTCATGAACGGCAGCACGATCGCCGGATCGGCCGGCTTCGGCGTCGGCGCGGATTGGGAGATCGCGAATATTGGCGACTATAACGGCAATGGCCGCGACGACCTGTTGTGGCGCAACACCGTCACCGGCGACGTCATCGCCTGGTATATGAATGGCGGAACCATCACCGGCTCAAACTTCATCGGCAATCTCGGCGCCGATTGGCTCATCAGCCCCGGCGGCTAGTCCGGCAGCGGGATGAATTCCTTGTCGTCACCCGGCACCGTGCCGAAGCGGCCGGCGCGCCAGTCTTCCTTGGCCTGCTCGATCCGCTCTTTGCGCGACGACACGAAATTCCACCAGATGTGGCGCGCGCCAAGGTTTGCGCCGCCGAGCAGGAGGAAGCGGGCCGGCGTCAACGCCTTGATGGTGATGGCGTCGCCAGGGCGGAAGATGAGCATGCGGCCCTTCTCAAACCGGTCGCCCGCAATCTCGATCTCACCGCTCGTCAGATAGAGGCCGCGCTCTTCATGCTCCGCGCCGAGCGGCAGTGATGCGCCCGCGCCGAGTTGCGCATCGGCATAGAACATCTCGGAATAGGTTTTCACCGGCGCGGACTTGCCGAAGAGCGTTCCCGCAATCACGCGCACGATCTTGCCGCCTTCTTCGATCACCGGCAGCTCTTCGACGCCGTGATGCTTGAAGAAGGGCTCGCTTTCCTCGTGCGCCTCTGGCAACGCCACCCAAGACTGAATGCCGCCAATCGGCGAGCCAGTCGCGCGCAGTTCTTCACTGGTGCGCTCCGAATGCGCAATGCCGCGACCCGCGTTCATCCAGTTTACATCACCCGGCTTGACCGCTTGCGCGGAACCCAATGTGTCCCGGTGAAAAATCTCGCCGTCGAACAGATAGGTGACCGTTGCGAGATTGATATGCGGATGCGGCCGCACATCGAGCCCCTTGCCGACCGGGAAATGCGCCGGGCCGAACTCGTCCCAGAAAATAAAAGGCCCGACCATGCGTTTCTCGATCGCGGGCAAGGCGCGGCGCACCATGAAATTGTCGCCGAGATCGCGCGGTTTTGGCTCGAGCGTGATCATGACAGCGTGTTGTTCATCATCACACATGGGTGGGGTTTCGTCGCCTGGCCGGATGCTCATGCGCCTATGTAGGCGCCTTATCGCGCGTCAGCCAAGTGGCGGCGGTCCAACACACAAGCGCCCATGCGGCGCCGAGGCACCACCCCGCCAACACATCCGTCGGCCAATGAACACCGAGATAGACGCGGCTCGCGCCAATCAGCAGCGTCAGCAGGATCGCGGCGCCCAGCACATAGCCGCGCAGCTGCCGCGATTCCTGCGTGCGGGCGATGAGCGCGCCAAGTGTGAGATACGTCACCGCCGAGAGCATGGCGTGGCCACTTGGAAAGCTCATGCTCGTGGTTTCCACGATGTGCGCGACGAGATCGGGGCGCGGACGATTGAAGCCCATCTTGAGCCCCTCGCTGATCGCCGTGCCGCCGAGCGTCGCAACCAGCAACATCAGCGCGCCGCCCCAGCGCTTGATCGCCAGCAGATAGCCAACTGCGAGCAGCGTCACCAATGCGAGCACGGCGAAGCCGCCAAGCGCGCTGATATCCATGACGGAAGTCTCAAACCAACGCGGGCCGATTGGATCGGCTGGATCGCTCGTACGAAGCGCCAAGAGCAGGCTCTCATCGAACCAACGCGCTTCGCCCTCGCCAACTTCATCGGCAATCTCGAAAAACGCGAGCACAGGCAATGCGATCCCGAGGAAAATCGCAATCGGCACGATCTCTTGCCGCGCCAAGGTAAGCCACGTTTTTGGACTGAGCGCCCGCATCAATGGTCGATAATGCATGGCTCGCCGAAAAGTTCCATGCATTGGAATTGCCGAGGCCAAGCGCTTTTGCGGGTACTCGCAGCGCAAAGCTCTGCTACCTTCGCCGCGCTGTGGCTCGGGGCCAACACGGAGACGGGAAATGAGATTATTGATTGCGCTCGCCGCCGCCGCGACGCTCGGACTGGCAGCCTGCACGCAGGCAGAGCAGAACGCAGCAGAGCAAGATGCGAACCAAGCCGCCGAAGAAACCGGTCAAGCGCTTGAGAACGCGGGCCAGGAAATCGGTGAAGCCGCACACGAAACCGGCGAAGCGATCGAAGGCGCGACGAATGACGCCGCCGGCGCGGTTGAACGCGCCACCGACGACAACGAGAATACTCAGCCGTAACGGGTGCGGGTAAAAAGGAAAAAGGGCGGAGCGTGTCTCCGCCCTTTTTTATTGCGCGCGCCTCTCGCTGCATCCAAACCTGCCAGGTGCGGCGGATAACAAGCGGGAGGATACTTCGCATGACGAGATTTTCAGCGCTTGCCGTGGCCGGCGCCCTGTTTGCCGCGCCAGCCTTTGCCGAGCCGCGCCCTTTCAGCGTGGCTTCAGCGGATGGGACGGCGATCAACGGCCAGGCCGATCTGCCGGAGAATCGCACACGCGCCGCTGTGATCTTCGTCGCCGGCACCGGCTTGTTCGATCGCGACGCGCGCTTTGGGCGCACGGGCACGCCGCGTGACGCGATCTTCGCCGATCTCGCGCAGCGCATGAACGCCCGCGGCGTCGCTACCGTGCGCTATGATCGCCGCGGTGTACGCCATGGCGTGCCGCCGGCCGAGATGCTGGATGCTGCTGTTTCGGGCACATCAACGACGGTCACACAACGCGAAGACCTCGCCGCCGTTTATGAATGGGCGCGCTCGCGGAACGGCCTGAACGCACGCTGCGTCGTTTTCTTCGCGCACTCCGAGGGCTTACTTCACGTTGCGCGGCTCGCGGAGTCCGGTGCGCGCGCGCCAAACGGCGTCATCGCCATGGGCGGATTGCTGGAGAGCCCCGCGACGGTTGTGCGTTGGCAGCTCGCGGGCCGCGACGCCTATTCGCTGCAGCGCATGGATGCCGACGGCGATGGACGTGTCACCAACGCCGAAGTCGAAGCCAATTGGCGCAGCACGCCGTCATCCTGGGCAGAGACAAGCGCGCCGTTCATCCAGCCCGATGGCGAATGGACCGCCGAAGAGATCGCGCAAGTGACGACCG
>CAYUOC010000017.1:5197-17036 GCA_964446305.1 uncultured Terricaulis sp. | reverse complement strand
TTCATCCAGCCCGATGGCGAATGGACCGCCGAAGAGATCGCGCAAGTGACGACCGTCCAAAGCGGGCTTTACGAACAGGCGCGCACCGCCGCGCTGGCTATGGACGACAACGCCCCCTACCCGAACGCGGCCACGCCCATGGCGCGCTATTCGTGGTGGAAAAGCTGGTTCACGGATGAGACGCCCGCAGCGCAATTGCTCGCGGCCTGGCGCGTGCCGATGATCTTCCACTATGGCGACCGTGACTCACAGACGAACTACGAGCGTCAGCGCGACGCCGCGGGCGAACTCTTCGGCAATCGCGCGACATTCGTGGTTCACGCCGGCCGCGGTCACTCGCTGAGCGAACACGCGCTTTGGGGGCCGGTGGATGAAGCGTTGGCGGATCAGATCGCCGTCGAAGCAGCGGAGGCGTGCGGCCGCTAGGCCGCCGCCTTGTCGCTGGCGCCGTTGAACAGGAAGTCGTTGCCGTCAAACGTGACGTCGACGCGATCCCCATCCTTGACGCGGCCTTCAAGAATAAGCCGCGCGAACGGATCTTGGATGTCCTTTTGGATCACGCGCTTCAGCGGACGCGCACCCCAGGCCGGATCGTAACCACGCTTAGCCAGTTCGCTCTTGGCGCGGCTATCCAACTCCATCGTGATGTTGCGCGCCGCGAGCAGCTTTTCGAGCCGCTTCAGCTGGATATCGACGATGGCGCCCATTTGCGCGCGCTCGAGTCGCTTGAAGAGAATGATCTCGTCGATGCGGTTCAAGAACTCCGGACGGAAGCGGGCGCGAATTTCATTCATCACCGGCCCACGCACATCTTCGACGTCTGCGCCTTCCGGCTGTTCGGCCAAGAATTGCGCGCCGGCGTTCGAGGTCATGATCAGGATCGTGTTCTTGAAATCGACGGTGCGGCCTTGGCCATCAGTGAGACGTCCATCGTCCAGCACCTGCAGCAGAACGTTGAACACGTCCGGGTGCGCCTTCTCGATCTCGTCGAACAGCACGACTTGATACGGCCGGCGGCGGATCGCTTCAGTGAGCGCGCCGCCCTCTTCGTAACCGACATAACCCGGAGGCGCGCCGATCAGACGCGCGACAGAGTGCTTCTCCATGTACTCCGACATGTCGATGCGCGTCAGCGCGTGCTCATCATCGAACAGAAACTCGGCGAGCGCCTTGGTGAGTTCGGTCTTGCCGACGCCCGTTGGGCCTAGGAACATGAATGAGCCGATCGGCCGGTTCGGATCCTGCAAACCAGCACGCGCGCGGCGCACCGCATCGGCCACGGCGCGTAGCGCCGGCTCCTGACCAATAACGCGGCCACGGAGCGAATCTTCCATCGCCAAGAGCTTCGCCTTCTCGCCCTCGAGCATTTTTTCAACCGGCACACCGGTCCAACGAGAGACGACAGCAGCGATCGCTTCCGCGTCAACAACCTCCTTCACGAGGCCAGCGCCATCACCGCCTGCCTGCTCGGCGTCAGCGATCTGCTTTTCAAGCTGCGGGATGCGGCCGTACTTCAGCTCGGACGCGCGCGCGAGATTGCCCTGGCGCACGGCTTGTTCGTACTCGGTTTGCAGCTTCTCCAGCTCTTCCTTCGATTTCGACGTTACCTGCAGCTTCTGCTTTTCGGCGGACCAGCGCGCGGTCAGCTCAGCCGAGCGCGTCTCGATTTGCGCGATCTCAGCTTCGAGCTTCCCCGTGCGATCCTTCGACGCCGGGTCCTTTTCTTTCTTCAGCGCTTCTAGCTCGATCTTGAGTTGCAGTGCGCGGCGATCGAGCTCATCCAGCTCTTCTGGCTTGGAATCGACTTGCATCCGCAAGCGTGAAGCGGCCTCGTCCATCAGATCGATGGCCTTATCCGGCAGGAAACGATCGGTGATGTAGCGATGCGAAAGCTGCGCCGCAGCGACAATGGCAGCGTCAGAAATGCGCACGCCATGGTGCTGCTCGTAGCGATCCTTCAGGCCGCGGAGAATGGAGATTGAATCTTCCACCGTCGGCTCATCGACGAACACAGGCTGGAAGCGCCGCGCCAGCGCTGCGTCCTTCTCCACATGCTTGCGATACTCATCGAGCGTGGTCGCGCCGACGCAATGCAACTCGCCGCGCGCCAAGGCAGGCTTCAGCAGGTTCGACGCATCCATCGCGCCGTCGGCTTTGCCGGCGCCGACAAGCGTGTGCATCTCATCGATGAAGAGGATGATGCCGCCTTCGGCCGCCGTGACCTCGCTCAGCACGGCCTTGAGACGCTCTTCGAACTCGCCCCGGAATTTCGCGCCGGCGATCAGCGCGCCCATATCGAGCGCCAGCAACTTCTTGTGCTTCAGGCTCTCCGGCACGTCGCCATTGATAATGCGCAGCGCCAGGCCTTCGGCGATAGCTGTCTTGCCAACGCCCGGCTCACCAATGAGCACGGGATTGTTTTTGGTCCGGCGCGAAAGCACTTGGATGGTGCGGCGGATTTCCTCGTCGCGGCCAATAACCGGATCGAGCTTGCCTTTGCGCGCATCCTCCGTCAGGTCGCGCGCGTACTTTTTCAGCGCATCGTATTGATCTTCGGCGGAAGATGATTGCGCCGTGCGCCCCTTCCGCAATTCGCCGATCGCCGCCTCAAGCTTTTGCGGCGTCAAACCGGACTTCTTCAGAATTTGCGACGCCGGGCCATCGGCGATCATCAGACCGAACAGCAAACGCTCAGCCGTAACGTAACTATCGCCAGCCTTGGTCGCTGCCTGATCAGCGGCATCAAGCGCGCGATTGAACGACATGGCCGCGTACATGCGGTCGCCACCGCCCTGCACTTTCGGCAGGGATTGCACGGCCTTATCGGCCTCATCGGCAGCCTGGCGCGCATTGGCGCCGGCGGCGGTGAGGAGGCTGGCTGCGAGACCTTCGCGGTCATCGAGCAGCGCCTTCAGCAGGTGCTGGGTTTCGAGTTGTTGGTTTTGTTCGCGAATTGCGATCGTCTGCGCGGCTTGCACGAATCCGCGCGCACGCTCGGTGAGCTTTTCCATATCCATGACAGACCCTTACGGCGTCCCACGCTGACGTCCTTGAGGCCCGTCAACATGGCATGAGTGTTGATGTGCCACTGACTTAGTGTAGCGGCGGGGGCACACAAGGGTCCCCCAACTGATTTATCCGCGCATCACATAGCCATAGCGGCGATTGCTGGGGGCCGCCTTGCTGACGGTAGGCGGCCTCGGCGAAAGCGCGCCAAAGGTACTGTTGAGCGCCAGGAACGCCGCCGCGAGCTCGCCGATCAGCCGCCGAGGCGAATGCCGAAATCGCTCAGATGGACGCCGAAGAACACAACCGCGATCACAACCACCAGGATGACGCCGATGACGAGCCGCGTCACAAGTTTCAGCGCCGCCCAGATCACCACAATCGCCAACGCCGCGATCAGCGCCGCATCAATCAGCGACCAATTGAGCTCCATCCCCGCCTCTCCGGCTAGTGCGCCATCAGCAAGGGCACCGTCGTCGTACGCAGCAGATCGCGCGTGGCGCCGCCGAACACCAGTTCGCGCAACCGCGAATGCGCATAGCCGCCCATGACAATGAGATCGGCATTGAGCGAAACGGCCTCATCGAGAATCGCTTGCGATGCCGAACGGCCCATACTGTCGACGTTCTGCACTTTCGCCGGCAATCCACGGCGCGCGAGGTGGCCGGCGATATTGGCGCCCGGCTGATCGCCATGGCCAAACATCTTCGGCTTGGCGTCAACGGTCACGACCGTAACGGCTTCCGCGAACTCCAGCAGATCGTCGGCCTCCGAAAGCGCGCGCGTCGCCTCGCGGCTTGCGTCCCACGCCACCACGACACGCTTTCCGATACTCGTTCCCTTCCAGTCCGGCGGCGCAATCAGCGCCGGGCGTCCGGAATGAAACAGCACGCCCTCGATAATCTCCTCGCGCAGCTCGACACCCGCGCCCTCGCTCGGGCGCGTCATCACCGCCACATCGGCATAGCGCGCGTGCACAGCCGCGACGCGGCCAAGATCGCGCGAAAGCGCCTCTGCCGACCGCATCTCTGCTTTTGTCGCCAGCCGCCCGATCCGCGCCTCGACCTTCTTGCGCTCGGTCTCGGCCTCTTGGCGCGCGCGGCCTAGCAATTCGGCCCAAACGCCGGCGACAACGGTTGGCTCATACGCAAGCGGTTCATCCGGCAATGGCGTAAGGAAGGCGGCGGCAAGGTGGCAATCGCCGCTTTGCCCGGCCAGGACCTCGCCAAGCGCTATCGCCGGCTCATCCGCCTCGGCGTCCGAAACGAGGACCAGAATGTCTTTCCAGCTCATGGGCACCTCTTCGCGCTTGCTGCTATACGCCGCGACGACGCGGCGCGCCACAATTCCCGAATGGTCTGGACCAAGGGCTTGAAGCCGCGTTGAGGCTGCGCAATGTCCTCATGACTTATTCAAGGAACACCCTCATGAGCCCATCGTTCCGTTCCGACGCCTACATCGACGGAAAGTGGCGTACGAGCGCGAAGCGTTTTCACGTCTACAATCCGGCGACACAGGAGGTGATCGCCGACGTGCCCGATCTCGGCGCCGCCGAAGCCGAAGAAGCGATCGCCGCCGCGCATCGCGCGTTCCCGGGTTGGGCGGCAAAAGCCGCGAAAGAGCGCGCGCAGATCATGCGCACATGGTTCGATCTGATGACCGCCGATCTGGACCGGCTCGGCCGGCTCATTTCGCTCGAAGGCGGCAAGCCCATTGCCGAAGCCAAGGGGGAAGCCGCGTATGGCGCGAGCTTTATGGAATGGTATGGCGAGGAAGCGAAGCGCGCCTACGGGCGCCTCATCCCTACCACCACGCCAACGCGCCGCTATGTGACGATGAAGCAGCCGATCGGGGTTTGCGCGGCGATCACGCCGTGGAATTTCCCGATGGCGATGATCACGCGCAAAGCCGCGCCCGCCATCGCCGCCGGCTGCACAATCGTGCTGAAGCCACCGCATCAAACGCCGCTCACAGCCCTGGCGCTCGCTGAACTGGCGGAGAAAGCCGGCGTGCCGCCAGGCGTCTTCAACGTGGTGACGACGGAGAACGCCAGCGCCGTCGGCAAGGTGATGTGCGAAAGCGAATTGGTGCGTCACTTCTCGTTCACTGGCTCCACCGAGGTTGGCAAGAAGCTGGGCGCCGCGTGCGTGGGCTCGACGGTGAAGAAGGTCGCGCTCGAACTCGGCGGCAACGCGCCGCTCATCGTCTTCGCCGATGCAGATCTCGATCTCGCCGTCAAAGGCGCGATCCAGTCGAAGTTCCGCAACGCCGGCCAAACCTGCGTCTGCGCCAACCGCATCTTGGTCGAAGACTCGATCTACGACGCGTTCTCAAAGAAACTCGCCGACGCGGTCGCGAAGCTGAAAGTTGGCCCGGGCGATCAAGAGGGTGTCGAGATCGGGCCGCTGATCGACCAGAAGGCGATCGAAAAAGTGGAGCGCATGGTGGCGGAAGCTCTCGCTTCCGGTGCAACCGCCCTCACCGGCGGCAAGAAGCACAATGCCGGCGCGCAGTTCTTCACCCCCACGGTGTTGGCCAACGTCACCCGCGACATGCGTGTGAACACCGAGGAAATCTTCGGCCCTGTCGCGCCGCTCATTCGCTTCAAGACCGAAGACGAAGCCGTCTCTATCGCCAACAGCACCGAGTTCGGCCTCGCCTCCTACTTCTTCACCAAGGATGTCCACCGCGCCTGGCGCGTGGCTGAGCGCATCGAGAGCGGCATGGTCTCGATCAATGACGGCATCTTCTCAAACGAAGTGATCCCGTTCGGCGGCTGGAAAGAAAGCGGCTTGGGCCGCGAAGGTGGAATTGAAGGGCTGGACGAGTACTTGGAAACGAAGTTTGTGAACTTCGGTGGCTTTGCGTGATCAAGGTTTCGCGCCGCATCTACCGATTGTTGTGGATCTCGATCGCCATTTTGGGAGGGATTTGCACTATCGGCGCGATACCACTTTTTCTGGTTGGCGACGGCGTAACAGTGGTCAGCGGAGAACCTTGGCTTGTTGCGGGCGTCGTTTTCGGTGCATTCATTCTGATCTACGCGCTTTGGCGCCTTTTCTGGCCGCTCAAAGCGCCACCACGCACTTGAGCACCTACGGTTACGTTTACGTCCTAGGCTCCGTGCGCGGCGCGGACCGGCGCACATACGTCGGCTGGTGTGTTGATCTCAACCAGCGCCTCACTGCCCACAACGCCGGTCGCGGCGCGCGGTCCACGCGCGGTCGCGCCTGGGTGCTGCTTTACGCCGAGCGCTACGCCACCCGTAACGACGCCATGAGCCGCGAAGTCTCGCTCAAGCGCGACCGCGCTTTCCGTGCCGCGCTGGCGAAGCTGCTATAGGCGACCCGAGCGCCCTCCACTAATGTGAGCGCATGAGCGTCCCACAATCCCTGCCCGCTTGGCTCTATACCGACCAGCGTTTCTTCGAGCTGGAGCGGGAGAAGGTGTTCGCACAGGCCTGGCACATCGTCGGCCACATCAACGACGTGCCGAAAACCGGCGACTATCTCACGCTCGACATTCTAGGCGAGCGCGTTGTCACCGTGCGCGGCGAGGATGGCGCGATCCGCAGCTTCCACAATGTCTGCCGCCACCGCGCCGGCAAGATCGCCACCGAAGCGCGCGGCTCTTGCGGCCATCGCCTCGTCTGCCCGTATCACGCCTGGAGCTACAAGCTCGACGGCGCCTTCGCCGGCGCGCCGAAATGGCAAGGCTTCGAAGGGCTCGATGCAAACACGCTCGGCTTAAAGCCGGTCGATCAGGAGATCGCCTACGGTTTCATCTTCATCCGCTTCGCGCAGGGGCTGCCCAGCGTGAAGGAAATGATGGCGCCTTACGCGGAAGAGCTCGAAGCGTTCGAGTTAGAGAAGCTCATCCCCAACGGCCGCGTCACGCTCAGGCCGCGCCCCGTGAACTGGAAAAACGTCGGCGACAATTACTCCGACGGCATGCACATCCCCGTCGCGCATCCTGGCCTCTCACGTTTGCTTGCGGGCAGCTACAAGATCGAAGCCAAGGAATGGATCGATAAGATGTGGGGCACGGTGACGGAGATGCCGTCAAACCATTGGCCCGAACGGCAGTACCAAAAACTGCTCGGCACGTTCGATCATATCCCGGCCGAGCGCCGCCGCCTGTGGGCCTATTACAAACTCTGGCCGAACGTCGCCTTCGACATCTACCCGGACCAGGTGGACTTCATGCAGTTCATCCCGGTCTCCGCCAACCAAACCATGATCCGCGAAATCGCCTATGTGCATCCAAACGCGAGCCGCGAGATGCACGCCGCGCGCTACCTCAACTGGCGCATCAATCGCCAAGTGAACGCCGAAGACACCGTGCTGATCGAAGGCGTGCAGCAAGGCATGCAGAGTTCGAGCTACGCCACCGGCCCGCTCTCGCCGAGCGAGGTGTGCCTCATCTCGTTCGGCAACCGCATGCGCTCGCTCATTCCCGAGGCGAAGCTTGAACACGCTCCGGCTTGACGAGCGCGCGACGCTTCGCCAAATACGCCCGCCTATGACGCCTGAGATTGCCTGACGCTGCGGGCCGCGTTCTCGTAAACGCTAGCCCGCTCTGAACCGCGCTCCCACTCGGAGCGCGAACGCACGCGTTCAGATCAGGCAAATTCCAAGTGAACATTTCGAAGTACGAGCAGCGGACGCTGCATGCGCTCGCGCAAGGCGGGCGCATCAACCATCGCAAGAACGAAGTTGGCCATATCGTTGAAATCGACTGCCTCAACCGCGACGGTTGGCGGCTGGATGACTGCACGCTTTCGGTTTTCCAACGCCTCCGCCGGCGCCGGCTGATTAGCAGCCAGGATGGCGGCCCCTATCGGATCACACGAGAGGGGCTCGCAGCCGTGCGCGCGCAGCTCGACAACCGCTGACGGGCGGCGACGAACGTCATCCGGCGCAAATCCGCTTGACGGGACCGTTTACACCTGTAATCAATAGCGCGATTACAGGTGTAAACATGCGCGTCAGTTCGGCGGAAGGCATTGTCATGGAGGCGCTTTGGCGGAAACAGCCGCTCAGCGCCGAAGACGTCGCGGCGGATGTCGCGGCTGATCAGGGCTGGACGGAAGCCACCGTCAAAACCCTACTCAACCGCCTGCTCTCGAAGGGCGCGATCGCCGCCGACAAGGATGGCCGCCGCTACCTCTATCGGCCGGTGCTGAAGCGCGAGGATTATGTGCTGGATGAAAGCACCAGCCTCATCGATCGCCTGTTCGATGGCCGCATCTCCTCGCTCGTCACCCATTTCTCAGAGCGCGAAAAGCTGAGCGCCGATGATATCGCCGAACTGAAACGCCTCATCGCGGAGCTCGACAATGAGCGCTGAGATCCTTCCCGTCGTGCTGCGCGCATCGCTCATCGCGAGCGCCGCCATCATCGTTGTGCTGCTGCTGCGCCAGCCGCTCCGCGCCGCTTTCGGCGCACAGGTCGCTTACGGCTTCTGGCTGCTTGTGCCGTTCGCCGCGCTGGCCGGCTTCCTCCCAGCGCGGCAGATTTTCGTCAACGCACCGGTGATGACCGACACCGAAGCCGTCGCACGCGCGCTTGAGATCAACGCGCCTGTCACGGCAGAAGCGCCGTCGCAAGCGGTCGAGCTCGCTCTTTCGAATATCGAGCCAATGCCGCTTTTGCTGACCATCTGGCTCGCCGGCGTCGTCTTCAGCATATTGTTGCTGCTGCACGGCCAGCGGCGATTCATGCGCAATTCCGAGGCCGCTGGCCCTGCCGTTATCGGTATCGTACGCCCGCGAATCGTGCTGCCCAGCGATTTCGAGCAACGCTACACCCCAGCCGAACGCGATCTCGTCATCGCCCACGAGCGTGCGCACATCGAAGCGTTCGATGCGCAGATCAACGCCGCCGCCGCTTTGCTCCAGTGCCTCAACTGGTTCAACCCACTCTTCCACATCGCCCGCGCCGCGTTGCGCGTGGACCAAGAACTTGCCTGCGATGCGCGCGTCATGGCGCGCCACGGCGCCGCTAAGCGCGTCTACGCTGAGGCGATGCTGAAGACGCAACTCGCGGCGCAAGCCGTACCACTCGGATGCCAATGGCCGCCAATCGGCGCTCAGCCTTTGAAGGAACGCATCACCATGCTCGCCCGCCCGCGCCCCACGTCGCTTCGCATCGCTGTCGGCGCCACGCTCTGCGCCGTCGCCACGCTCACTGCCGGCGCCGCCGCTTGGGCGACACAACAGCCGCGCGTCGTACACATCTCACAACAACACGAATCCCACGCCACGCCGGCGCAACGCACCCTCGGACGCAGTCTCGTGAACGCTCTGCAGGAGGGCCAAATGGTGGAGGCGCGCGAACTAATCGATGCGGGCGCCGATGTGAATTACCTCCTGCGCGGCGACGGCACGCCCCTGGTGATCGCAGCGCGCTTTGGTTCGCGTGACATGGCGCTGTACCTCATCGAGCACGGCGCCGACGTCAACAAACCGGCGCCCGGCGACGGCAATCCGCTAATCATGGCCTCAATGTTCGGCCACCTCGACGTAGCTCAGCTACTGGTCGAACGCGGCGCCGACGTGAACGGTGTCGTTGAAGGTGATGAGACGCCGCTCATCAACGCTGCACGCAGCAATAGAATCGATGTCGCGCGCTACCTGATCGCCAACGGCGCGGACGTCAACCTCGCCGTCATCGCGCCGACCGTCGACGGCCGCGAGCGGCGATCACCGCTTAGCGAAGCACGACGGCGCGGGCATGACGGGATGATCCGCTTGCTCCGCGAAAGCGGCGCCACCTCCTAACCGTACCCTTTAAACACACGGATTTTTCAACGATGGCTTTCATCGACGCCCGAACTTTGCCTGAAGCAACCGAGATCGAGGCTGACCTCATCCTCATCGGCGGTGGCATGGCCTCTATCTCGATCGCCAAACAATGGGCGGGCGCCGGCAGAAGCGTCGCCATCCTCGAGAGCGGCGGCCGCGATCGCGATATGGAGATTCAGGCGCTCTATGCCGGCGCCGGCACGATGCGCGCGCCTGGAAATCCGGATCGCAACATCGACTCGTATCTCATCCAATCCCGCGCCCGCTGGTACGGCGGCTCCGGTAATGTCTGGGGCGGCAAATGCGGTCCGCTCGATCCCGCCGATTTCGAACGCCGTGATTGGCTCGACCGCACCGGCTGGCCTGTCACGCGCGCGCAAATGGATCCCTATTATGATCGCGCCTGCGATCTGATGCAGATCCCGCGCTTCACCCGCGACTGGGACAATGATCCCGACGCCGCGCGCCCGCCGCTCAACATCAACGACCACTTCTTCTCATCGCCGCGCGTCTTCACTGCGCTCTCGGGCGAAGTCGATAGCGCCAAGTTCGACGCATTCCGCAACGATTTCGTCGAAGCGTCGGACAACATTCGCGTCTATCTCCATGCCAACGTCACCAACATCGCACTTCGCCGCGGCAATCGGGTGCAGGGCCTGGAAGTGCGCTGCCTCAACGGCCGCCGCCACACCGCGCGCGGGCGCAACTATGTGCTGGCGACCGGCGGCATCGAGAATGTGCGTCTCCTGCTGGCCTCCGGCGGCATCGGCAATCACAGCGATCTGCTCGGCCGTTGCTTCCAGGGCCATGTCACCTTCGGCGTCTATGAAAATGCCGAGGGGCTCAACACCATGCTCTGCGTCAGCGACGGCCGGAGCATGTCGCTCTATGCCGATAGCGGCCGCGCTAACACGCATTGCGTGATCGCCACGTCGCTCGAAGGCCAGCGCCGCTTTGGTACGGGCAACTTCACCACCACACTTTTCGATCCAAGAGACCCGCCGCGCCCTGAAGACGCTGCCGTGCTGGCGCTCGCCAGCACACTCGACGCCCACGGCTCAGGCGCGCGCCACCATCCATGCTTCTTCATGTCGGAACAATTTCCGCATCTCGAAAGCCGGCTTACGCTGCTACCCGAGCACACCGATCCACTCGGCATGCCCCGTCTCCATCTCGATTGGGTTTATTCCGAGCGCGATCTCGACAATCTCGAACGCTCCATCGCCGCGCTCGGCGATGCACTCGGCGCTCAAGGCAAGGGCCGCGTCCGCTTTCCAGTGCCGCGCGAGCAACTTCTCTCCATCCTCAACATGTCACGCCACCACATGGGCACGACACGCATGAGCGCGGAAGCAGAGCACGGCGTTGTCGATGAGAACTGCCGCGTCCACGGCGTCAGCAATCTCTACATCGCCGGCTGCTCGGTCTTCCCCACCTCCGGCATCGCCAACCCGACGCTGACCATCATCGCGCTGGCGATGCGTCTCTCCGATCATCTGAAACGCGACATGGGAGTCCGCGCATGAGCCTGAGCAAACGAGACATCCTGCTGGCGCTGGCCGCACTCGCCACCAGCGCCGCGATCCCCGCCGCCGCGCAAACAAACGCGCCGGACCTTTCCGCCGGCCAAGCCATAGGCCAGGCCTATCTTGCGGCGAACCCGGACGCGGACCTTGCTGCGCTGCGGATCGACCTGCTGCCGCATGGATTTGACGCCGACGACGGCCCACGCCTGCGCACGCGCGCGGCAGCGGATTTCCAGGCCGCGCGTGTCTTCATCTTCAAGGGCTGGAGACTATCGGAGACCGAAGCGCGATTGTTCGCGCTCCTCACCTGATCAGCACTGTTTGGCGCCTCAAATCGGCGCGAATTCCGGCGGTCCGAACGCCAAGGCCGTGTCGTCGTCGTCGCGCGCCAGCTCAAACGACGAGCAGCAACGCGCGCAGAACGCAACATCACCAACAATAGTGCGGAAGGTCGACGCGCGCCGTTGCAGCGGCGTCTGGCAAGTCGGACAAGGTTCGCCAA
>CAYUOC010000017.1:0-5097 GCA_964446305.1 uncultured Terricaulis sp. | reverse complement strand
AGCGCCGCATGCCAAAGCCTTGATAGGCGGGATTGTCCGGCTCGATCAGCCGCGCCTGCTCGAAATCCGCCAATGCGCGCTCCATCTCACCCATCGCCTGATAGGTGCGGCCGCGATTATTGTAGGCGCCGGCGTAACGCGGGTTGATCCGCAGCGCCTCGGTGAAATCCGAGATCGCGCGGTCGTAGTCCCGCAGCTGCCGGTAGAGGTTGCCGCGATTGTTGTAAGCGTTCGAGTAGTCCGGATCGAGTTCCACCGCCCGCGTGTAGTCGGCTATCGCCCGGCTAAGATCGCCGCGATCGGCGTAGGCGCTGCCACGATTGCCGTAGGCGCTGGCGAAGGCGGGGTTGATCCGCAGCGCGGCGTTGAAGTCGGCGACGGCGCGATCGGCAAGCCCCGCCGCTCGATTGGCGATGCCGCGATTGTTGTATGCGTTAGCGTAGTTCGGATCGAGGCGGACAGCCTCGTCATAGTCCGCGATCGCTGCGCCGTACTCGCGGGCGGTCCGGAACGCGTTGCCACGATTGTTGTGAACGATGGCGCGTTGCTCCGGCGTGCGACCAGGCAAGGCCAGCTGGCGCGTGCAGGCGAGCACCTGCTCGTCATGGCTGAAGAGTCTACTGAGATTGACACAACGCGCGTTGAGCTCATCCGGCGTCTGCGCCAAAGCGGGCGTGGCGATCAGCGCAGCGGCCCCGGCGAGCGCGAGGAGGCCCCGCCGCACGCTCATCAGCGCTCAACCGCCGCGATCTGATCGGCGGACTCGTTGGCCGGTCCAGCAAGTTCGGTCTCGCCCATCACCTCGCGCGTCCGCGCATGATTGCGCAGGGCGTCGGCGTAGCGTGCATTGATGCGGAGCGCCTGTTCGAAATCCGCCAGCGCCAGATCGTTCCGGCCCAGCGCGCGATAGGCGATGCCGCGGCCATTATAGGCCGACGCCAATCGGTCGTTCAGTTCGATCGCGCGTGTTTGGTCGGCTATCGCGGCTTCGAAATTGCCCATCTCGGCCTGGACGCTGCCGCGGTTGCTGTAGGCGTTGGCAAACGCCGGGTCGATCTCGATCGCGGTGGTGAAGTCAGCCAGCGCGCGCTCCGGGTTGCCCGCCATACGCTCGGCAATCCCGCGATTGTTGCGGATGTTCGCATGGTTCGGCTGCAGGCGGATCGCCTCGTCGTAGTCGGCGAACGCGAGGTCGAACTGGCGCAGTTCGCGATACGCGTTAGCGCGGCTCTTGAACGCCTGAGCGCGATTGTTCCGCGAAACGCCCAGCGCACGCAGATAGGTGTTGCAGGCGTTGACCTGATGCTCAGGCGTCAGCGCGCCCGAGACATTCGCGCAGCGTTCGCCATCAGGATCACGGCGCTGGGCCGAGGCCGGCGCGGCTGTCAGGGTAAACGCCGCGACGAGCGCGACCGCGAAGATAAGACGGTGCGTAGACATGAGACCAAGAACGCTCGCGCGTCCCTGCCCGCATCATTAATCTCTTACTTGGCGAAACTCTCGCGCAGTTGAGCGGCGCTTAGCCCAGCCAGCTCGGCCGCTTGAACGGCTTGCCGAGATCGCGCGCGACAGCCTCATGTGTAATGGCGCCTTCGTAGACGTTCAGGCCATTGGCGAGATGCGGGTCATCCTGCAGCGCCTTCTTGTAGCCCTTATTCGCCAGCGCCAGCGTGAACGGCAGTGTCGCGTTGTTAAGCGCGAAAGCCGAGGTGCGCGAGACCGCGCCGGGCATGTTGGCCACGCAATAATGGACGATGCCATCGACGACGAACGTCGGTTCCGAGTGGGTCGTCGGCTTCGAGGTTTCGAAGCAGCCGCCTTGGTCGATCGAAATATCGACCAGGACCGAGCCCGGCCGCATCGTCTTCAGCATGTCGCGGGTGATCAGCTTCGGGGCGGCCGCGCCGGCCACCAGCACCGCGCCGACCACGACGTCGGCGTCCTTGATCGCTTCCGCGACGGCGGCGCTTGTCGAATACACCGTCTCCAGGCGGCCGTTGAACTCGCGGTCCAGCTCCTCAAGGCGCGTGGGGTTCTTGTCGAACACCTGCACACGCGCGCGCATGCCGACAGCGATCTGCGCCGCGTTATAACCGGAGACGCCGGCGCCGAGGATCACGACGCTAGCCGGCTGCACGCCAGGCACGCCGCCCATCAGCACGCCGCGCCCGCCATGCGCCTTTTCCAGGAAGTACGCGCCGACCTGGATCGACATGCGGCCCGCGACTTCCGACATCGGCTTCAGCAACGGCAAGCGGCCATCGCGATCGGTAACGGTTTCATATGCGATGCAGGTCGCGCCGGACTTCATCAGGCCTTCTGCTTGCGCGGGATCGGGCGCCAGGTGGAGATAGGTGAAGAGCACATGGCTCGGCTTCAGCCGCGCGATCTCAACCGCCTGCGGCTCCTTCACCTTCACGATCATGTCCGATTCCGCGAACACGGCGTCCGCGTTCGGCAGGATTTTCACGCCGACCTTTTCGTAAACCGCGTCCGGCGCGCCGATGCCCTCGCCCGCTTTCGTTTCCAGGACGACATCGTGGCCAGCGCGAACGAGTTCAGCCGCACTCTCCGGCGTCAGACCGACGCGATATTCGTGGACCTTGATTTCCTTCGGGCAGCCGACGCGCATGGGAATTCCTCCTACTGCGCGGGGAAATATCCCGTTCGCAGCGCTTTTTCTTGGATATTTTGAGCACTATGGCGTTCCATACGCCTAGTTTTTCGCGTATCATGCCTCATGTCGCAACAAACTCCCGTCCAGCTCGACGATTTCGACCATAAGATCCTGGTCGAACTCGAACGCGACGGCGTGCTGACGGCCGCCGCTCTGGCCGAACGCATTGGGCTTTCACCGTCCGCATGCCACCGCCGCGTCAAAGCCATGGAAGCCGCCGGCGTCATTGAAGGCTACGCCGCCATTCTCTCGGAAAAGGCGCTTGGCCGCAGCGCCACCGTGTTTGTGGCCGTGACGCTCGAAGATCAGCGCCGCGAAACCATGGCCAAGTTCGAACGCGCCGTCGCGCTCTGCCGCGAAGTCCAGGACTGCCACCTTATGACCGGTGAAAGCGACTATCTGCTGCGCATCGTCATCGCCGACGACGACCGCTACGAGCGCATCCACCAAGACACGCTTTCGCGTCTCCCAGGCGTGCGCCGGCTCGTCAGCAACTTCACCATCCGCACCGTCTTCCGCCGCGCCGCAAGCGTGGCGCACTAGGCCTCGGCGCTTGTTTTGGGCGCGTTGTATTCTCGGGCCTTTCGTTTAAAGCTAGCGCTTGAGGAGCGAGGTCATGGCCGACGGATCCCCTGCAGACCGTGCGCAATTTCGTACGATGTCGGAAAGCACCAAAGAAGATTGGGCAAAGATCGCCGCGTCCGCCGTTCCATTCAATCGCGAATTGCCGAATCGCGTCTTGGCCCATTTGAAGCTGCTCGATGGAGACTTCGGCGGTTTTGCCGTCGATCGTCTCACGCATTCGCTTCAATCGGCGACGCTTGCGCATCGTGACGGCATGGATGAAGAATACGTCGTCTGCGCATTGTTGCACGACATCGGCGACACACTCGCCTCAACCAGCCACGCCGACATCGGCGCCGCGATTTTGAAGCCCTTCGTGTCAGAGGCCAACCACTGGATGCTGGCGCAACACGGGATATTTCAAGGCTACTACTTCTTCCATCACCTCGGTCTCGACCGCGACATGCGCGAGCAGTTCCGCGGTCATCCTCATTTCGAGTACACAGCTCGCTTTTGTCATCGTCACGATCAGAATGCGTTCGATCCCAAATACGACAGCATGCCGCTTGAGGCCTTTGAGCCGATGATTCAGCGCGTCATGGCGCGCCCGAAGCGTTCCATTTATATGCCCACCGAGTAGCGCCGCGCTCGTCTCGCCACGCGAGGTGTCGACGATTTTCATGCAATTCTGCCGGATGCCCGCACGCAGGTGCTTTTCTGGCGCCGCCTCTCTGTGCTTGATGGGCGCACCAGAAACGCTGAGGCGCCTTCATGTCTGATCCCGTCGTCATTCCCGTCCCCGAAGAGTGGGCCAAGAAAGCTTACGTCGATGACGTGAAGTATCGCGCCATGCACGCGAGCGCATCGGCGGACCCGGAAGCGTTCTGGGGGGTGCACGGCCAGCGGCTGGACTGGATCAAGCCCTACACCAAGGTGAAGGATACGAGCTTCAACGAAGCCGACTTTCACATCCGCTGGTACTGGGACGGCGTCCTCAACGTTTCCGCCAATTGCATCGACCGCCATCTGGAAACGCGCGGCGATCAAGTCGCCATCATCTGGGAAGGCGACGATCCGCACCAATCGCGCCACATCTCCTACCGCGAATTGCACGACGAAGTTTGCCGCTTCGCCAACGTGCTGAAGGCGCGCGGCGTCAAGAAAGGCGATCGCGTCACCATCTACATGCCGATGATCCCGGAAGCGGCGTACGCGATGCTCGCCTGCTCGCGCATTGGCGCGGTTCACTCTGTCGTGTTCGGCGGCTTCTCGCCCGAGAGTCTCGCCAACCGCATCAAGGATTGCGAGTCGACCTGCGTCATCACCGCCGACGAAGGCGTGCGCGGCGGCAAGATCATCCCGCTGAAGCAGAACGTCGATGAGGCGTTGGAGCACGCGCACGTCTCCACCAATGTCGATACCGTCATTGTCGTCACCCGAACCGGCGCCGGCGTACCGATGCGTGAAGGCCGCGACGTCGTTTATGAGGATGCGGCCGCCGATGTGAGCGCGGAGTGCGCGCCCGAACCGATGAACGCGGAAGATCCGCTCTTCATCCTCTACACTTCAGGCTCGACCGGCAAACCCAAGGGCGTGCTGCACACCACTGGCGGCTATCTCGTCTACGCCTCGATGACGCACCAGTACGTCTTCGATTATCATGACGGCGATATTTACTGGTGCACTGCCGACGTGGGCTGGGTCACAGGCCACACCTACATCGTTTACGGCCCGCTCGCGAACGGCGCGACAACGTTGATGTTCGAAGGCGTGCCCAACTACCCGAGCGTCTCGCGCCTCTGGGAAGTGATCGACAAGCACAAGGTCAACATCTTCTACACCGCGCCGACAGCCAT
>CAYUOC010000016.1:30816-37313 GCA_964446305.1 uncultured Terricaulis sp. | reverse complement strand
GCAGTGTTTCGCCGGGATAGCGCGTGGCGGCAGCGTCGCGACGGCGGATCGCAGTCTCAACCCCGGCGAGTTGCTCCTCAAGCGTTGAACCGAACGGATAGCGCGTGGCGAAATAGCGGACTTGCGCGCCGCCTTCGATCATCTCGCAGGCCACATCATCGCCGCGCGGAATGGCGGGTTCGCGGTCCGGGAAGGTCGGGTCGCGCTGCGGTTCGAAGACGATCAGCCGGCCGCCGCCGCCATCGCGCGCGAACTGGCAGGTGAGGCCGCTCCGCGTGTGGCGCACCGCGACTTGGCCGTTGTGCACGAGCTCGAAAATGCCTTCCCCGCGAACGGCTTCGATCATGCCAATGGCGATCGAGCCAGGCGCTGCCTGCGGCTCGGCCTCCGTGCCCTGCGCGAACGCGGGCGCGGCGCCCATCGCGAGCGCGAGCGTGAGCAGCAGCTGGCGCATAACGTCCTCCCACCCTGGAGGTTAGGCCGCTGTGGAGAAAGTGTCGATGCCTTGAGGCAGGGCTTAGCTCGTCCCGCCGCGTTGCTCCCGACGCGCCAGGAAGGCTAGGCGTTCGAACAGCATGACGTCGGCCTCGTTCTTCAGAAGCGCGCCGGCGAGTGGCGGGATGAGCTTTGATGGATCGCGCTGCTTCAGCGTTTCCGGATCGACATCGTCGGTGAGCAGCAGCTTCAGCCAGTCGATGAGTTCGCTGGTGCTGGGCTTCTTCTTCAGGCCAGGTACTTTGCGCATGTCGTAGAAAATTTTCAGCGCCTCGTTCACGAGGCGCGTCTTCACGCCCGGATAGTGGCTCTCGACGATGGCGCGCATCGTGTCTTCGTCGGGGAAGCGGATGTAGTGGAAGAAGCAACGGCGAAGGAAGGCGTCCGGTAGTTCTTTCTCGTTGTTCGAGGTGATCAGGATGATCGGGCGGACCTTCGCCTTCACCGTGCGATCAAGCTCGTAGACGTAGAATTCCATCCGATCGAGTTCTTGCAGAAGGTCGTTCGGGAATTCGATGTCGGCTTTGTCGATTTCATCGATCAGCAGAATGGGGCGCTGTTCGCTCTCGAACGCTTCCCAGAGTTTACCGCGCTTGATGTAGTTGGCGATGTCGGTCGCACGCGCGTCACCGAGCTGCGAGTCGCGCAGCCGCATCACCGCATCGTATTCGTAGAGACCTTGCACGGCCTTCGTCGTCGACTTGATGTGCCACTCGATCAAAGGCATGCCGAGTGCTTTGGCGACCTCGATCGCCAGCATCGTCTTGCCGGTGCCGGGCTCGCCTTTGACCAGGAGCGGGCGCTCAAGCGTGATCGCCGCGTTGACGGCGACCTTCAGGTCTTCCGTAGCGACATAGTCCTTGGTGCCGTCAAACCGCATGAGCGCTCCTTGCTGAGCGCGCAGTTAAGGGGTGGCGCCGCTCCTGCGCAAGCGGGTCGGCCGCGTCAGCAGCGGCGCGCACAGCGTGCAGCGGCAGGGCTGCGCCAGCGCCATGATCGAGGCGGCCAGGCCCGCCGATGGCGTTGGCGGGCGCGGAGGCGGTTCGGGCGCGCGCGGACGGACGCCAATCAGGGTGCCGAGCTGAAGCAGGTCGGCGTCGTCAGAGCGGACCGGCGTGTTGTTTGGCCCCTTCACCTCAAGGAAGTGCGTGGCCAGCGGCGACGGGGCCATCGCCACGATGAGGCCTTTGCCCTGCATGTCGCGCAACACCCAGAATTGCGCCTTGCCGCGCGTGAGCTGGCTGCCATAGGCGCTGTCACGCGTGGTCCGCGCCAGGCAATTGCAGAACTCGCCGCCGACTTTGCGTAGCTCGGTGATGGACGTGATGCGATGCCAGATGCGTCCGCCCAGCAGCACGAGCGATTGGGCGTCGCACACGCTCAGTGCGTCATCCTGCTCGGCCCAGCACGCACGGACGCGCGCGAAGGCGAGGGTCTTTCGCGCCGCGGTGTCGAAGTTCATGCGCGAGAACTTGGCGATAAACTCTGCCGCGTCGGCGATCGCGGCGGCATCGTCTGGGCGTCGCGCCGGGGGTGTCTGCGAGACGGCGAGGGCGTCGGCGACACGGCGCGCCACGGTATGGATCCGCGCCGCCAGCGCGCCATTGCTGCGATAGACGCTGAGTTCCTCGCCGCGCGCGTGGGCTTCGCGCGCCCAGGCCGGTGCGTTGTCGATGTCGTTCTTCCGCGCTGGACGAAAGTTGCGCGCGTCTTTCAGGAGGCGATCGAACGCGATCTTTTCGAAGCGTTGCGCGATCACCTGGTCGCCAATTCGTTCGCTCGCGCGCTTGGCCAGCGCGCGGAGAGGATTGACGTCGATGACATTGAACACAGTTCCTCCTCCCCCGCCGAAGCAGGTCAAAACTCCAGACGCATTTCTCCGATCGCCGCGCACCCATGCGCCCGCGCGCGGAGCCCCCGAGCCCCGAACTTCCAATTTCTGCTAGCCGCGCTCCGACTGCCCCCGGCCGAGCGGCAATCCTTTATTTACGTTTCTGTTGCGGTCCGAGCAATCGAGCGAAAGTTGAATGTGAGCATGTGAGGCCCAACCAACACGATCATCGCGCGCTGCGTGTAGCTCGGTGCAATTCGCGGTCGAAACGACACGGTGGCGCTGACTGTGCGCAACACCCCGTTAACCATCTGCGGCGAGTCTTAACGGAGATGGACTCCCAGAATCGGGAGGTGAGGGCACATGCCGCTGAAACTCTCTTTGCGGCCGGGCGAGAAGTTTGTCGTGAACGGTGCTGTTGTCCAAAACGGCGACCGGCGCGCTGCGCTCGTTCTGCAGAACAAGGCCTCGGTGCTGCGTGAAAAAGACATCATGCAGCAGGACGAGGCCGACACCCCGGCCAAGCGCATCTATTTCCCGATCATGCTCATGTACTTGGATGAGCAGGGGCGGGAGAAGGCCTATGCTGAGTTCGCCGCGCGCCTGGCCGAGTTCATGGGCGCTGTACGCGATCCCGCCGTGCTGGCTGAATGCATAGGCGTTTCCAAAGAAGTAATGGGCGGCGAATACTACCGGGCGTTGATGCGCTGCCGGAAACTCATCACCTATGAGGCCGAGCGCCTGGGACTGGGGCACGATGTCGATACAAGCGTACCAGCGCGCGGCCACGCAGGCTGAACAACCGCGCGACCTCGAGTACCGGGCCTTCGGGCAAGTCACGGCGGGGCTCGTCCGCGTGAAAGAAGAGAAGCCGCCGCTTGCGGTGGTGCTCGAGGCGATCGACGCCAATCGCCGGCTTTGGAATTTGCTTTCGGCCGATTGCTCCGCGCCCGAGAACCAGCTGCCGATCACGCTCCGCGGCCAGATCATCTCTCTGGCGATGTGGGTGGCGCGCTATTCTAGTGAAGTGCTGCGCGAGGGCGCCGACGTCGAACCCCTGATCGATATCAACCGCACCATGATGGAAGGTCTCGGCGCGCGCTGAGCGCTAGGCAAAATTTGCCGAGCAGGAATCGTTTCGGCGCTGACGCGTTATTAACCCTCGCTCCTTACAAACAATCGCAACGCAAAGCGTCTGACCCTTAGGCGGGGAAGGGCGTTCGGATTTTCCGTGCGGATCGGGCGGCGACGTCCAGCTGGCCAAAATGGCCGGTTCACTCAAGTCCAGAAGGACAAACGACTATGACCAGCGTCAATACCAACTACGGCGCCCTTGTTGCGCTCCAATCCCTCACCCAAACCACGAAAGAACTCGGCGAAGTCCAGAACCGCGTGAACACCGGCCTGAAGGTCGCTTCCGCGAAGGACAACGGCGCTGTGTTCGCTATCGCTGAAGGCCAGCGCGCCCGCGTCGCTTCGCTCGGCGCTGTCATGGACGGCATCGATCGTGCGACGTCGGTGATCGACGTTGGTCTGTCGGCCGGCGAAGCCATCGGCGACATCCTGAAGCAGCTGAAGGAAAAGTCAGTCGCCGCGCAAGCGAACGACCTGTCTCAAGATCAGCGCGACGCTCTGCAAGCCGACTTCAACGCGCTGCGCAACCAGATCGATCAGATCGCCAACGCCGCGACGTTCAACGGTTCGAACCTCGTCAACGGCACCAACGCCACCGGCCCGACGGCATTCTCTGTGCTGACGTCGGACATCGGCGGCGCCAACGGTTCGTACGCTCTCGCCGGCGACACGCTGGTCGATGGCGACACGCAGCCGTACTCGATCCACGCGGATCTCGAAACGGCGACGGGCATGACGTTCGTGGCTACCTCGGAACTGCGTTTCTCGATCGACAGCGCCGACGGCAGCCAAACCACGACGATCAATGTCTCGCTCACGAGCGGCGACACGATCCAAGAGTTCGTCGACTCGGTTGCGTCGCAAACCGGCGGCCGCGTCACGGTGGACTACAACGAAGAGACCGGCGCGATGTCGCTGCGCTCAAACGAAGCGTTCGAAGTCGGCTACTACGAAGCTGACGCCATCGCCGACGATGGCGGCGTGTTCGGCGCCGGCGCCGCCGGCGCCACGATGACGGGCTCGCCCGCCAGCGTTGGCAACAACCAGCTCACCGTTTCGGGCTTCAACTTCAAGCTCGGCGTTGCCGGTCAAGCGCTCGCTGGCCTGACCTCGGCGCTGGACATTTCGTCCGCCGCTGGCGGTCTCGCCGCGTCGAACGCCATCGATACAGCGCTTACCGCGCTGAACAAAGACCTGGCGACGATGGGTGCGCAGTCGAAGGCTCTCGACGTTCAAAAGACGTTCTTGGGCAAGCTGTCTGACTCGATCGAAGCCGGTATCGGCAACCTCGTCGACGCTGACCTCGCGAAAGAGTCGGCCCGCCTGCAAGCTCTGCAAGTGAAGCAGCAGCTGGGCGCGCAAGCTCTGTCGATCGCGAACTCGGCGCCGTCGATCGTGCTGTCGTTCTTCCGCTAATCACGGAACTGAAAGAGGCGGGGAGCTTCGGCTCCCCGCCGATTTCGCCGGGCATGAGTCATGGCCTCCATCACTCCTTCCCAACCGGTTCACGAGGTTTCGCCCCGCGTGGCGAACTCGGAGCCTGGTCCGGCCGCTGAAGCGGCCAAACGTACCGTCGCTGAACATGCGGCCGTGCAGAAGAACGAGCTCATGCCGGACAAAGTCGCGGTGCAGCTCGATCCCGAAGCTCAACGCTTCGTCTCTACCTTGACCGACAACCTCACGTCCGAGATGTTGCGCCGCTATCCCAGCGAGTCGCAGCTCGCTTACTCGCGCGCCGTGATGGCTTACCTCCGCGCACAGATCGCGAAGTAAACAGAACGTAAATTTATTTGTTTCGGAGGTGGGCGCGTTAACGTTTCGTTAACGCATTTACTGTTCCTTCACGCCTGCGGCGAAGCGCGCCGCGCACACTCCCCGTGCGCGCGATCCGAAGGAGCAGGCAAGTCATGGTTTCGAGCATCGTCCCAGGCGCGAGTGGTCAGCAAACGCTCGGCGTTGACACCCGTTATGCGCGTCCGGCTCAGCCGCAGCGGCGCGACGACGCGGTACAAGGCGATAAGGTCGAACTCAGCGGTGCAGCGATCGCAGATGCCCGCGCCAGCGTGCGCGCCGGCATGAGCCAGGTTCACGAAGCGCTCGCCGCCGGCCACGACGCGCAGGCCATGCTCGTGAAAGCACAGGCGCTGGCAAAGAGCGGCGACACGGCCGCGCTAACAGATCTGTTTGCTGGCTTCGGTCAGCGCATCGACGCCGCCATTGGCCGCGGCGCTTTTGTGCTCGCGGGCGAGGATGTCGCGGTGCAGGCCGAGCCCGGCTCGGCGCCGGTGACGATCCCCGGCGTGGATCTGCGTCTCGGCGGCGGCGTGCTGTTGGTTTCCGCTGACGCCGAAGCCAACGAAGCGACGCTCCAGGCTGCACAGAAGTCGATGGAAAACCTTCAAGAGGTGATGGGACGCCTGGTGGACTCAGCTCGTGCGCTTGAGGCGCATCAGGGCTTCCTCGGCGCGGCCGAAGCCGGCGCGCGCGGCGATTTCGATGCCGACGGCGCGCGTCTCTTGGCGCTGCAGGTTCGTCAGGGCCTTGAAGCTGCGGGCGGTGTGAGCATCGCCAACGCCGAACCGCAAGCGGTGCTGTCGCTCTTCCGCGCCTAAAGCGGGCGCCAATTGTTGGTGCTGATCTCGAGCAATTCAGTGTCTTCGTATTCGTCCTCTTCGTGATTGAGGCTTCGAATACCCGCGCGCGCGGCTTGGAAGAGCTTGAACAATACCCCGAACAGCAAGCCGGCCAGCGCCAGCGCGATCGCGCCGGCGGCTAGCATCAGGTCGCGGTTGAATTCGAGTTCGCCGCGCGCCGCCAACAGCAAACGACCGTCGCGAGGCAGACGCTTCGCCGCCGCGGCGGCGCGATCGCCGGCGGTTTGCGCGAGCAGGCGCAGGCGGGGCAGGTCGGTAATGGTGGTTGCGTGCGTGAGCATCGCCGCGGCTGCGGCTGGTGACGTCGCCGCGCTGATGTCGCCGATCTCGGCGAGCATTGCGCGGGCGCGCGCCGCCGCTTCCGGGTTCACGCTTGCGGCGAA
>CAYUOC010000016.1:13162-30716 GCA_964446305.1 uncultured Terricaulis sp. | reverse complement strand
AGGAGAAAACCGCGCGCGGCGGCTGGATCGTTCGCCATCAGCTCCATGGCGACCATGTTGTCCCATTGGCGCTGGCGATCGAAATCGACCTGGATCAGGCTGGCGTTGAGCTTCTCAACCCGTGCACTGATCGAGCGCGCGCCAGCCTCGCTGTACTCGTAGGCGAAGAGCTGATCGCGGGCGATGATGGTCACTGCGGCCGCGCCTGCCAGCGGAAGCAGAAACAGGCAAAGATTGAACATGAGCGCGATCCACACGCCCTCCGGGCGGGTGGTGCGACTTGGCCTGTAGGCGTGGGCCCGAACGGGGCGCCACGCACGTGTTGGTTTTGCGTGCTTCAACTGCTCCGCCCAAGTCCGCCTGCGCGCCTACCAAAGCGGCAGGAAAGTCACGGAGCAAGATGAATTACAGGAAAGGCGAAGTTGTCCCCGCATCGGGGTTTATTCGCGGCGCCGCTTAAGCGTTCCGATCGAGCACCGTGGGGCTCGGCGCGTTGCGCGTATCGAGCGCGCCCTGAGCGGAGTAATTGGCGCCGCTGTCGCGTTGCCGGACGACCTCTTCGGCCATGGCGTGGACCAAGCCTTCGGAGACCACTTTCACCGCATTGAGCGCCAGTTCGTGGGCTGCAAGGATTTCGTGCAACGTAACGGTGCTTTGGCGCAAGCGCGCCAGCAATTCCGGCGGCGCGTCCTGGATCAGTGTGTGGTCCTGTTTGATGCGCGAGAGCTCGAGCCGGTAGGCGTTGGCGAGGCGGTTCTTCTCCTCGCCCTCGGCGCCATCAAGCAGGGCGACACGCGCTTCGATGCGGCGGGTATCTTCGGCCGCGAGGATGGCCAGGCGCTCGGTCATGAGCAGCAATTGCTCCACGCGGTGCGCGGCGTCGTCAGCGATGAGCGCCATCGGGATCCTCGGGTGGTGTGGTTTGCATCGTCTGCATGCGCATGAACTCGCGGACGACACTCTCGGCGATGCCGACGCCGCCGGCTTGGCTGATCGCTTCGGCGTAGCGCTCAATCAGCATCGGCCGGAAAATCTGTTCGCCCATGCCGCCGCCGCCGAGTCCTTCGGTCTCGATGCCCTCAAACATCGGGCCGAGCATTTCCGAGAGAAACACCGACTCGAACTCTTCGGCCGCGCGGCGAAGGGCGTCCGCTTCCTGCGTCTGCTGCGGTGTTGGCCGCGCCGCCGTGCTCATCGGCAGAGGCGCGCCTGGGAGAGCGATCGGACCGCTCATTACATCACTTCGATTTCAGCTTGGATCGCACCGGCGGCTTTCAGCGCCTGCAGGATCGAGATCATGTCGCGCGGTGTGACGCCAAGTGCGTTCAGGCCGTTGACAAGTTGGCGAAGCGGCACGCCGCCCGGCACCATCACCAGGCCGCCTTCTTCCTCTTCGACGTTCACGCCAGTCGAAGGCACGACAACAGTCTCACCGCGCGAAAGTGGCGCAGGCTGGCTGACGAACGGATCTTCCTGAATCGAGATCGTGAGATTGCCTTGGGCGATCGCGACGGTCGAAACCTTCACGTTTTCGCCCATGACGACAATGCCGGAGCTTTCGTCGATGACGATGCGAGCCGGCGTATCAACCTCGACTTCGAGATTTTCGATTTGGCCGATCAGCGAAACCATGTCGCCCGCATAGTCAGAAGGGCGGGAGAGGACGACTGAACCCGGGTTCGTCGCGCGCGCCGCATTGGCGCCGACGAGATGATTGATCGCGGCGGCAACGCGTTGCGCTGTCGTGAAATCCGGATTGCGCAGCGCCAGACGCAGCTCTTGCTGCGCGGCGATGTCGAAGTGAATTTCGCGTTCCACCAGCGCGCCAGAGGCAATGCGGCCGGCCGTTGGCACCCCGCGCGTGACTGAGGATCCGGATTGCCCGGACGCCGCAAAACCGCCGATCGCCAGCGGCCCTTGCGCCACCGCGTACACCTGTTGGTCCGCGCCCATGAGCGGCGTCACCAGCAATTGTCCGCCGGCCAAGCTGCGCGCGTCTCCAAGCGCGGAAACCGTCACGTCGATACGCGAGCCTTGCGACGCGAACGGCGGCAAGTTCGCCGTCACCATCACAGCCGCCACGTTGCGCGTGTTCAGGTTCGCGCCGGCGGCGGCGACGCCCAGGCGCTCGAGCATCGCTTCCAAGCTTTGGCGCGTGAACGCGGAGTTCCGCAGCGAGTCACCGGTGCCGGCAAGGCCAACGACGAGGCCGTAGCCCACGAGCTGGTTTTCGCGGACGCCTTCGAAGTCAGTGATGTCCTTGATGCGCGTGCCGGCGTACGCCGCCGGCGTGGCGATCGGCGCAGCGATCGCGGCCACAGAACAAACGGCAAGCAGCGCTGACCGCGCCAAGCGAGAGGTAAATCCCATGTGAGGGATAGGTCAGCAGTTCGGTTAACGACCGGTTCAAGTTTGAAACGTTAATGCATCGGAAACAGCCACAGCGGAGAGTCCGCGCCGATGAAGATCGAACCAGGCCGCAACGTTGGCCCGACCAACTCAGCCGGGAAGGCGGAGAAGGCGGCTGCGCCGGGCTTCGCACCGGCGATGGACGCCCCGCAACGGGCAGCCGCGGCAACGCCAACGGGCGCGGTGACGTCCCTCGACGCGATTTTGGCGCTTCAGGGCGCCGAAGATCCCATGCAGCGCCGGGCCCGGCAGCGCCGGCGCGGGGTTGAAGCCCTGGATACGCTGGAGGAACTGGAGCGCGGTTTGCTACTCGGGCGCGCCCCCGGCGGCCTAAAGGCCCGCCTGGAAGCCCTCCAGGGCCGTTCTGAGAAGACCGGGGACGAGGGCCTGGACGCCGTCCTTCATGAGATTGACGTAAGGCTAGCTGTAGAAGCGGCCAAGCTCGAACGTATCTCGGGAAAAGTTTGATTGCTGCACCGCAACGTGCGGAAAACACATGACTTTGGCGCCCGTCTTGCTCAATGGACGCCGGTCAGGAGCATGGCTATAAGGCGCGCGCCTCGCTAAGGCGCCTGGAGTTCCAAGATGGCGACCTCGACGAAAGAATATCGCCCCAGCGACGACGAGCCGTTCATGAATGAGCGGCAGCGGGAGTTTTTCCGCAAAAAGCTGTTGGCCTGGAAGGATGAGATCCTCGAGGAATCTCGCGGCACCATCGCAACGCTGCAGCAGGACACGGTCAACGAAGCCGACCTCGCCGATCGCGCGACAAGCGAAACCGATCGTGCGCTCGAGCTTCGCACCCGCGACCGTCAGCGCAAATTGATAGCTAAAATCGACGAAGCGCTCCGAAGAATCGACGACGGGAGCTACGGATACTGCGAAGAGACCGGTGAGCCGATTGCGCTCTCGCGTCTCGAAGCGCGTCCGATTGCAACCTTGTCACTGGAAGCACAGGAACGTCACGAACGACGCGAACGTGTGCATCGCGACGATTGACTTTCCCCCGCCCGGTCGCGGAATGTAATAACCATTCCACCCGGAACCGAATGAGGGGATCAATGCGTATCAGCGTTTTTGTCGTCGCGGCCGCGATGCTTCTTGCCGTGCCTGCATTCGCGCAAGTTGAGACGCCGCCCCCGCCGGAAACCACCAGCGGCGGCGTAACTGAGCCGGAAGCCCCGACCGTCACTCAAGAAGAAACCGCGCCAGCCACAGAGCAAGCGCCCGCAGCGACTGAACCGGTTGCTGAGGCTGAACTCGTCTGCCGTAATGTTACGGCGCGCACAGAGAGTCGTCTGCGTTCACGTCGCGAGCGCGTCTGCAAGACGCAAGCGGAATGGGATGCGCAGGAAGCGGCCCAGAGCCGTTCAAACTAACTCGCGCCTCAGCGCTAACGAAGCTAGGCTGCGTCGATGCTCCTGCATGACGCAGCCTTATCGTATCTGCACTTTGTCTTTGTGCTGATCCTCGCCGGTGCGCTGGCGGCGGAAGCGTTTGTGTTGCGTCTGCCGGTCGATAGCCGCGTCGCGCGGCTCTTGCTTCGGATCGATCTGTTCTACGGGATCAGCGCGGTCGGTGTGATTTCCGCGGGCCTGGCGCGCGTGTTCTGGGGCGCCAAGGGCGCGGAGTTCTACGGCGCCCAACCCTTCTTCTGGGCCAAGATGGCGACGTTTGCCGTGATCGGCGTGATCTCGGCGGGGCCGACGCGCACGTTCATCCGTTGGGTGAAGCAGGCAGGTCAGGACGCAGCCTTCGCCGTAACAGAAGCCGACGCCAAGCGCGTGCGCCGCTTCGTGATGGTCGAGTTGCATCTCTTGGCGCTGGTTCCGCTGTTCGCGGCGTTGATGGCCCGTGGGATTGGAAGTTAGGGCTCCACAAGCGCGACCATGCCGCTAAGCTCCTTGCAAAAGAAGACGCGGGAGGAATGGTATGGCGGCCTCGCTGAAGCCGGAAGAGTTTGACCTGATGGTGACGCTGGGTGACGTGCCGCGTCACCACGCGCGTGTGCGGGGCGATCGGGTCGCGCTGAGCTTTGAGGGACGTGACACCACTTTCGCGGAGCTTGACGCGAATTCGAACCGCGCCGTTGGCGCGTTGCTGGCGGCAGGCCTCAAGAAGGGCGACCGCGTCTGCTATCTCGGCAAGAACAGCGATCACTATTTCGAGCTTGTCTTCGCGGTGATGAAGGCCGGAGCGGTGATCGCGCCGATCGGGTGGCGGCTCTCGGCCGACGAGGTCGCCTACATCATCGATGATGCGCAAGCGTCGCTGTTGTTTGTCGGGCCTGAGTGCATGGAGTGCGGCGAGGCGGCGGCCGCGAAGAGCGCATCGCGTCCAAAGATCATCGCGATGGAAGCCGGCGCGCATGGCCATCCCGTCTATGAAGCGTGGCGCAATGCTTACCCCGCCGAAGACAAGAACATCGAGGTCGCGACAAACGACACGGCGCTTCTCCTTTACACGTCTGGCACCACCGGCCGTCCGAAGGGCGTCATGCTGACCAGCGGCAACATCCTGCGCTCGCGGCGCGCGCTCTCGGAAGCGAAGATGGGCTGGAACGAATGGCAGGAAGGCGAGGTCAGCTATTGCGCCATGCCTATCGCGCACATTGGCGGCACTGGCTGGTGCATTGTCGGCTTGATCAACGGTGTGAAGAATGTCGTCGCCCGCGACTTCAATCCGATTGAAGCGCTGGAAGTGATCCCGCGCGAACGCATCGCCAAGATGTTCATGGTGCCCGCGGCGCTGCAATTCGTGATCCGCATGCCGCGCGCGCGAGAGATCGACTATTCGAGCCTCACCCACATTCTCTACGGTGCATCGCCGATGCCCGTCGACTTGCTGCGCGAGTGCATGGAAGTGTTCGGCTGCCATTTCGTGCAGCAATACGGCATGACCGAGACCACAGGCACGGTCACCTACCTGCCGCCGCAGGACCACGATCCGAAAGGCAATCAGCGCATGCGCTCGGCCGGGTTACCGATGCCGGGCGTCGAGATGGCGATCTTCGACGCGCAGGGCAATCGCCTCGGACCGAACGAAATCGGTGAGATCGCCACGCGCTCGGCGGCAAATATGAAGGGCTACTGGCGCAAGGACGACGCGACGGCTTCAACCATCGATAGCCAAGGCTGGCTGCGCACGGGAGACGCCGGTTACATCGACGAAGACGGCTACATCTACATCCAGGACCGCATCAAAGACATGATCATCACCGGCGGTGAGAACGTCTATCCGGCAGAAGTGGAGAATGCGGTCCATGGCCATCCGCACGTCGCGGAAGTCGCCGTCATCGGCGTGCCGGACGAAACCTGGGGTGAGAGCGTGAAGGCAATCGTGGTGCCGAAGCCCGGCGTTACGCCGGACGCAGACGACATCATTGCCTTCGCCCGTTCGCGCATCGCGCACTTTAAAGCGCCGCGCAGCGTGGACTTTCTGCCGACGCCGCTGCCGCGCAACCCAAGCGGCAAAATCCTGCGCCGCGAACTGCGCGAGCCATACTGGGCGGGTAAAGACCGGCGTGTGAACTAAGCGCTGACTACCAGGGCGTGATGGCGTCGCCGATGCGCTGACCCCAGTTCGGGCGCTGCACGGCGCTGATCGAACCGCGGCCGCCGTACGAGATGCGCGCTTCGGCGATCTGCGTGTGGTTGACGCGATTGCGGGCCGTCACGTCCTCCGGACGGATGATGCCGCTGACGGTGAGTTCGCGCAGTTCGCCGTTGATCCGCACTTCCTGGCGGCCGGCCAGCACGAGATTGCCGTTCGGCAGGCGGTCAACAATCACGGCGGCGACGGTGAGTTCGATCTTCTCTTCGCGATTGATCGCGCCGGCGCCGCGATGCTCGCTATCTGCGTCAGCGCTGATCATGTTCGAGGGATCGAAGGCGTTATTGAACACTTGGCCGACCGCGGTTTCGAGGCCAAAGAAGTTGCCGACGCCGGCGGATGTCGATGATTCACGCTGGCGGTTCGAGGAATTGCTCAGTTCGGCGCTGTCATCGATCTCGATTTCGACGGTGATAATATCGCCGATCCGGTTGGCGCGCTGATCATTGAAGAAGCTGCGCGAGCCCGTACGCCAAAGCGAGTTCGGCTGGGCCGGCTCGTACACAGTGGGTTCCGGTTGCGGCATTGTTTGCTGCGCGCCGCCGGTGAGGTGTGCGGGCGTTCCGACGGGATGCAGCTGCGGCGGCGCAAGGCCGCGGCGCGCGGCGTCATAGGCGACGCCCGGCGCGGCCAGCGCATCTTGTGAGAGATCGTGCGCGCTGACGCTGGCGCAGCCGCTGGCGCCGACGGCCAGAGCGAGGAGGGCGAGAGTGCGCATGGAAGTATCCTTGCTCATGGGTTGGCCCGCGCAGTGCCCGGGCCGGTGACGACGGCGTCGATGGTGCGGTTGGACGAGGTGTTGATCAGGCGAATGCCTTGGCCGATGGCGCCGTCTTCAAGCGCGCGCGCGCGCATGTTCAGCGACATGCCGGGCGCCTCGTAGATCAGGTTGACGAAATCACCACGCCGGACCGCCGCGTCAGCAATGGTTTGACCGCCGCTCGCGGCGGGCAGCGTCGCGCGTGCGCCGCCGGGGCGGATAACTTGCACAGCGCGGACGCCGGGCGGCGGTGTGAAGTCGAGGCCTGCAGCGGAGGCGGCCGCTGAGAGCATCGAGATTTGCAGCGAACCGACCTGACCGGGCGCCGGCGCCGGCGAAAGCGCGCGCCCAGCAATCTCGGACGGCACGCCGTCGAACACATCGCCCATGGTGACGGCGCTGCTGTTGGCCTCGATGCGCGGGCGCAGCGAAACCGTCTGCGCGTGCGCGAAGCCGGCGGAGAGCACGAAGTAGAGGCAGATGGCGACGCAAAGACGAAGCATGGTCTATCTTCCTCAGCGCAGCTGCGTAGTGGATTGGAGCATTTCGTCGGCGGCAGTGATGACGCGCGCGTTCATCTCGTAGGCGCGCTGCGCCACGATCAGCGCGGAGATTTCCTCCACCGCATTGACGTTGGAAAGCTCGAGATAGCCTTGCATCAACGTGCCGAGTCCGGGAGAGCCCGGGGTCGCCGTTGTCGCCGTGCCGGAGGCGGGCGTCTCAAGGAAGAGATTGTCGCCGATACCTTCGAGGCCCGCCGGATTGATGAAGCTCGCGATCTCGAGCTGCCCAATCTGCTGGGGATCGGTCTGGCCCGCGAGCGTCACTTCGACGACGCCATCGCGCGTGATCTGAATGGCGGTTGCCTCGGCTGGCACAGTGATCGCCGGTTCAAGCGGATAGCCGTCGGCAGTGACGATCTGGCCGTCGGCGTTCACCGCGAGATTGCCTGCGCGCGTGTAGCCGGTCTGGCCGGACGGCATGGTGATCTGGAAATAACCACGGCCGTTGATGGCGATGTCGTACGGATTGCCTGTCGCGGCGATGCCGCCTTGCTCGGTGACGCGGCCCACCGCATCAGCGCGCACGCCGACGCCAAGCTGGATGCCCAAGGGCAACACGCCGCCCGAGGCGGACGAGGTGGCGCCTGGCCGCTCCATGTTCTGGTAGAGCATGTCTTGGAATTCGGCGCGTTGGCGCTTGTAGCTCGTCGTGTTCATGTTCGCGATGTTGTGCGAAATGACGTCGACGTTGAGCTGTTGCGCCTGCATGCCGCTGGCGGCGATCGATAGTGCGCGCATGTGGGACTAGTTCCTATCTGCCGAGTTGTTGGATCGCGCGCTGCCGTAATTCATCCGCACCCGAAACAATTTTAGCCGCGGATTGATACGCACGCGATATTTCGATGAGCCTTGTGAGCTCGACCACCGGGCGAACGTTCGAACCTTCGAGCGCGCCCTGCAGCACGACCCCGTTGAACTCACCCTGTGCTTGACCCTGCGCGTCCCAAAGGTTGTCCCCGACCTTTGAGAGCGCGCCTGGTGCGGCGAAGGACGCCACACCGATGCGGCCGGCTTCGACACCGGCCACCCGTATTGCGCCGTCGCGCCCAATCGAAGGGCTTTCGCCCTGCGGATCGAGCACGATCGGCGCCCCCCCGGAGCTAAGGACAGCGCGACCATCGCTGGTGACGAGCCGTCCATCCCCCGTAATTGTAAACGCGCCATCGCGCGTAAAAAGCGGGCCGTTCGGCCCTTGAACCATGAAGAAGCCGTCGCCTTCGAGCGCGACGTCGAGCGGATTGCCCGTCATCTCGATCGGGCCTTGCTCCATGTAGTGCACGATGCCGACGTCACGGACGAAACGGATGTTGCGCGGATCTTCGTCCGCACGTGCGTTGGTCTGGTCTGCTTCTTCGAGCAGGAGACCATCGGCCTTGAACCCAGTAGTCGAGACGTTGGCGAGATTGTTGGCGGCAACGTCCATACGTCGTTGCATGACGCGTTGCGTCTGCAGGCCGAGCATGAGTGCGTTATCCATGGCGGTTAACCACGCAAGCCCCATGCCAATGGCTAATGGCTTGATTTCTAAGGCCCGCGCCCGCGCGGCATGGTGAATGCCGCGCCCATTCCTGCCGGGCGGGCGGCAAGTTTTGCCGGTCATTGAGAGCTTCTTAACCACGTCAGCCCAGGAAGGATGCGGGTTAACGCGCGAGCGATTCACGCATGTTCGGCAAAGGCAAAAAGAAGAAGGGCGAGACGCCAGAGGCTGAAGAGGCCGAAGGCGCGACACCTCCCGCTGAGGGAGGTGAGGGCGGCGAGGGCGGCGAGGGCGATGCGCCCGCCAAGAAGAAGATGTCGGGCAAGAAGCTCGTGCTCTTCATCATCCTGCCGGCCGTGCTGGTGCTTGGCGGCGGCGGTGCAGCCGCATTCTTGTTGTTGAAGCCGAGTGGCGAACAACATGCCGAGGCCAATGAGGGGCATGGCAAAGCCAAGGGCGGCCATGGCGCTGAGCCGGCCGGCGAAGCTGTGCCCGGTCCCAACGGCACCATGATCATGCATGGCGACGACGTCGTGTTTGTCACGCTGCCGGAGATGTTGGTGAACATCACCGGCCCGGAGGGGCGCCCCGCATATCTGAAACTGAAGCTCACGTTGGAAGCGCCCGACGACGCTACGGTGACTGCGCTCGGCGAGCACATTCCCCGCGTCACCGATCAATTCAACGGCTTCCTGCGCGAATTGCGGACCGAGGACCTCGCCGGTTCCGCTGGCGCCTACAGGTTGCGGCTCGAATTGCTGCGCCGCGTGAACCTGGTGATCGCGCCGATGCAAGTGAATGCGGTGCTCATCGAAGAGATGCTGGTGCAGTAATGAGCGCTGAACCGGCTCCCGCTGAAGACAAGGAATGGACGACAGCCGACGCAGCCAATGACGGCGGCGGCGCGGAAGCTTCCGAGCGCATCCTTAATCAGGATGAGATCGATAGCCTCCTAGGCTTCGGTCTCGGTGAAGAAGACAACGCCAGCCGCACCGGCGTTCGCGCCATCATCAATTCGGCGCTGGTTTCGTATGAACGCCTGCCGATGCTGGAAATCGTCTTCGACCGCCTCGTGCGGTTGATGACGACGAGCTTGCGCAACTTCACCAGCGACAACGTCGAAGTCAGCCTTGATCAAATCAGCTCGGTGCGCTTCGGCGACTACCTCAACTCGATCCCGCTGCCGGCGATCATCGCCGTGTTCCGCGCTCAGCAGCTCGATAATTTCGGGCTCGCCACGGTCGATTCAGCGCTGATTTATTCGATCGTTGATGTGCTGCTCGGCGGCCGCCGTGGCGCTGCCGCAACGCGCGTTGAAGGCCGGCCTTACACCACGATCGAACGTACGCTGGTCACGCGGATGATCGAAGTCGTGCTGAACGATGCGCGCCAGGCCTTCGCGCCGCTGACGCCGGTGGATTTCTCGCTCGACCGCATCGAGACTAATCCACGCTTCGCGGCCATCGCGCGCCCGCCGAATGCGGCGATCATTGTGAAGCTGCGTATCGATATGGAAGATCGCGGCGGCAAGCTCGAATTGTTGCTGCCTTACGCAACGCTCGAACCCATCCGCAAAATGCTGCTGCAGCAATTCATGGGTGAGAAGTTCGGGCGCGACAATATCTGGGAGGGCCACCTCGCCAGCGAATTGTGGGCTACCAAGCTTGAAGTGCGCGCCGTGCTTGATGAGCACAAGGAGCCGCTCAGCAAAGTTCTGGATCTCAAGGTTGGCGACACGCTGATGCTAGATGCGCCGCCGGATGGGCCCGTGGTGCTGAAGTGCGGCGCAGTCGATCTCAGCATCGGCCGTGTTGGCCGCATGGGGCATAGCCTCGCCGTGCGTGTCGAAAAGCCGATCAGCGTGGCGATGCAACAGGCCGTGATGAAATTAGGAGGCGGCAAATGAGCCCCATCACCCTCGCTATCGAAGTCGTTCTCGCGCTGATGTTGGCGGCGTGCCTGTTCTACTTCTGGCGTCTCGATCAGAAGCTGCAGGCGCTGCGCACCGGCCAGGATGGCGCACTCCGCGCCGCCGCTGAACTCGCTCAGGCAACTGCGCAGGCCGAAGCGGCTGTGCGCGCCATGCGCTCCACGGCGCAAGACGCAGGCCGCGATCTGCAAGCGCGGATCAACGATGCGCGCGCGACCGCGGACCGTTTGGGGCTGGGCGCCGGGCGCATGCGTTCGTCGGCTGATGTCGGTGCAGTTCGTGGCAGGGTCGGATGACGAAGCAAAAGCAACCGGCGAAGAAGGGCTCTTCGGTTCGGCTGATGCCGGCGGTGATGGTGACTGTCGCCGCTGTGCTCGGACTGAAAGCCGTCGCTATGGCGGAGGGCGTTGCCGAGACTGTCGCGGAGGCCGGTCACGATCAGCCAGCGGCCGCTGCTGCTGGCGGTCACGGCGAAGAGACGCCGCTTGCGAACACCGCGCAATGCACGGCGCCCTCGCTCGCGGAGATGGCAGGCCTCAGTCAGGCGGAGGTGCAGGTGCTGCAAGCGCTGGGCACACGCCGCGCCGAACTCGATGCGCGCGGTGAGGCGATGGAAACGCAAGACGGCCTGATGCTCGCCGCAGAACAACGGCTGAGCGAGCGATTGGCCGAACTCCGCGCGCTTGAAACGCACGTCAACGATCTGCTTGGTCAACTCGATGAAGCCCAGGAGCAGCGGCTCGCCAGCTTGGTCGATGTCTATCAACGCATGCGCGCCAAGGATGCGGCGGCGGTGTTTGATGGTCTGGAAGACGACGTGCTCGTGCAGGTCGCCAGCCGCATGCGTCAGGCAAACTTGGCCGAAGTCATGGGCCGGATGGATCCCAACCGCGCGCGGGAACTCACGCAAATGCTGGCCGATCGCGCGCGTCCGCCGACGAGCGGCGGCAGCCTGCTAGAGCGTGCGCGGGGCGATGCGCCAGCTGCTGCTCCCTAAACCAGCGCTTAACCGCGAGCGGAGAGAATTAAAGCACGCTTAACGTATGAAGTCCTTGCGCTCTCCGTTAGCGATCGCGGCAGCCGCCATGATCGCCGTGCCGCCGGTGGCGGCGCAGCCGCTGCAGCTCACGCCGCAGACGCAAGAGCGCGCGCCAACGGAAACGCAAACCGCGCCGCCTGTTCCGCCGCCGCCCGCGGCGACCACGACAGCGCCCGCAACCACTGAACCTTCGTCCGAGCTGCGCGGTCCGAGCGGGCCGCTGCCGAGCAGCATCGATCTCGCTTTGACGGCGCCTCCATCGCCGCCCGCACCACCACCCGCGCCCCCGCCACCGCCCGCTGCACCACCCGCGCCGCCGCCGCCGCCACCGCCGCCACAACGTTTAGCGTCGATCCCGGACGCGACGGTCACCGTCGGTGCGCAAGAAGATTACACGCGGCTCGCATTCCGCTTTGCCGGGCCGACGACGGTGACGCCGCTGTTGCAGGGCAACCGTCTCGATTTGCGTTTCTCGCGCGCGGCCGACATCGACATCGCGGAGCTCCGAGCAACGCCGCCGCGTTTGGTGCGCGAGATCCGCCGCGTCAGCGCCGCCGGTGCGCCAGTGCGGCTGCAGTTGACGCTCGAAGCTGGCGTGCGTCAGCGGCACTTTGTTGATGGCGACCGGGTTGTCATCGATCTCCTGCCTCCGGAAGGCGGCGTTGAGCAGACGACGGCCGCCAATGGCGAGCGCACCAACGCGCCGGCGCCAGGGCGCCCGCCGGTGAACGGCACGGGCCGGGTGCAACTCGTCGAGGGCGCCAATGATACACGCGTGACCGTGACGTGGCCCGGGCCCGCGCGCGCCGCCGCGTTCCGCAGGGGCGAAGCGATCTGGCTGGTGTTCGATGCAACCGGCCGCATCGACTTGACTGGTGTGAGCCGCGTTGGCCGCCGCCACCAGGACGTGCAGGTCGTGCAAGGGCAGGGCGTCATCGGCCTGCGCATTCCCGCCGCGCCCGACATCCAAGTTTCCGCCAGCGCCGAGGACAACGCCTGGACGTTCACGCTCGCGGCGCGCGCGACAGTGCCGACCCCCGCGCAGCTGACGCGCGAAGTCAACGCCGAAGGCCAGGGCCGTATGACGGTCGCCTTCGGACGTGAGGGTGTTGTCCGTTGGATCAACGATCCGGAGATTGGCGATCGCATCGCTGTCGCTATGCTCGGCGGGCCAGCGCGCGGCGTCGTCACCCGCCGCGCTACCGTTGAGGCGGCAGTCCTGCCGGCGGCGCATGGCGCTGTGATCGAGCCGCGGGCCGATGATGTCAGCGCTACTTACGAGGGCGGCACACTGACTGTGTCTCGCGGCAGCGGCCTCATCACCGCGAGCGCCGAGCAATCTCAGCTTGCCGCTGAAGTGAGCGCCGCGATGATGGGGGCTGGCGATCTGGGTGGTGCGCCCATGCACGCCGAAGCGGCCACCAATCTCGTGCAAGTGCGCCAGCGCATTGACGAACTCACCCGCCGCGCGGCCGATGAAGGCGTAAACGAAGGCGCGCCCGTCGAGGCGCGCATGGAGCTTGCGCGTTATCTGCTCGAGAACGAGTTTGCTCCCGAGGCTTTGGGCGCTTTGCGCATTGTTGCGATCAACCAGGGCGAGCTGGTTGAAATCGATCCCGAGTATCGCCTGTTGCGCGGCGCCGCCAACGTGATGATGGGGCGCCTCCACGCGGCGCAAGCCGATCTCACCGCTTCCGCTTTGATGAACAACCCGTCCGCCGCGCTCTGGCGCGGCTACGGCGCGGCGCAACGCCAAGAGTGGGCCGAGGCGCGCCGCGAATTGGAACGCGGCGCCGGCGGTCTTGAGGAACACCCGCCGGCGTGGCGCGCGCGCTTCCAGGCCGCGTTGGCGGAAGCTGCAATCCAATTGAATGACTACGCCGCCGCCGAAGCCGCGGCGCGCGCCGCCATGGCGCAGGCCCCGGATCAAGCGCTTCGCTTACAAGCGCGCCTGATTGAAGCGCGCGTGATCGCAGCGCGCGGCGATCCAACGCGTGCGCTCGCTATGATGGATCAGCTCGCGCGCGTTCAGGACGAAGAAACCGCCGTCCGCGCGCAGGTCGAAGCCATCCGGATTCGGCGCGCGACCGGCGTCATGCGCGCCGTCGATGCGGTTGAGCCGCTGGAGGCGCTGCGCTTCCGTTGGCGCGGCAATTCCACCGAACTCACCATCGTCGGCATGCTGGGCGACACCTATTCGGAGCTCGGCCGCTGGCGTGAAGCATTGGCCACAATGCGCATTGCCGCCGATCGCTTCCCGACGGACCCCGCCGCCCGCCACCTGCGCGCCGACATGTCGACGCTCTTTGAGCGTTTGTTCTTGGACGGTGAAGCTGATCAGATCGAGCCGATCCAAGCGCTCGGGCTTTTCTACGAGTTCAGCGATCTGACGCCTGTGGGCCCCAACGGTGATCGCATTGTGCGCCTGCTCTCCGGCAGGCTTGTTCACGTCGATCTGCTGGAGCAGGCGGCGCAATTGCTGCAGCACCAGGTGGATGAACGCCTCCAGGGTGTCGGCAAGGCGCAGGTCGCGGCGGATCTCGCTGCGATCTATCTGATGGATCACAAGCCTGATCGCGCGCTCGTCGCGCTGGCCGGCTCGCGTCAGCCAAACATGCCGCAGGCATTGTTGGCGGACCGTCGTATCCTCGAAGCCCGCGCCTTGCTCGATCTCGGCCGTCTGGACGCCGCCGCCGAACTGGTGGAGCGCGACCGAAGCGAGGATGCGCAGCGTGTCCGCGCCGAAGCGGCGTGGCGTGCGCGTGACTGGCAACGCGCCGCGGCGGAATTGCGGACGTTGCTCGGCGCCCGCAACCGCGCGCAGCCGCTTGACGAACATGGCCGCCAAGTGGTGCTGCGCGCTGGTGTTGCGTTCACCCTCGCAGGTGACGAGGCGGGTGTGCGTTCGCTCTATCGCGATTACGCGGGCGATATGGCCAACACGCCTGACGCTGACGCATTCGAGATTGTCGCGTCCGGCATCACCGCGGACGGCGCCGCAATCCGCGACGTTGCCCGCGCGGTGGCGCGCACGGATCTCCTCGGCCGCTTCATAGATCGCTTGCGCACGCGCATGACCGAGCAGGCGGCGACTCAAACGGCTGGCGCCAACACGGCCCCGGCGCCAACAACGCCTCCGGCGCCGCCATCGCCGCAACCGCAGGCCGCCTTGCCGGCGCCGAGCAACCGGGAAGGCGCCGGCGCTTAAGGTTAGCGCGCAAAGAACCGCGCCGCCGTTGTTTTTGCTTTACAAGATGCGCGGCGCTTGGCGTGATTACGCGCATGGCGGCTCCCATTTCGGTCATCATCCCAACGCTCGATAGCGCGCGGTATTTGCCGCGTGCGCTCGCGCCTTTGGTTGACGGGATGCATGAAGGCCTCATTCGCGAGGTGATCGTCAGCGATGGCGGTTCACGCGACGAGACCTTGGAAATCGCCGACGCCGCCGGTTGCATGCTCATCTCCGGCGAGGCCGGCCGCGCCAAGCAAGTGCTTAACGGGATCGCGCGCGCCAAGGGCAAATGGCTGCTTGTTCTCTATCCGCAAACCGCCTTGGCGCGCGGCTGGACTGACGAGGTGCAGCTCTTCTTGCAGTTCAACGAAGCGCGCAAACGCGCGGCGACCTTCAAGCTCGCGTTCGACGATAAGTCAGCAGGGGGCGCGCTGTTTTGGGCGCGGCTGCGCGCACAGGTGATGAAGCTGCCGCATGGCGATCAAGGGCTGCTGATCTCGCGCTTTCTCTACGACGGGCTCAGCGGCTACCGCGACGTGCCGGACGAAGACATCGATCTGGTCCGCCGTATTGGAGGCAAGCGTCTCGTGTTCTTGGAAACAGAAGCGGTGACCAGCGCCGAAAAATATCGGCACCGCGCCAGTCCGGCGGCGAATGTGAGCATGATGGCGCGCTACTTTATGGGCGCCGATCCCGTGGAGCTCGCGAAGCGCTAGCGCTGCGCGCTGCGCTGATCGAGCGGCGTGTAGAGCGCCGGCCCGCCGGCCGCAAGGCGATCCATTTCCGGTGTCGGCTGGCCGTAGCGTTTGCGGCAGAGCGCCATATGCGAGAGCGAGCGTTCCGCGTAGTCGCGGCTTTCCGCGCGCGGCATCATTTCGAGAATGAGCAGAGGATCGAGATCGGAGGGCTGTGTCGCCAGCCAGCGCGAGAGCCAGCCGGGGCCGCCATTGTAGGCGGCGAATACGCGGCCGAGATCGCCGTCGTTGTGAAACTCCGTCATCAGCCACTGCAGGTAGTCCTGCCCGAGGCGCATGTTCAGGCCCGGCTCAAACAGCGGCGCTGGCGCGCGGCGATAATTGTGCGAGCGATCCATATCCCGCGCGGTGGAGGGCAGGAGCTGCATCAGGCCGCGCGCGTTCGAAACGCTGACTGCCTTCGGGTTGAAATAGCTCTCTTGGCGAACGATTGCGTAGATCAGCGCGCGATCGAGCGAGAAGCCGTTCTCGGGTTCGAACGATGTTGTCGGGCAGAAGCCAGCGGCGACATCTCGGCCGCCATACTCGGCCACACGCAGTTGCGCTGCCGGCGCTTGCAACGCAATCGCCAGCGCCAGGAAGGCGCGATCGTCCGCCGGATCGAGGTCCGCGTGCAGGCGGCGCAGCTCGGATTCAACTTCGGAGAGCCGGCCTAGCTGCGCCAGCGCCGCGGCGCGACGCGCGGCCGGATAACGCTCGATGAAGCGCGTGATTGAGTCGTCGGTGATTTCGGGCGCGCTGAATTCCAGCGTCGTCTCGCGGCCGAGCTGCGTCTCGGCGAGTTGACCGTAGAATGTCCAAGGGCGTTGCGCGGCGGCTTCCAAGTGATGGGCGACGCCATGGGTTTCGCCGGCGGCCAAACGCGAACGCGCGGCCCAATAGTGAACACCCGCGCGCGCCCAGCCGCCATGATGCGCCCATTGCGAGGACGCTTCGAACTGACGAACCGCTTCCGCATAATCGTGCATGCGATAGGCGATGAGACCGAGCTGCCATTGCGCCACGCCGCTGCGTGGGCCGCCGACCTGAGCGCTGGCGATGGTGCGCGCGGCCTCGAAATCAGCGGCGCCCATGCGCTCATGAACGCGTTCGATGGCGGCGCGCGCCGAGGCGGTGTCGCCCGGGATTGGCGGTGGCGTGCCGGGGAGTGTGCGACCGCGGCCCGCGATCGGCGCCGGTGCGCGTGTTCCGGCGCGGCGGGCGCGGCGCGAACGCGAATCCATGGCGCGCTCATACACAGCCGACGCCATGCCGTAATCGCCATAGCGGTTGAGCCAGCCGGTGTAATCGCTCCAGCCCGCGCGGTAGCCACTTGAGAGCAGCATGCGCCCGCGGACGGCGCCGTCGAGCACGTCATCGTTCGCGCGCGAAAGCGCGGTGCCGACGCCGCGCCAATTGCCGGAATCGATCGCGGCGAAAGCGTCGCGGTAAGCGGCTTCGTCTTGTTCGGAGAGGACCAGGATGCGCGGCTCGGCCTGAACGGCGGGAGCGACGAGCGCGGCAACGGTGAAAGCGGCGAGGGCGTAGCGGAACGTCATCGGAGCTCGTCGTTCAAAACTGATTAGGGATGAGCTCCCCGCGCCACGCCCAACTCTTCGAGCCAGGCTTCGGCGAGCAGCAAATCCGCCCATGCCAGCCGCTTCTGCTGAGGCTGACGCAGGAGGTATGCGGGATGAAGCATGACCATGGCGTTGACGGGCGCCTTTATCCCCTCACGCGTGTATTGGAGCTTCCGCCCCCTGAGCTTCATCACCCCGTCTTCGCGTTTCAGCACGGT
>CAYUOC010000016.1:0-13062 GCA_964446305.1 uncultured Terricaulis sp. | reverse complement strand
ATTGGAGCTTCCGCCCCCTGAGCTTCATCACCCCGTCTTCGCGTTTCAGCACGGTTTGGGCGGCGGCCTTGCCGGTCAGGATCAGGAGCTTCGGCTGCGAAAGTTCGATCAGCCGCTCGACGAAGGGCAGGCAGGAGACAGTTTCGCCTTGCGTCGGATCCCGATTGCCCGGCGGTCTCCAGTATATAGTGTTTGAAATCAGTATGTTAGACTTGCGACCCAGCCCAATCGTGGCAAGCATCTTGTCCAAGAGCTGTCCGGAGCGACCGACGAACGGCTTTCCCTGCTCGTCCTCGTCCTTACCAGGCGCCTCACCGAGTATCAGCACCGGCGCGCCGTCGACACCGTCGGAAAAGACGGTATTCCGAGCCGTCGCCTTTAGGGCGCAGCCGTTGAACTTATCCACAGCCAGCCGGAGTTCCGCGACGGTCGAGGCCTCCGAGGCCATCGCCCTGGCGGTGTTTACGGCGTCGTCGGCGGGCTGGAGTTGCGCTTTAGGCTTTGCCTTGGGCGGTGGCGGCTCAATTCGGAATGGTTCCCGCGCAGGCAGTGTCTGAGCCGTGGCAGGGGCCTTCGCCGCCGCGGGCTTTGCCGCGAACACAGCTTCCGCTTCGTCCATATCCACGCCAGCCGCCCGCCAGAAGGCGAGCAACGCGCGCGCGGCGTCATGCGAAGCGGCTGTGTTCTCCATCGGCGCTACTTATGGACGGACTCGGGCGAATCGCCAAAGCGACGCGGGCAGCTTGCGCCTCATCGCAACCGCTTTGATAAAGCTCAAGAAGAACGTGAAGGGATGGAAATGGCCGAAGCAGCCCCAGAACGCGAAGCGATGGAGTACGACGTTGTCATCGTCGGCGCGGGGCCCGCTGGCCTTTCCGCTGCGATACGTCTGAAACAGCTCGCGGCTGAAGCTGGAAGTGAAGTCAGCGTCGCTGTGCTGGAGAAGGGCGCCGAAGTTGGTGCGCACATTCTCTCCGGCGCAGTGATTGATCCGTGTTCGCTGAACGAGCTGATCCCGGATTGGAAAGAAAAGGGTGCGCCGCTCGATACGCCGGTGACCGACGACCAGTTCAAGATTCTCGGACCAGCCGGCGCTGCATCGTTGCCGATGTTCCTGATGCCGCCGCTCTTCAACAATCACGGCAACTACATCGTCTCGCTCTCGAACGTGACCAAGTGGCTGGCATCGCAAGCCGAAGAGCTTGGCGTTGAAATTTATCCTGGCATGGCGGCCTCCGAGCCGGTGTTCGATGAGGCCGGCGCGCTGAAAGGCGTTGTCGCCGGCGTGTTCGGCATCGGCAAGGATGGCGAGAAAAAGCCGGATTATCAGCCCGGGATGGAGCTGCACGGCAAGTATGTGTTCATCGGCGAAGGCGTGCGCGGCTCGCTCGCGAAGGTGCTCCAGTCGAGGTACGGCCTCTGCGATAAATCAGAGCCGCAGAAGTTCGGCATTGGCATCAAGGAGCTTTGGGAAGTTCCGGCGGCGCAGCACAAGCCTGGCTTGGTGTTGCACACAGTCGGCTGGCCGCTCGATGACAACACCGGCGGCGGCTCGTTCATGTATCACTTCGGCGATCGCCAAGTGTATGTCGGCTACGTCGTTCACCTGAACTACAAGAACCCCTACCTCTCCCCGTTCGATGTCTTCCAACAGCACAAACTGCACCCGGAAATTCGGACGCATATCGAAGGCGGCAAGCGCTTGGCATACGGCGCGCGCGCGATCACCGAGGGCGGCCTGCAATCGGTGCCGCGTCTCTCGTTCCCGGGCGGCGCACTGATTGGTTGCTCGGCCGGTTTCGTCAACGTGCCGCGCATCAAGGGCAGCCATAACGCGATGAAGTCAGGCATGCTCGCTGCCGAAGCCGCGTTCGACGCGCTCGCGCGCGGCCGCCAGCGCGACACGCTCGAAGCCTACGATGAAAGCTATCGCACCAGTTCGATCCGCAAGGATCTGCTGGGCGTGCGCAACGCCAAGCCGATGCTTTCGCGTTTCGGCACATTCTGGGGTGGCGTCGTCGGCATGTTCGACATGTGGACGACAACGATGCTGGGCGGCTTCTCGTTTTTCGGGACGCTGAAGCACGGCAAGACCGACGCCGCCTCAACCGGCAAAGCCAAGAACTACAAGCCGATCGCGTACCCGAAGCCGGACGGCGTCATCACCTTTGACAAGCTCAGCTCGGTCTATCTCTCGAACACAAATCACGAGGAAGATCAGCCGAGCCACCTGACCTTGAAGGACCCAACCATCCCCATCCGGGTCAATCTCCCCGAATACGCCGAGCCCGCGACACGATATTGCCCGGCTGGCGTGTACGAAGTGCTCTACGATGAGGCAGGGGGTAATCCGCGCTTTCAGATCAACGCTCAAAACTGCGTTCACTGCAAAACGTGCGATATCAAAGACCCAAGCCAGAATATAAATTGGGTGACGCCCGAAGGCGGCGGCGGGCCGAACTACGCCAACATGTAGCCGCGTCCTGCGAAGGCAGGAGAAAGGACGGAAGAATGCGTTGGGCTTTTCTGGCGGCGAGTGTTGCAGCGGCTGCGGTCACGGCGAATGCCGCGTGGGCGCAAGACAGCAAACGTGAGCCGGCAGCCCAACAAGCGTCGGGTGAGCAGGCGGGCGTCATTCCAGTCGCTGCGCTTCGCGTAACCTCCCCGCCGAACGCCGCCGCGAACCGCAGTTACGAAAGCCCTGAAGCCGCGCTGCTTGAGGCTGATCTCGATTATCTGATCCGCGAAGCCCATCGCGCCGTCGCGCGCAACGATACCGATGGCCTTTGGTACACCGCCGCGTTTGCCGATGATCTGGCGGCAGGACGCTACGCCCAGGCGCGAACTGTCCTGCAGAACGCGCCTGGCGGCATCAACGGCTCGTTTGCCGACATGCTGGAGCCGTTCCTGATCGCGGCCGAAGGCAACGTCGATCGCGCCGTCGAGCGTGTGGATCGCGGCAGTGACATGCTGCCGGCGCCGTTGCCGGAAGTGGCCCGCGCGTTGTTGTTCGAATCCGCCGGTAGGTTGCCGGAAGCAGCGGCCGTCTATGCGCTGATGGTCGAGAGTCTGGATACGACGCCGCCGGGTGACACCGAGCCACAGACCAGCGAAGAGTTTGACCGCGTGTTGAACGCCGCGCGTGTCAGTCATGCCGTCTATCGCGCCGCGCTTGTCTCGCACCGTCTTGGCCGCACCGAAGAGGCGCGCCGGTACTACAATATCGTTCTCGGTTTTCAGCCGCGCGCGATCGACGTCCACGCCAACCTCGCCCGGCTTGATGCGGGCCAGCAGCCCTTCGAGGAGCCGCTGACCGCTGTCGGCGCCGCGGGCCGCTGGATGCTCTTCGTTTCTGAATTGCTCACCCAAGCTGAAACGCTTTCAGCGCTGATCGCGCAGCGGGAGCCTTCGCGCGGGTTGCCATCCACCTCCGGCGCCGCGTTGCTGCAGATCGGGAGCCTGCTCGCCAACGATTCAGACGATTGGCGTCTCTATGCGGCGCAACAAACATTGGGCGCTGGCGGCATCGACGGCGCACAGCGCATTATCGATCAGATCTCCAGCGACAGCCCGTTCGCACCCGACGCGGAAATCGTCCGCGCCTCGATTCAGATCGAGCGCGGCAACGATGAGGCCGCCGCCGCCGCTGCGGAGCGCGCGCTGACGATCGCTGGCGATCGCTGGTCGATCATCGCCTCCGTCGGCGATGTCTATCGCCGCATCGGCCATCCTGACCGGGCCATTCCGGCGTTCGATCGTGCGCTGACGCTAACGCAAGACGCGAAGGATCGCGCCGATGTGTTGGGCTGGCGCGCGTACGCGCACCGCTTCGCCGGCAATGTCTCGGCTGCAACCGCTGACATGCGCGCGGCCTATCAGGCGGATCAAAGCTTCGATACGCGTCTGCTCTACGTCACCATCCTGATGGACGATCCCGCCGCATGGTCGGATGGCATCCAGATGGCGCGCAGCCTGTTTGCGGAGCAGCCGGATTCAGTGATGCGCCTGAACGCGCTCGGTTATGCTTTGATCCAACGTCCGGAGGGTTTGGAAGAGGGCTATCGCCTGCTGTGGCGTGGCTTCAACTTCGGCCAGATGGATTACGCCGTGATCGATAGTCTCGGCTGGGCCTATTATCTCTACGGCCACTTCGATCAAGCGCGGGCGCTCATCGAACGCGCCAACGATCTCTCGTCGAACGATCCGAATGCCGAAATCCTGGACCACTTGGGTGATGTCTATTGGCGGCTCAATCGCCGCGAGGAGGCGCGCGCGACATGGCGTGCGGCGCTCGAAGCGCGTCCCGACGCCATCCGCCGCCGCGACGTCGAACAAAAGCTCGCGCGCGGCTTGACGACGCCGGCGCCGCGCCAGCGCCCGTTGCCGCAGGTCTCGCTGCCTGAAGGCCCATCGCAGCGGGAAGACCTCTAAGTGCTCCGCTTCGCCGCGCTCGCCGCAAGTGTCTGCCTCGCGGCGTGCGCGACGGCGCCGCGTGCGCCAGCGCAGGAATCGCGTGCGTACGCGGACTTTCTGATTGGCCGTGTGGCGAACGCACGGGCCGATCACGCCGCTGCCGCCGATCGTTATTTCGCGGCATTGGCGCGCAATCCTGGCGACGCATCCCTGGTGGAAGGCGCGCTGATTTCATCCCTGGCGTCGGGTGATGTTGAGCGATCGCGCCGCGCCGCGCGCATGGCGTCGCGCACCGACGCGCCAGCGTATGCGCACATCGTGCGCGCCGCCGACGCGTTGCTTGCGCAGCGTTATGCACAGGCCGATGCGGAATTGGATCGTGCGCAGGGAACGGCGGCGGAGGAAATGCTCGCGCGAATGGTCGCCAATTGGGCGCAAGCCGGGCAGGGCCGTAGCAGCGATATCGCCGCCGACCTGGCGCCGCTTGCATCGATACGACCATATGGCGGCCTGTTCGGATATCAGCAGGCGCTGGTTCTGGATTATTCGGGCCAGCAAAGCGAAGCGCTCGCGGCGTACGCCACGGCGGCGCAGGGCGGCTTGTGGCTGCCAAACGGGGTCGCGCGGCACGCCGATCTCTTGCTGCGCACGGGCGCGCGCGATCAGGCGTTGGCGTTACTCAGCGCCGATGGCAGCGCTGGCAATCCGGCGCTCGCGACAATGCGGCGTGAGGTTGAGGCCGGCCGGCCTGCAACGCTTGACCGGCTGACGCCCGCACGCGGCGCGGCAGCGGCCGTGTACGGACTAAGCGCGATCTTCCGGCAGGAACACGACACCACCAACAGCCTCGCGGCGCTTACGCTAGCGCTCATGTTGGACCCGAACTTTGATGGCGCGCGTCTGGCGCTTGCGCAGCAGCAATCGGAGTTGGGGCACATCGCCATTGCGCGCCGCGTGCTGAGCGAAGTGGCGCCGAGTTCTCCCTACAGCGTCAGCGCGCGCACGCTCGAAGCGTGGATCCTGTATGACAACGGCGATCAGGAGGGCGGTATCGCCATTGCGCGTGAGGTTGCGGCTACTGGCGATCTCCGTTCACGGCGGACGCTTGGCGATATGTATCGCGGCGCTGAACGCTTCGCGGAAGCAGAGCCGATCTACACCGCGCTGATTGCAGAACAACCGAACGAATGGCGTTCGTATTTCGCCCGTGGCGCTGCGCGCGAGCAACTGGGCCGCTGGCCGGAAGCGGAAGCGGATCTTCGCCGCGCGCTCGAACTCTCGCCCGATCAGCCGGACGTGTTGAACTATCTCGGCTACAGCTGGGTCGATCGCGGCGAGCGTCTGCAGGAAGGGCTCGCCATGATCCGCCGCGCGGCGGAAATCAGGCCGATGTCCGGCGCCATCATCGATAGTCTGGGCTGGGCCTATTTCCGCTTGGGCGATTACGCGCAGGCCGTTGATTGGCTCGAAGCGGCGGTGCGCCTTGAGCCGGCCGATCCCACGCTCAACGATCATTTGGGAGATGCGTATTGGCGCATGGGGCGGCGCATCGAAGCGCGCTTTCAATGGCAGCGCGCGATGACGCTCGATCCCGACGATCCAGAAGCGATCCGGCTCAAGATCGAGGACGGCCTGCCCGACGAGGCCGCGCCGCAATCGGCCAACAGATGAGCGTCCGTGTCTTCGCTCCGGCGAAGATCAATCTGACGCTCGAGGTCGGCGCGCCGCGCGCCGACGGCTACCATCCATTGCAGAGCGCGGTGGCGTTCGCGGGCGAGGGCGATTGGGTCGAAGCAGCGGCGGCGGACACCCTCTCGCTCAAAATCACAGGACCGTTTGCGCAAGCATTGCCCGTGAGCGACGACAATCTCGTGCTTCGCGCTGCGCGGCTGCTTGATCCCCAACGCGGTGCGGCGCTGCTCCTGGAGAAGAACCTTCCCATTGCTTCTGGCATTGGCGGCGGATCGTCGGACGCGGCGGCCGCGCTGATTGCGCTCAACGAAGTGTGGGGCCTGAACAGGAGCCGCAGCGAACTTGCGGCATTAGCGGCCCCGCTCGGCGCGGACGTGCCCGTTTGCGTTCACCAGCGCAGCGCATGGATCACCGGTGTCGGCGAGGTTGTCACGCCCATGGCTGCGCCAGCGCTGAATGCTGTCCTGGTCAATCCCGGCAAGGCCATGCCAACGCCGCCAGTCTTTAGGCGCTTTGACGAAATGAAGCTGGGCGGGAACTTTAACGTGCGCGCGGCGCCGGAATGGCCGACGCGGGCCGCCCTGTTGGCTGACATGGGTGCCTTTGGGAACAGTCTTGAAGTACCGGCCGTAGCGCTTATGCCGGAACTTGGCGACCTTCTGGCCGCGCTTCGCGCCGACCAGCGCGCCCTCGTGGCTGGGCTTTCTGGAAGCGGCGCAACTTGTTTTGCCATCACAAACAGCGCTGGGGACGCTGCCGCGCTGGCGCGCGATCTCCACGCACGCAACTGTGAGTGGTGGGTTCGTCCCACGACGATTGCGAACGCTTGACCACCCGATACCGTATGCGTTAGCCCGCGCGCTGAAAGAGGCGGCGTTTGATCCTGGACTTGGCTTTCGTCGTCGCGCTCGCGTTCTTCACGAGTCTTGTCGTGTGCCGCGCCATCATATGGATGGGGCCGGTCGACGCGCCGGACGAAGATCGCAAGCAGCATCGCGCCCCAACGCCGACAAGCGGCGGCATCGGCATCGGCGCCGGGTTCGGCGCTGCGATGATGGTGCTTAGCCTCTTTTCGATCGATTGGCGTTTCGAGATCAGCCCGCAAGGCGTGGCGATGCTGTGGGTTTCGGCGCTGTTTGCCTATCCGCTTCTGTTTATCGGCTTTGTCGATGATGCGCGCCGGCTCAGCGCTAAGTTCAAGTTCATTGTCTACTCGGCGCTCGCTGTCGCTGCCGCTTGGCTGATGGGCGTGGTGAGCCAAGTGCAGGTCGGTGGTGTTGTGATCCACCTGCCGTTCGTTGTCGCTCTGGCCGGCACCGCGCTGTGGGTCTTTACCTTGCTGAACGTCGTCAACTTCATGGACGGCGCTAACGGCATGGCCATGGGTTCTGTTGCGGTTGGCTTGGTGGCGCTTGCCATCATAGCGCTTGCAGGCGGTTCAATTGGCGGCGGCGCGATGGCGCTTTGTTGTGCTGCGGCGCTCGCGGGCTTCCTGGTTTGGAATTTCCCGAACGGGCGTCTGTTCGCCGGTGATTCCGGCGCGTTGTTTGCCGGCGCCATCGCCGCCTTCGGCTGCCTCATCGTCATCGCACGCGCGGGCATGTCACCGCTTGTGGCGCCGATCCTATTTTTCCCGCTTCTTGCGGACGCGCTGCTGACCTTGCTCTATCGCGCGCGCCGGAACCGTTCGCTGCTCGTCGCGCACGCCGAGCACCTCTATCAGATCGCCATCATCTCCGGATGGAGCCACGCGCGCATTTCGGTGACCTATTGGTTCGCCATGGCGGTTTGTGGCGTCATCGCTTGGTTCGTAAACCTAGAGACGACCGATACGGCGCCCGCCATTGCGCTGGCCGTCATGATTGTGCTGGCGGTCGCACTCGATGCTGTCGTCCGCCGCCGCGCCGAAGCCGCCGGCATCCTGAAACGCTAAACCTCGCAACATCGGCCATTGACGTGTGCGGCTCGCGCTTATATATAACCAAAAGGTTATGGAAAGCATAGGTTATGCAAGGCTCCGACCGCTTGGATATGACTTTCGCTGCGCTCGCTGACCCCACCCGTCGTGCGATCCTGGCGCGTTTGGCCACCGGTGAAGCCTCGGTTCAGGAACTCGCCGAACCGTTCGATATGAGCCAACCAGCGATTTCCAAGCATCTCAAGGTGTTGGAACGGGCGGGGCTCATTTCGGTCGACATCGATGCGCAGCGCCGTCCTCGCCGGCTGGAACCGAAGCGATTGGAGGAAGCTGTGGATTGGATCGAACGTTACCGCGAGATCTTCGAGCAAAATTACCAGCGCCTCGATGCGTTGCTCGAAGAACTGCAATCGAAGCCGGCGAAGCGCAAACGAACGAGAAAATAGCGCGCGGCTGTCGGCGTGCGGCCTGCTCATTCGTCCTCTGGGCGGCGCGCGATCACAAGCATCCAAGGAGAAGCGAAATGCCCATCGAAGTTACACAGCCGAGTGATCGCGAAGTTCGCGTAACGCGGACATTCAAGGCCCCACGCCAACTCGTCTGGGACGCGCACACGAAGCCTGAGCTCGTTCAGAAGTGGATGCTCGGTCCTCCTGGCTGGAGCATGCCGGTATGCGAAATGGATGTGCGCGCGGGTGGCGCCTACAAGTGGCGCTGGCGAAGCGACGAAGACGGAAAGCAATTCGGTTTCTACGGGACCTTCACCGAGGTCGACGCCCCGACAAAGCTCGTCCATGACGAATATTACGATGCAGGCGATGTCGGTGGCGATATGCCGTCCAATGAGCCGGCCGTCGTCACGCTCGAACTCAGCGAAACCAATGGCGTCACCACCCTCGTCTGCACGATGAAGTTCGCATCCAAGGCATCGCGTGACGGCGCCGTCTCCACCGGCATGACCGACGGCATGGAGATGGGCTACGCCCGCCTCGACGACATGTTCAAGCAAGCGGCCTAAGGGAGGTGACAATGCCCCAGCCCGCGGAAGTCACGCTGCCAAGTGATCGCGAGGTTCGCGTCACGCGCCAGTTCAACGCGCCACGGCAGCTGGTTTATGATGCGCATACCGAGCCCGAACTCGTGCGGAGGTGGCAAACCGGCTACCCGGGCTGGGACATGTCCGTCTGCGACATGGATGTTCGCGTTGGCGGCAAGTACAAGTGGCGGTGGAAGAACCGGGAAGACGGCAAGCAGTTCGGCTTCTACGGCGCCTTCACGGACGTAAACGCGCCGTCGCGGCTCGCGCACGATCAATATTTCGATCCGGGCGAGATGGAGTTCGCGATGCCTGTCGGCGATCCGTGCATCGTGTCGCTCAGTTTGAGCGAGCAGAACGGCGTCACGACGCTCGTCTGCACGCTGAAGTTCGTATCGAAGCAAGCGCGCGACGAGGCGATCGCCACCGGCATGACCGATGGCATGGAGTACAGCTACGCCCAGCTCGACGGCGTCGTTCAAGCCAAAGTCGGCTGAGGAGGAGGCGATGGGAAAGGCGGCCAAGAAGGCGGAGACGGAGCGCTACGATGTGTCCGCCCATCCGCTGGCGAAGGAGATCGAAGCGGCGCGCCGCATCATCCTCGCCGCTGACCCAGCGATCTGCGAGGGCGTGAAGTGGAACGCGCCAAGTTTTCGCACCGAGAAAGAATGGTTCGCCACGGTGAACCTGCGCAGCAAGGATGCTCTGCAACTTGTCTTTCATCTCGGCGCAAAGGCGCGGCCGGATTTGAAGGCGTTCAAAGTCGCCGATCCAAACGGCCTTATGAAATGGCTGGGCAAGGATCGGGCGATGGTGACGCTGGGCGCCGGGCGCGATATTGCCGCCAACAAAAAGGCGTTTGACGCAATCGTCCGCGTTTGGATCAAGCACGTCTGATGGCGGCCAAGAAGAAAGTCGCGCCGAAGAAGGTGACGGTGAAGCCGCCGCCTGACGCCAAGACTATCCTCGCGGAACTGAAGCGCGTCGGTTCACCCGCGTTCAAGGCGGACATGGCAAAGCGGTACGGCATTGTCACCAAGGCCGAAGTGTACGGCACGACTGTCGCGACGCTGCGCGCGATGGCCAAGAAGATCGGCTATAGCCACGATCTCGCAGAACAGCTTTGGGCCACCGGCATCCATGATGCCCGTATGTTGGCGACCATGGTGGACGATCCGGCAGACGTCACGCCAGAGCAGATGGAGCGCTGGGTGAAGGACATGGACAATTGGGGCATCGTCGACACGGCGTGCTTCCACTACTGGGACCGAACGCCCTACGCGCACGCAAAGATCGAGAAGTGGTCGAAGGCGAAGGGTGAGTTCGTGAAACGCGCCGCTTTCGCGTTGCTCGCAAGCTGCGCGGTTCACAAGCGAGGTACGGACGAACAATTCCTGCGCGGCCTCGATCTGATCGAGCGTGAGGCAAGTGATCCCCGCAACTTCGTCAAGAAGGCGGCGAACTGGGCGCTTCGCGCCATTGGCGGCAAAGCTAGCCCCAAACTGCGCACCGCCGCCCGCGCGCTTGCCAAACGCCTCGCTGAATCCGACGACCCGATAGAACGGTGGAACGGTAGGGACGCACTGCGCGCCTTCGCCAAGGGAGGAAAGTGATGTTCGAGAAGGTTGCCTTCACGATGTTCTCTGTCGCCGATCCCGCACGGGCCCGGGACTTCTACGAGAACACGCTGGGTCTCAAAGTCGGCATGCACGGCGCCCACGGCGACATGCATTGGATCGAATACGATTTGCCCGGCGGTGGCTGCATTGCGCTGACCAATGCTGCCGGTGGAGCCCCCGGAGGCGCGGCGGCGATTGCAATCGAGGTCAGCGATCTGGATGCGCTCATGGCCGATCTCGGCGCCAAAGGCGTTGTCTTTGAGGGCGGCGTTATTAAAGGTCCGCACTGCCGCATGGCCAATTTCCGCGATAGCGAAGGCAACGCCCTGATCTTGCACCAGCTCGATAGGAAGTAGGCGCTAGTACGCGCGCTCAACCACGAAGTCAGGCAGAGCTTCGAGCGCTTCGCGATAAGCGTTTGCCGGCAGCTGCTTCAGCGCATCGCGCGCCGCTTGAGCATGTTGGCGCGCCGCTTCGAGGGTCAGCGCGATGGCGTCGTGCCGCTTCACCAAGGCGACCGCGCGGTGGAAGTCGTCATCCGTACGCTCGCCGCCGACGACACGCCGCCAGAATCCGCGCTCGCCCTCGTCACCCGCATCGCGCGCGAAGATCACCGGGAGCGTGACTTTGCCTTCACGGAAGTCGTCGCCTGCGTTCTTGCCCATGGTGGCGCTGGCGCCGCCATAGTCCAACGCGTCGTCGACGAGCTGGAACGCGAGACCCAATTCGCGACCGTAAGTTTCAAGCGCCGTCGCCTCGGGTCCGGCGCGGCCTGCCGCCACCGCGCCAGATTTCGCCGCCGCCGCAAACAGCGCCGCTGTCTTGGCGTTGACGATCTGCATATAGCGTTCACGCGTGGTCTCAGCGTCGTTCGCTGCCGCGAGCTGCATGACTTCGCCTTCCGCGATCACGCTCGCCGCGCGCGCAAGAATGTCCAACACTTGGATGTCGCCGGTTTCAACCATGAGGTTGAATGAGCGGGCGAACAGGAAATCACCGACCAGCACGCTGGCCGAATTGCCCCAAACGACGTTGGCGCTCTTCTTTCCGCGCCGCATCGCGGAGACATCGACGACATCGTCGTGCAGCAAAGTGGCCGAGTGGATGAACTCAACCGCCGCCGCCAGCTTGCGCGGCCCGTCGCCGCCGCCGCCAAGCAGCCGCGCTGCAGCTAACGTAATGAGAGGCCGGATGCGCTTGCCACCCGCGTCGATCAGATGCGCCGCCAGGTTGGGGATCGTCCCCACGGGACTTGCGAGATACTGGTGAATGATCGCGTCGACAGCTGCGAGGTCTTCGGCCAATAGCGCCGCGAGCCGGTCCACCGCATGGGGGGCGCCGGGCGCTGTCTTGGCTGGTCCGGCCGCCGGTCCCAACAGGGCTCTCCGCTTGACGTTCTTGTTATGATCAAACGATGGTGGGGCGAGGCGCGCCGGTCAAGCTAGGTTCCACCGGTCGCGCGCAAGGGTCGCACGGGCTTTATGGCCTCTTTAGAGACAACTGAAGACACGCTTCTCAATGGACGTATTCGTATCCGCCAGCCTGCACGCGGTTATCGCGTCAACATTGACACGTTGCTTCTCGCAGCCGCGATAGAAGTGAAAGACGGCGCCCGATTGATGGAAGCGGGGTCTGGCGTTGGCGCCGCGTTGCTTGCGATCGCGATACGCAATGAGAACGTGACGTTGGTCGGAGTCGAACGCGATCAGAACATCGCATCGATCTCACGCGAAAATGTCGCCGCTAACGCGATGATGCATCGCATCGAAATCGTGACAGGCGATGCGCTCGATCGCACGTTGCAGCTGGGCGTGTTTGATGGGGTGTTCACGAACCCTCCGTTCGACAGCGAAGGCGAAGGTCGCGCGCCGTCGGAGTCGCGGCGCTACGCGCATGTCGCCGACGCGCCGCTCGATACATGGATCGCGTCGCTTGCCGATCGTCTCACCGGCGGCGCGGCGCTGACCATGATCCATCGCGCGGCGAAGACGCCGGAACTCCTGGCGGCGTTTGATGGTCGCTTGGGCGGGGCGGAAGTTATCCCCATCCGGCCCCGCGAAGGGGAGGCTGCGGGGCGGGTTCTGGTCCGTGCCCGGAAAGGCTCGCGGGCGCCATTCCGGCTCTGCCCGGAATTGGTGCTCCATGACGGCTCCGGCGCGAAATACACGCCCGAAACTGAAGCCATTTTGCGGGGAGAAGCGCTCATCAGCTTCGGCTGATTGACTCTCCAAAGCCGGACGGTCAGGAGTGCCCATAACGGAGCCGCCCGACGCGAGTCGCGCTCATCCGGCCATACAAGCGAACCCCGTGGGAGAGAGCGCCGAAGATGCGCCCCCGAAGGAGCAACCGCCCCGGAAACTCTCAGGGAACCGGACCGCGGGGGG
>CAYUOC010000015.1:36303-37495 GCA_964446305.1 uncultured Terricaulis sp. | reverse complement strand
CAGATGTATCGCCTGGGCTCGGGCGCGATGCTGATGGTGACGCGTCCATACAACGGCGAGGCCCCGCACCCCGGCAACGGCACGATGTTGGCGATCAATGTCGACGAACAAGCCGACGTGCCGCGCATCTACGAGAAGGCGCTCTCGCTCGGCGCGACATGCGAAGGCAAGCCCGGCGCGCGCGGCGCGTTTGGTGACTTCGCCTACTTCCGCGATCTCGACGGCAACAAGATCGCGGTGTTCTGGACCGAGCGTCAGAAGAAGTAGTAGCTCACACCCATTCCCGGATTGGCGCGTTAGCGACAAGTCCGGGACCCATAAACACGTTGTCAGACGAGCGCGCCACAGAATGGCGTCTCTCGTTCTTGGAGTGGTGTTTATGGGTCCCGGGCTCGATGCTTCGCATCGCCCCGGGAATGGGTGAGGGCTAAGGCGTCGGCGCCGGCGCGGGCTCTTGCTTCTCGTCTTGCTTCTGACCGCGCTGAATCGCCTGGTTGAAGATGTCCGCCAGCGGATTGCGCAGGCGCTCTGGTTGCTGCTGCGCCGGTTGCTCGGTTTGCGCCTCACCGTCCGCGGGTTGCTGCGCCGGTGTTTCACCTTCCGCTGGCGTCGTCGTCGCGGCGGGCTGACGGCCGAACAGAGCTTCGCCCAAGCGGCCGAGCGGATTGTCTTCGCCTTGGCGGTTGAGGATATCGCGTAACTGGTTCTGCACGATCTCTTCCACCGCCGGCCGGAAGCTCACGCGCGACCACGGGCCGGAAATGCGGAACGGGATTCCAAGCCCGGCAATCGTGGCGTCGCCGCCTTGGCCTTGGGCGTTGTTCACCGCGCGCGGCGCGATGCGCATGTCGATCGTCTGGGCGCCGACATTCACCAGCCCTTGGCCTTCGAGGCGGACAAACGGGTTGAGCAGACGGAGATTGTCCGTCGCCATCACACCGTCCGCGACCGTGAAGGTCGACGAGAGTTCGGCGAAATCCGTCGATGCCGCTTCACCCACCGCTTGGCCGGAGAGCGCCGCCTGCACCGTACGCGCGACCTGCGCGAGGTTCACGCCCTTGAGCTCGCCGTCGTTGAAGTTGAAGGCGGCAGTGCCGCGCAGGCTGCGCATGATCGCCGCTTGCGATGCGCCCTGGCCGACGAGCGAGGCGGTGAGCCGGCCGCGGCCGGCGATGCGGTCAAAGCCAATCGC
>CAYUOC010000015.1:32600-36203 GCA_964446305.1 uncultured Terricaulis sp. | reverse complement strand
GCCTCGAGCGGTGCGGCGTTGACGCGGGCTGTGATCGGGGTTTCGCCCTTTTCGAGGACTGCGCGCGGCAAGCCGATTTCGCCGTCAACGTTCATACGCTCGCCGCGATAATCGAACGCCGCCTGCAATTGAGCGGGTGCATCGAGCGATTCCAGCGCCAGGCTCGCGTCGACGTCTTCGAGCACGAGCGGCGCTTCGCCTTCCGCGCCCTGGAAGGAGATCATGCCGTCGACAAGTCGCACGTCGTCGAGGCGCAGATCTTCCAGCGTGGTCTGATCTTCGGACGTCTCCTCCGTTGGGAAGGTCCAATTGTTGGCGCCATCGTCGTGGGCGACCATGTTGACCTGCGCGCCCTCGAAGATGAGTTCCTTCACCTCAATCGCGCCGCGCAGCAGCGGCATCACTTTGACAGCGAACACGATGCGGTCGGCGGCGATGAACGGCGCCTCGGCCGCGTCGACGCCGCCCCGTCGCGCTGGAGTCTCGAAGCCCTCGGGGTTGGAGAGCGAAGCGTTGTCGACCGAAAAGCCCAAAGCCGGCCAGAACGAGACTTCGATATTGTTGCCAAGGACGAGGTCGCGGCCGGTGGCCTCCTCGATGCGGCGTTCGGCTTCGCGCGCGGCCAGCTCCTTTGGAAAGAAGGCGATGAATAACACCACCGCCAGCACGAGAACGCCGGCCAAACCGCCGACGCCAATGCCGATCCATTTCCAGTTGAGCTTCATCGCGTAACCTCTTTGGCCGAAACCTAGTGCCGACCTGGGGCAAAATCGAGCCGCCAGGCGGCTTTGCGCAAATCGCCGCGCTGGGCTAATGGCCTGATGGATGGCCGTATTCTTCACAAATCTTTTCGATGAGCTGGGCGAGCGCCGCCGCCGCCTGCGCAAATCGCTGGGCGATCGCGGCCAAGCGCTGGCCAGCTTTGCGGTCCTGGCCGGACTGATGCTCGGCTCCTTGGGATTGTTTCTGCGTCCATGGATGATCGACGTGGCGGCCTGGGGTTTTGGCGTGCCTGTCGTGTTTGTGATCGGCTATTTGCTGATCGACTGGCGCCGGCAGGCCGACGTCGCACGCGGCGGCGAGGCCGAAGCTCTAGCAACGAAATACGATTGGACCGCTCGGCTCTTTTCGTTCGCTTGTGCACTGGCTGGCGGCGCCGCGTTTGTGCTCGCGTTCACATCCGAACCACCGCCGCCGCAGATTGAGGAGTGGACGCCGCCAGAAAGCGCCGTCTCAGTCGACATCTCGCCTTGATCGGCGACAAATACTTGCTTGCGCGTCATGTTGAGCCGGTGCGCAGGGAGGGAATACCGTGGCGACCAATCCAATCGCAGGCCTGATCCCGCGTGGATCGTTGGGCCTGAAGCTTTTGCTCGTCTGTTTGCTGGTGTTGGTGATGGGCGTTCCGCTGCTCGTCGTCGGCGGGCTGGTGGCCGGCCGCGAGGGCCGGGCGCGGGAAGTCACCGCGGAGATCGGCAGAGCGGCCGGCGGTTCGCAGGTGCTCGGCGGTCCCATGCTGCTGGTTCCGTACACGCGCACTGTTGAGGTTAGCGACGATCAAGGGCGCACCCAGCGCCGCCTCGATCGCGGCACTTATGTCGTCTTCGCCGAAACCGGCTCGGCGGACGCAAATCTCACCGTCGAGAACCGCCGCCGCGGCATTTATCGCGCTGCGATCTACTCCTCGAACACGGATTTTCAGGCGACTTTCACGCCAAGTGAAGCGCTCAACGATGTCGATCAATCCTATCGCTTCGATTGGAGTCAGTCGCGGATCGTTATGTTCGTGAGCGATAGCCGCGCCATTCAAAGCTCCCCGCAATTGCGCTTCGCCGATGGTTCGACGGCTACCATGGAGCCGATCTCTGATCTCAGTTTGGTCCCGGCCGGCGCCGAAACCTATTCACGGCCAGGCATCTTCTCGGCCCCAACGGCGCCGTTGCCCACATCGCTTCAGGCCTTCGCCGCGCGCGCGCCGCTGACTGACGCGCCGCGTGGCTTCACGGTTGAGACCCGTCTGCAGCTCACCGGCGCGCAGCGCTTCTCAGTCGCCGCTTTCGCGCAGGACACTACTGTCTCGATCCGTGGCGATCGCCGGGATGTCAGCGCGGAAGGCTATTTCCAGGCGCCGCGGGCGCCGGAATTGACTGATGAAGGCTTTGAGGTTTCGTGGAGCGTGCCGCTGGTCGCGCGCGGCGCCGAAGAGGCGGCGGACCTTTCGTCCTTCAATCTCGGCCTCATCACCGGCCGCGACATGGCGGTGAGTTTTGTCTCGTCCGATGACGTCTATCGCGGCGTCGCCCGCGCGGTCGCTTACGGCATCATGTTCATCGGCATCGTCTTCCTGGCGACGCTGATCTTCGAGGCCGTCAGCGGGCGCAAGGCGCACCCTGCGCAGTACATCCTCGTCGGCCTCGCCCAGTGCGTGTTCTATCTGCTGCTGTTGGCGCTCACCGAAGTCCTCGGCTTCACCACGGCGTTTGCGATCGCCGCCGCCGCCACGGTGGCGCTGCTCGCCTACTATGCCGGCGCTTCGTTCCAGTCGGGGGCGGTGGGCGCGCGGGCGCTGGTCGGTCTCGCGGTGCTCTACGGCGCCATGTATGTGCTGATGACGCTGGAGGACTTTGCGCTGCTGGCCGGCTCGGTCGTCGCCTTTGTGGTCATCGCCGCCACCATGATCGCCACCAGGCGGATCGATTGGTACGGCCGGGGCGTGTCCCTAACCACCGGACAAACCTAGGACAATTCGCATGCTTGACGGGCGCGGCGGCGCTCGTCAGGTATGCGGAACCATGGTTGAACTCACGCTGCCGAAGAACTCCAAGGTCAAGCCGGGCAAGCGCCACAAGGCGCCGGCCGGGGCCAAGAAAGTCCGCGAGTTCAAGATTTACCGGTACGATCCGGAAACCGGCGAAAACCCGGCCTGGGATACTTACGAACTCGATCTCTCCACCTGCGGCCCGATGGTTCTCGATGCGCTGATCGCCATCAAGAACGATATGGATTCGACGCTGACGTTCCGCCGCTCGTGCCGGGAAGGCGTCTGCGGGTCGTGTGCGATGAATATCGGCGGGCGCAACACGCTCGCTTGCACCAAGGGCATCGACGAATTGCCCGCGGGCGCGATCACGATTTCGCCGCTGCCACATCAGCCGGTGCTGAAGGATCTCGTGCCAGACCTCACGAACTTCACCGCGCAGTACGCGGCGATCCAGCCGTATCTGCAGACGGTGACGCCGGAGCCTGACGGTGAATGGCGCCAGAGCCCCGAAGAGCGCGCGAAGCTCGATGGGCTCTACGAGTGCATCCTGTGTGCGTGCTGCTCGACGTCGTGTCCGTCCTATTGGTGGAACAGTGATCGCTTCATGGGTCCGGCGGCGTTGCTGCAGGCGTATCGCTGGATCAATGACAGCCGCGACGAGATGCAGGGTGAGCGGCTCAACGCGCTGGAAGACCCCTTCAAGCTTTATCGCTGCCACACCATCATGAATTGCGCGCAGGTCTGCCCCAAGGGGCTGAACCCCGCAAAGGCCATCGCCGAGATCAAGAAGGCGATGGTTGAGCGCAAGCTGTGACGTTTCCGGCCGACTTCGTCTGGGGCGC
>CAYUOC010000015.1:10767-32500 GCA_964446305.1 uncultured Terricaulis sp. | reverse complement strand
AAGCGCGTGATCGATGCGTGCTGGACACGCAACATCCAGCCGATGGCGACCTTCCATCACTTTACCAACCCACGCTGGATCGCGCGCGATGGCGGCTGGCAGGACGATCGCTTCCCCGAACGCTTCGCGCGCTATTGCGAAACCGTGGCGAATGCGTTCGGCGATCAGCTCGCTTATGCCTGCACCATCAACGAGATCAACCTGCCGGATTCGCTCGAAGAGCTGATGTCGCGGGTGAAGGCGAAGCATCCCGAACGTGTCGCCGCCGGCGAAGCCGCCATGGGCGCGCCGATCGAAGCCTTCTTCTTGTTTGCTGGCACGGAAACCTACACCGCCCGCGCCATTCGCGCGCACGAGTTGGCGCGTGATGCGATCAAAGCCGCAGCCCCGCATGTGCCTGTCGGCATGACCATGTCGATCCAGGAATGCGAGGCAGACGATACGGATACGGCGCGCGCCGCCCTCGCAGCATACAAGCAACGCGTCTATGCACCGTATTACGAAGCGGCGAAGCGCGACGATTTTCTCGGCGTTCAAACCTATTCGCGCATGCGCTTCGGTCCGGACGGCAAGTACACACGCCGCCCGCCGCCCGGTGTCGAGCTCACGCAAATGGGCTACGAATATCGGCCCGAGGCGCTCGGCGTCGCCTGCCGTGACGCCTGGGCGGCGACGAGGATACCGCTGATCGTCACCGAATCCGGCATCGCCACGCGGGACGATAGCCGCCGCCGTGCCTTCATCCGCAGCGCGCTCGAAAGCGTCAGCGCGGCGATGGCCGATGGCGTCGATATTCGCGGCTACGTCTATTGGACGCTGCTCGACAATTTCGAGTGGATGAGTGGCTACGCACCCACGTTCGGCCTCGTCGGCGTCGATCGCCGCACCATGGCGCGTGCGATAAAACCTTCAGCCGTGATGATCGGCGACATCGCGCGCGCGAACAGTCTTGATGCGACCGCAAGCGGCGTCGACCAAGTGCACTCCAGCGGCGCCGCCGTCGGCGTCGGCAAAGACTAGCTCACCGGCGCGCGGCCGAGGCCCGGCGTCCAATCGTACAGAGGCCGCGTTGAGCCGTCATCGAAGCGCACACCGTTCGGCGCCGTGATCAAGCCGGGCCGTGTTGGGTCCCCGCGCACCGCGAGCCCGGCAATGCCGTGCACGTTCGCGGGAATAACTTCGCCCGGATCGCTGACGCCATTGCGGTTTTCATCGCGCCACAGCGCCAAGCCGCCCAATTCGCCGCCGGTGAGTTCGCCGTCGCGATTGTCGTCGAGCGCACGCAACGCCTCAAAGCCATCGCTCCAGAACACGCTCCAAGTGCGCTGGCCGATCAAGTCGAAGCCTGAATTGATCTGGCCGCGCCATTCGGGGTCCCACACCAGCCACGCGGCGTCCGGCGTCAGCCAGCCTTGCGCGCGGCGATCACCGGTTCCTGCGAAATCGAACGCAACAGGTGAACTCTCATCGATCAGCCGCGAAAACGCGAGATCACGCATCGGCACAACGATCGGCGTCACATAAACGATCGGCTGGCTTGCCTCGAGGCGCGTGCGCAGGCGTTGAATGCGGGCGCGATCGTTGCGCGAGGTGGCGAGATGGCTGAGGTGCTCGGCCGTTTCAGTGAGCACCGCGTGATCTTCCCACTCCGATTGCGGCGCGGAGAGGCGGGGCAGGCCTTTTTTGATGATCGTGCGCAGTTCGCGGCGCGCATCGCCAGTGCGGCCAAGCCGATCAAGCACATAGGCGTACCCGAGTCGTGCGCGCAGATTGTTAGGCTCCGCCCGTAGCGCGCGCGTATAGTGCTCCCGCGCCGCGCTCAGACGCGCCAACGCGCCTTCACTCGGTGTTGTTGGTGCCGTTTCGGGTGTCTCTTGCTGCGGACCAAGTGCGAAGTGGAACGCAGCGCAACGATCGTCCGGACCGAACGTTTGCGTGTCTTCGGGCGATTGCCGATGGTGCATATTTGCGACTTCGCTGCAGAGGACGCTGCCTGCAGGGCTGAGCAGATTGGTCTCGGTCACATAGGTGAAGGCCGCATCGTCACGCGCGTACGCAAGAAGGTTCAAGCGCCCTAGCAGGAGTTCGCGCTGAACCGGCTCGAGCCCCTCCATCGCTTGCACGTTGGCGAGCGCGCGATCGATCGGCGCCTCGTACACGGGTTGTGGCGGCGGAATATAGGGAATCGCGAACGCGCCGACGGCTGTCGCCGTCCAAACCGCAATCGCCAGCACTCGGGCGCGCATGGAAGTCCTCTTCTCCCAAACCCGCCCCTCGCACGAAGCATCCTGCGCCGCGTCGCGCGCTGCGTCTATGGCCAATTTTTCACAATCAGGAGATTTTAAGTCTGAACCTTGGGCGGATCGCGCCAATCGCACTCGGGTCCGTTCGGATCGAACGCTGTGTCGGGCGCATGCGGCAGCACGCGCTCGATGTAGTATTTCAGCTTGCGAATGACGTTGGCGGCATCCCCCGCCGCGTGTTCGTGCGGAATGAGCGGGCCGAACGTTAGATTGTACGTTTTGCCCTGCTTGTTGAGCAATTCGTGAAACAAGGTGATGTCGCGCAGTTCAGCCGAGAATTGCGCAAACGTGTGGAACCAGAACGAGAAGGGGCCGGACATGTGCACCGGCAGGATCGGCAGCTCGTACTTGCGCGCAAGCGAAGCGGCTGTCGGCATCCATTCCGGATCGCGCAACGTCCCGTCGCGCATTCGGGCAAGGCGCCCGGCCGGGAAAATCGCGAGCGGGCGGTTTGCTTCGAAGGCCTCGTCCGTCATTTTCAGAGTGAGGCGCGTGCGTTCGCGTGTGCGCTTCGCCTGCACCCACTCCACCGGTATCAGCGTTTCATTGAAGCGCGGGCACACACGCTCGGCGTCCGAATTTGCGTAGAACAACACGTCCGGCCGTTCAGGCTTCACGGCGTCGTAAAGTGCAATGCCGTCGGTGATGCCGGTCGGATGGTTGGCGAGGATGATGAACGCGCCGTGCTTCGGCATACGCTCTAGTCCGGTGGCGACCGGCTTCACCGACAGCAGATCGGAGATCGACTCCAGCGCCTCGCGCCCGCTCATTGGCGCGATCATGTCGGCCATGCGCACGGCTTTGTTGTAGTTCAGCACCGTATAGAGCACCGGCCGTAGCACCGGCCACGCCGCGCTGGATGAGAGTTTCGGCGCGCGCTCTTCAATCAGCACATCGACAATGTGCTTTGGCCGAACGAGGGGATGGCTCTGGGTGTGCGTAGCGGTGATGTCCGTCATGGGACTGTTTTTCTCGCGACTCGAAAGCCGAACGTCAGGGAAGCACGGCGCGAAACCCGCGCAAAGGGGGTTCGGGGCTTGCCTTCACCCGCTCGAGCAGGCTTTTTTGCGGCGCAAATCACCCTGGGGATGCAATGACTTCGCTTCTGGCCGCGTACCGCCAGCGCCTGGCCAACGGCGAACTCGCACCCGACGCCGATCAGGCGGCGGCGGCCGAACGCTTGGACGTGCTGACCCAGGCGCTGGAGCGCTGGAAGCCGGGTGGCTGGCCGTTCAAGGCTAAGCCGCCGCGCGGGCTCTATTTCTGGGGGCCGGTCGGGCGCGGCAAGTCGATGTTGCTCGACCTGTTTTTCGAGGCGGCGCCGGTCAAAAAGAAGCGCCGCGTCCACTTCCACGAATTCATGCTCCAGCAGCATGCATTCTTGCGCAAAGCGCGCGAGCGCGGCGGCGCGCAGGATCATCTGATCGCCGACGCCGCCAAGGCGATCGCCGCCGAAGCCAGCCTTCTTTGCTTCGACGAAATTCAAGTCACCGACATTGCCGACGCGATGATCCTTGGCCGCCTGTTCGAACGGTTGTTCGCCGAGGACGTGGTGATCGTGGCGACCTCGAACCGCCTACCGGACGATCTCTACAAGAACGGCATCAACCGCCAACTCTTCCTGCCCTTCATCGATCTGCTGAAACGCGAGCTTGATGTCGTTGAGATCGCGGGACCGCAGGATTTTCGCCTGCGCCAGTTGATGGCCGCGCCGGTCTATTACGCGCCGCTCGGACCGGCCGCCGACGAGTCGATGGAGCGCGCCTGGAAACGGCTCACCGCCGGCGCCGTTCCGCATCTTGTTGTGCTGGATGTGAGCGGGCGCACGTTGCGGGTGGAGCGTCAAGCCGCCGGCGTCGCGCGCTTCAGCTTCGAAGAGCTTTGCGCCCGCGCGCTTGGCGCGGCGGATTATCTCGAGGTCGCCGAGCGCTTTCATACCGTGTTGCTGGAAAACATCCCGCGCCTGACGCCATCGATGCGAGAGGAGGCGGCGCGCTTTCGCACGCTGATCGACGCGCTCTACGAAGGCAAAGTGAAGCTGGTGGCTTCCGCCGAAGCGCAGCCGCAGGACCTTTATCCCGCCGGCGATCAAAGCTTCGAGTTCGAACGCACGGCCTCGCGCCTCATGGAGATGCGGAGCGAAGCTTATCTCGCGCTGCCGCGCCGGGACGCGGAGTGGAAGAGCGGGATTGTGGACTAGAGCGCGTTGAGTGCGGCGATGAGCGCCCAGCCCGTCATGAAGATCAGAATGAGTGAGCCGATCGTCCAAAGCGTTGCCCGGGCGTCGTGTGTCTGCGCTGTCAGATAAGCGAGGAAGTGCAGGAAGCGGGAGACGACGTAGCCGTAGAGCAGCCACTGCGCCAGCACGAGCGACGGCGACGTCGCAATGAAGAGAAGTCCGGCGACAAGGAAGAACGGCAGGTTCTCGAGATCGTTCTGCTGAATGCGGCGAATGCGCTCGACGCTTTCGTTCGGCGCGAGCTGCGAGGGGTCCGGATTGGGGTTGAGCGGCGTCTTGCGCAAATCTTCTGGCGCCCGGAAGCCGCCGTTCGCGCGCATCATCCGCTGTACCGTCAGCCACGACATGCCGACGGCCTTTAAGATCATTAGCGATGCCGCGACGACGTACGTCGCGAACAGCGGATTGCTCAGGCTCAGCTCCATAGCTCCCTCCAGCTCTAGCGTCTCCGTCGCGACGGCGTGCCGAGAATTCCGCGCATGATTTCGCGCACGATCGTGTTGAACACGCCGCTGGCGACACGCCCGCCTTGGCGCTCAAGTGGCGTCGTGCGCGAGCTGCTGCGGGAGCGTGAACGCGTCGCGCCGCCGGTCGAGCGCGAGCGGGATGAGCGCGTCGCTTCCTTCTCGCGCGCCTTGCGTTCTTCTTCGCGTTCCTCGGCTTCCGCCAATTGCGCCGCGCGCTTGCCGAGGATTTCGTGGGCGCTGACGCGGTCCACCGCCTTCTCGTAGGCGCGGCCTGTTGTGTTGGCCTTCATCAGCGCTTCGCGCTGCGCTGGAAGAATCGGGCCGACTTGGCTGTTTGGCGGACGCACTTTGGTGCGCGCCACCGGCGTTGGCGCGCCTTTCGCGTCGAGCGTCGAAACCAAGGCTTCGCCGACGCCGAGCTCCTGGATCTCCTTTGCGACGTCGACGTTCGCGTTGGCGCGGAACGACTGTGCCGCGGCGCGGACGGCCTTTTGATCTGTCGGCGTATAAGCACGCAGTGCGTGCTGGAAGCGGTTGCCAAGCTGCGCCAGCACCGTCTCCGGAATATCCGTCGGTGATTGCGTGACGAAATAGATGCCGACGCCCTTGGAGCGGATCAGCCGCACCACTTGCTCGACCTTGTTGATCAGCTCCTTGGGCGCGTCGCGGAAGAGGAGGTGGGCTTCGTCGAAGAAGAAGACGAGCTTCGGCTTATCCATATCGCCCACTTCCGGCAGCTCTTCCCAGAGTTCGCTCATCAGCCAGAGCAAAAACGCCGAGTAGAGGCGCGGGCTTTGCACCAGGCGCTCAGACGCCAGCACATTGATCGTGCCTTTACCGTCGGGGCGGGTGCGCAGAAGCTCTTCGAGCTTGAAGGCCGGCTCGCCGAAGAAGCGGTCGGCGCCGTCCATCTCAAGCTGCAGTACTTTGCGCTGCAGCGCCGCGATCGATTGCGGCGTGACAAGCCCGTACTTCTTGCCGACCTCCTCGGAATTGTCGGAGAGATAGGTCAGCAGCGCCCGCAGGTCGTTGAGATCGAGCAGCAGTCCTTCGTTCTTGCCTTCGTTCAGCCAATCATCGGCGATGCGGAAGGCGATGGTCAGCGCGCCTTCCTGGGCGTCCGTCGCTTCGAGCACGCGGCCCATCAGCACCGGGCCCATCTCGGTCACGGTTGTCCGCACCGGATGCCCCAGTTCGCCATAGACATCCCAGAACACAGCCGGCTGCGCTTCCGGCGTCAGCGGCATGTTGATTTCGGTTGCGCGCGCGACGGCCCAGCCGGGCGGAGGATCGCTGACGGCGGCGCAGCCGGAGAGGTCGCCCTTAATGTCGGCGGCAAACACGTTGACGCCTTCGCGTGCGAACGCTTCGGCCAAGACTTGCAGCGTTACGGTTTTGCCGGTTCCCGTCGCGCCGGCGATCAGCCCGTGGCGGTTGGCGCGCTTCAGCGCCAAGCCCTGCACGCCTTCTGGCGCCAGGCCAATCTCGATCGTTTCCGCCATTCTTGCGACTCCTGCTTCGCCAACAGATTGGCGCAACGGGCCTTTCCGGCCAACCCGGGCCTTGCGCCGCAGCGGCGCGCAAAGCAAGAGGGCGCATGGCAAGTCTGGATATTTCGCAACGCGGGGCGCTCTGGATCGTCGCCACTGGCGTGATCGCGGTTGGGCTCTATTTTTTCCGAGAGCCGCTTACTCAGTTCGCTATGGCGATGATCCTTTGGCTCGCCATCGATGGTCTCTCAGAGACGCTCGACAAACGCATCCCATTCACGCCGCGCTGGCTGGCGCTGCCGATCGCCCTGGTGCTCGTGCTGAGCCTGGTTGCGCTGATCAGTTTCGTCGTCATCGACAATTTGGCTCACATTCTGAGTGACGCCGGCCGCTACGAATTTCGGCTGAACCAGGTGATCAGCCAGGCGCACCAAGCCATCGGAGCGCCGGGCATGGCGCCCACGGTTCGCGATTTGGTGGCGCAGGCCAACCCGGATAACCGGCTCACCGCCGAAATCGGCGGCAGCCTCCAGAACTTCGCCTCCGCCGCCACGTTCACGCTGATCTATTTGGCCTTCCTGTTCCCGGCTTCAGCGGTGATGAAGGACAAGCTCGACTTCATCTTCCGTGGCAAAGGCCAGCGGGAGGCAGCACGCGACGTGCTGGCGCGCATCCGGGAGTCGATGGAACGCTATTTGTGGGTGCAGACGGTTATGAGCCTCGTCATCACCGCGCTCACCTACGCCACGCTCAAGATCATTGGGCTGGAAAACGCGCTGTTCTGGTCCTTCTTGATTTTCTTTCTCAACTACATCCCGACCATTGGCTCGATCGCCGCCACGGTGCTCACGACGGCCGTTGCGCTTGTGCAATTTCCAACGCTCGGGCCGGTTGTTGCGGTGTTTGCCGGCGTGGGCTTCTGGCAATTCGCTATCGGCAATTTCGTTCAGCCGCGGATGACAGGAGATTCACTCAATCTTTCTGCAGTGGTCGTGCTCCTCGCATTGTCGATCTGGGGTTTGGTGTGGGGCATCGTTGGCGCCTTTCTCGCTGCGCCGATGACAGTCATGATCATGATTGTATTGGCGCAATTTCCATCGACGCGATGGATCGCGATTTTGCTCTCGGCCGATGGCAAACCGACACCCGAAACGACGCGCGTGAGTAAGTCCGAAGCCGGATCAAATTGATGTTGCGAATCGGCGACGAACATGTATCGCTGGCTGTGAAGAACGTCGCCGGGGCTAGGGGCGTTTCGGCAAACGCAACTTAGTTTCGCTCCCGTCTCGGCGCGCGTTCACGTCAGTTACTGACGTGTCGATTTGCGTGCGTGGGCTCATGGGGGGCTTTCAACCAGCGCGAAGCGGCCGTCTCCACGGAACAGGCCTCCGCGTGCGTCCCCCACCCAGCCTGCTGCGAGGCCTGCAGGCGCCGTCGGACAGCTTGTCCCCGTCCGGCGGCGCCGCCAATTTCCTGAAATTCGAATTCTACGACGCGCGGCGCCGATAGGCATCGAGCGCGACGACGTTCTCGGGTGCGTCGCGGGTCGCCGGAAGCTGCGCGCCAAGCGCCTCCGTTGCCTCGATCAGTTGGCGGAGGTGGTGGCGGTTCTCGGGCGTCTGAACCTCGTGGCGCAGCTGGTCGCGCGCCCAGCGGGAGACAACGGAGAGGTATTCTCGGGCGAACATCGTACGGCCAACGCTACAAAGCGCGCCCGCGTTCCGGGCCATGCGCCGATGCACACCTCGGACCCGCTCCTGAGACCAAATGGCGGTGTCCGGACGGTTGAAGTTGACGGCGGGGCGAGTAGGTTCGCGCCAAAATAAGGAAACGCCTCATGGACGCCGCTACTGCGCGCCAGGAACTCCCGAAAACCGCTGACCAATTTGTCGATCAGGCTGCGAAAGGGCCGTGGCCCGCGTTCCGCGCAAACGGCACCATCGACGCTGCCGCTGAAACGTTCCTGAGAGGCCTCTACGAGGACGCCTCGGACGACGAACTGGGCGATCTTTCGGTCGAGGACTTCGCGGCGCTCGCGCACGATTTCTGGATCTGGCGCGGTGAACGCGAGTGCGACGAGCAATGCATCCGCATCCGCCAGGGCGTGGGCGTCGGCGGCAAGCATCTCGACCGCGACATTCTTGAGATTGCGGGTCCCGACATGCCGTTCCTCGTGGACTCGGTCATGGGCGAACTGGCCGATCAGGGCATTCCCTCGCTCGCCATGTTCCACCCGATGGCGCCGGCGGCGAAAGGGCAGGGACGAGACTCCCTCATCCAGATTCATGTGCCGCGGCTCTCGGCGATGAAGAGCAAGGAATTGCTTGATGGCGTCCGCGCCTCGCTGGCCGATGTCCGCGTCTCGGTCGCCGACTTCCAGGCCATGCGCAAGCGCATGCTCGATAGCGCCGATGAGCTTGAGAAGGCGAAGTCGAACGCCGCGCCAAGCGATGTGGCCGAAGCCGTGGCGCTGCTGCGTTGGCTCGCAGCCGACAAGTTCACATTCCTGGGCGCCCGCGACTACCAATATGTCCGTGACGCCAAGGGCGCGTTGACCCCGCACGAGCCGGACATCATCGAAGACACATGCTTCGGCGTGCTGCGCGACATGGATCGCTATGTGCTGCGTACCTCGGCCGAGCCGATGGTGCTGACGCCCGAATTGAAGCGCCTAGTCGCGGAGCCGACGCCGCTGATCGTGGCGAAATCCACACTGCGCGCGCGTGTCCACCGCCGCGCCACTGCCGACTATATCGGCGTGAAGCGCTACAACGATCAGGGCGAGGCGATCGGTGAAATCCGTTTCGTCGGCCTTTTCACCAGCGAGAGCTTTACCGAGCCGACACGCAACATCCCGATGCTGCGCAAGAAGGCGGAGTGGGTGATGCATCAGGCCGGCTTTGCGCCCGGCGGCCACAACGCCAAGACGCTGCGCAAGATCATCGAATACTACCCGCGCGAAGAGCTCTGGCAGATCAGCCGTGAAGAGCTTCTGGAAACCGCGCGAGGCGTCCTGCACCTGCTCGATCGCCCGCGCGCGCGCGTGTTCTTGCGCCGCGACCGCTTCAACCGCTTTGTCACCGCGCTCGTTTATGTGCCGAAGGATCGCTACGACACCGACGTTCGCGAGGCCGCGGGCAAGCTGATCGCCAACTATTACGGCGGGGAAGTAGAGAGTTTCCAGCCGCAACTCGGCGAAGGCCAGCTCGCACGCGTGCTGTTCGTGATCGGCGAGATCGACAAGACGCGCCCCGATCCGGATCTGCGCGCCCTCGATCTCGATATCGCGGCGCTGACACGAACCTGGGAAGACGATTACGGCCAGGCGTTGATGCGCTCGGAGCGCTTTGACACCGGCGCGCGGGAAGAGGCGATCAACCGCTTCAACGGCGCCTTCACGGCAGCCTACCGCGAGCGCTACGCCGTCGATGAAGCGCTGATCGATACCGCTGAGATCATGAGCGCGCATGAGGATGAAACCATTCGCGCGCGCGTCTATCGCCGTTCGGGCGATGCGGAAAACATCATGCGCTGCAAGTTCTATGCGCGCGGCGATGTTCTGGCGCTTTCAGCCACGGTGCCGATCCTCGAAAACATGGGGCTGTTCGTCGATTCCGAAGTGAACTTCGAACTGCAGCTTCACGCCGATGCGTTTCATACCGCACAGCGTATCCACATTCACGACATCGAATGCCGCTCCGCCGACGGCAAGCCAATCGATCTCGAACGCGCCGGCGCGCTGTTCGAACAGGCGTTCCAGGCGGTTTGGACGGGCAGAGCCGAGAGCGACGGGTTCAACAAACTCATTTTGACGCTGCCATGCTCGTGGCGCGAAGCCGCGCTCATCCGCGCATTGGCTCGCTATCGCCAGCAGACTGGCCTCGATCCGACGCAAACGATGCAAGAGCAAGCGTTGGCGAACAACCCGAGGATCGCGGCGCTGATCCTCGCCTTCTTCAAGGCGCGCTTCGATCCGCATCTGCCGGAGAGCCGCGAGACGCGTGTGGCGCGCTCCTCCAAGCTCGAATTCATGATCGAATCTAAGCTCACCGAAGTGGTGAGTTTGGATGAGGATCGCGCACTACGCCGCATCGGCCATCTCGTGAAAGCGATCCTGCGGACCAATTATTATCAGATCGACGCGAATGGCGCGCCAAAGCCCTACATGTCGTTCAAGATCGACTCGCACGCCGTAGCCGAGTTGCCGGCGCCGAAGCCGTATCGTGAGATTTGGGTCGCCTCGCCTCAAGTAGAAGGCATTCACTTGCGCTTCGGCGCCGTCGCGCGCGGCGGCTTGCGCTGGTCGGATCGCCGTGACGACTTTCGTACCGAAGTGCTTGATCTCGTAAAGGCGCAGCAAGTGAAGAACGCCATCATCGTGCCGGTGGGTGCGAAGGGCGGCTTCTTCCCGAAGCGCTTGCCGCCGCGCGGCGCGCCGAATTTCCAGGAAGCGGGCGTCGAAGCTTACAAGACATTCCTCCGCGGCCTCCTGGACATTACCGACAACATCAAGAGCGACGAGATCGTGCCGCCGCTCGATGTCGAACGTTGGGATGACGCCGATCCGTATCTGGTAGTCGCGGCGGACAAGGGCACGGCGACGTTCTCCGATATCGCCAACGGCATTAGCGCTGAATACGGCCACTGGCTGGGCGATGCGTTCGCCTCCGGCGGTTCTGTCGGTTACGACCACAAAGCCATGGGCATCACCGCCAAGGGCGCGTGGGAAGCGGTGAAGCGCCACTTCCGCGAAATTGGCAAGAACATCCAGGAAGAAGAATTCACGGTCATTGGCGTCGGCGACATGTCGGGCGACGTCTTCGGGAACGGCATGTTGCTCTCGCGCAAGATCCGCCTTCTCGCCGCCTTCGATCACCGCGACATCTTTATCGATCCCAATCCGAAGGATTGCGAAAAGAGCTTCATCGAACGCAAGCGTCTGTTCGATACGCCGCGTACCTCCTGGCAGGATTACGACAAGAAGCTCATCTCGAAGGGCGGCGGCGTGTTCCCGCGCAGCGCCAAATCCATCGACGTGACCCCGGAAATTGCGGCGCTCACCGGCATCGATAGGCCGTCGGTCACGCCGCTTGAGCTCATGTCCGCGCTGCTGAAGAGCGAGTGCGAACTGATGTGGTTCGGCGGCATCGGCAACTACATCAAGGCCCGCGCCGAGAGCCACGCCGAAGTTGGCGACAAGGCCAATGACGCCATCCGAGTCGATGGCGAGGATGTAAAGGCGCTGGTTGTGGGCGAGGGCGCGAACCTTGGCGTCACCCAGAAGGGCCGCATCGCGTTCGCCCGCAATGGCGGCCGCATCAACACCGATGCGATCGATAACTCCGCCGGCGTCGATACCTCCGACCACGAGGTCAACATCAAGATCCTGCTCGGTGACGTCATCCGCGCCGGCGCATTGAAGGAAGACAAGCGCGACAAGCTGCTTGAATCGATGACCGACGAGGTCGGCGCGCTGGTGCTGATGAATAATTACGATCAGACCGGCGCCATCTCGATCGCGCAAGCGAGCGCCGTGAACGATCTGGACAGTCACGAGCGCTTCATCCAGCGCTTGGAGGCGGAGGGGAAACTCGCCCGTCGCGTCGAAGGTTTGCCGCTCACCGGCGAGTTCTCCGCGCTGCGCAGCGCTAAACTCGGCCTCACGCGGCCGGAGCTGGCCAAGCTCGTCGCGTATTCGAAGATCAATCTGTTCGACGCGATCGTCGCCTCATCCGCGCCGGACGATCCGGCGTTCAAGGCGCCGCTGAAGGAATACTTCCCGAAGGAGCTCTGGAAGTTCGAAGATCAGATGGCGCGCCATCGCCTGCGGCGCGAGATCATAGCCACCCAATTGGCGGACGATCTCGTCAACCGCTGCGGGCCTTCGTTCGTTGATCGCATCAAGGAAATTTCGCGCGCTCGCACGGTGACCGTCGCGCTCTCCTTTGAGGCTGCGCGCCGTATCTTCGAATTGGAAGACATGGTCGATCGCATTAACGCGCTCGACAACAAGGTGTCGGCCTCCGCCCAAATAGCGTTGCACCAGCGTGTCGGCGGCGCGCTTCGCCGCGCGGTGACCTACCTCGCGCGCAACGCGGGGTTCGAGTCGGAGACGCCGCCAACAATTCTCGAGGTGGTGGAGCGCTACCTCGAATCCGTTCGCGATCAGCGGGCGACGATTGAGGATGATCTCAGTCCGATCGAGCGCGATCGGGTCGCGATGCGCCGCGCATCACTGCTTGAACTCGGCGCGCCAGAGGATCTGGCCTACGAAGCGGCGCTGCTCTCGCCTCTGACGCTTTCGCTCGATGTCGCCGACTTGGCGCGCGACACGTCCTGGCCGGTTCATCCCGCGTCGACGCTGCATTGCGTTGTCGGCGCCGAGCTCGGTCTCGACGCGCTGCGCGACGCCGCCACGAACATGAAGCTGGAGCAGCATTGGGATCGCCTCGTTGTACGCCGTGCGGCGGGTGATTTTGGTGAGGCGCAGCTGAAGCTTGCGGAAGCTGCTGCCCGCGCCATCGGCGCCCCGCCGAAGGACGCCGGCGATGATTGGGTCGCGGAAGAAGCCAAGAAGTGGCTGCTCTCCCTCGGCAAACCCGTGCAGCGCGCGCGTTCCGCGTTTGCCGATCTTGATGGGCAGGGGGCGTGGACGTTCGCGAAGTTGATGTTGATCTCGGCTGAGATCAACGGTCTCGTCGCCGCCGTCCGCTAGAGCGTCGCGATCATCTCGCGCAGCAGATCGTGCTCACGCGCGGTCGCGGCCGGATTGTAGCGCACGCGTGGATCTTCGGCGTGCTCGTCTTCGAACGCATGCGTGGCGTTCTCGAAGATGTGGATGTCCATCGGTGCGCCCCGGGCGCGTTGCCGCTCCAAGGCCGCGCGCGAGGACCCGACGATATAGTCGCGCTGCGCAATGATCGCCGTACTGCGCGGCGCCATACGCCAATCGCGATGGCCGGTGTAGGTGCCGACGCCGGTGTAGGGATAGACGATCATCGTCGCCGCGAGCCCTTCGAGTGGTTCGTCGCTCAAGTTCTCCAGGCCCGTCGCGCGCCGCATTTCTTCGCCGGAGCGCAAGGCCAGCGCGTCCATGATGGTCCAGCCGCCGTGGCTCCAGCCGATGACGCTGATGCGGCCCGCATCCACCCAAGGCTGGGCGCGCGCCCAGGCCACCGTGGCGTAGAGATCGCCGGCGCGTTCGCGCCCTTGCAGCCGTGCGCCGGTGCAGACGGTCGCGAAGGCGGCGACGCGGCTGATGCGGCGCGGGGCAAAAGAGTCCACCACGATGGCGGCCGCGCCTGCGTCGACGGCGGCCTCGGCCATTTGATCGATGAAGGGGCGGGGCCCGCCGCAGCCGTGCAGCATGATGACGACCGGCGCACGAGCGCTGGCGTTCTCGGGCCGGCGGATGGTGTAGTGCGGTTCAAGCCGCGCGATGCGCTGCTCAACCGTTTCCGCGAACGCCTGCACCGGCATCAAGAAACCCAAAGCGAAGAAGAACACAGCCAAGATGGGGGCCGCGCATGCCGTCGCGCAAGGCTGGCGCTGCGCGCGGCGTTGCGTCAGACTGGCTGCGGAGCTGAGCCACATGTCCATGACCCGCCTTATACTCGCATTCGCCGCCTTCGGACTAGCTGCGTGCAGCCGCGCGCCGGAGCCGCCTGCGCCTGACGTCGCCGCCGAACGGAGCGCCGCTGTCACCGCCGCGGTGCAGGCACAGCAAACGCGCTTCGCCGCCGCGCCCGATCCCGCTGGCGCCGACACGGCGACGGCGTATCAATTTTCATTTCCGGGGCTCTGGACCGATCGCGTGCCGATGACGGCGTTTCAAGGTGAAGTCGTGCTGGTTGTGAACACGGCGTCACGTTGCGGGTTCACGCCGCAGTATGAGGGCTTGCAGGCAATCTACGACGAATATCATGGGCAAGGGTTCGAGATTGTCGGCGTACCGGCGAACAACTTCAACGGCCAGGAGCCTGGCTCCGCCGAAGAGATTCAGGAGTTCTGCACGCTGAACTACGGCGTGACCTTCCCGATGGCGGCGAAGACTGAAGTCATCGGTGCAGAGCGTCATCCTTTCTACGTGTGGGCCGAGCAGCAGATCGGCGAGAGCGCCGTGCCGCGGTGGAACTTCCACAAGATCCTGATTGGCCGCGACGGCCGCATCATCCGCGCGTTCGACACGCGCACGGAGCCGACGTCGGAAGAAGTTCGCAACGCGATCACGACGGCGCTAGCCGTGCAGAGTAGTGCACCGGCGGCCTCGTCGTTGCGATAGCGCGTGGCGTCGCCCTTCGACAGGCTCAGGGTGACGCCAATTTTAGTGTCGGTGTTAAGACCGCGTCGGCCTGAGCTTGTCGAAGGTCAGAGCCGGCTCAGTGCCTGAAGTGGCGCATGCCGGTGAAGGCCATGGCGATGCCGGCTTCGTCGGCGGCCTTGATGACGTCTTCATCGCGGATTGAGCCGCCCGGCTGAATAACGCACGACGCGCCAGCTTCAACGGCTTGGAGCAAGCCATCGGGGAAGGGGAAGAACGCGTCGGAGGCGCAGGCTGAACCCTTTGCGAGCGAGGCCGGCAGCTTCGCCATTTCCGCAGCTTCACCAGCGCGCAGCGCGGCGATGCGGGCGGAGTCGCGGCGGTTCATCTGGCCGGCGCCGATGCCGGCAGTCTGGCCGTTCTTGGCGAAGATGATCGCGTTCGACTTTACATGCTTGCAGACGGTGAAAGCGAACAGCATGTCGCTGATTTCCGCGTTCGTCGGCTGCTTCTTGGTGACGATCTTCAGATCGGCGCGGGTCACGCGGCCGATGTCGCGGTTTTGAACCAGAAAGCCGCCGGCGATGGTCTTGAATGACAAGCCAGGCGCCGCCGGATCGGGCAGGCCGCCGGTGACGAGCAGGCGCAGGTTCTTCTTCTTCGCGAACACCGCGACCGCGTCGTCGTCGGCTTCTGGAGCGATGACCACTTCAGTGAAGATTTCCGCAATCGCTTCGGCAGCCGCTTTGTCCAAGCGCTGGTTCAGCGCGACGATGCCGCCGAAGGCGGAAACCGGATCGCATTCCAGCGCGCGCTTGTAGGCTTCGACGAGCGAACCGCCGAGTGCGACGCCGCAGGGATTGGCGTGTTTGATGATCGCAACCGCCGGGCCGCTCTTCGGGTCGAACTCCGCGACCAATTCAAACGCTGCGTCGGTATCGTTGAGATTGTTGTAGCTCAGCTCTTTGCCCTGAAGCTGCGTGGCTGTGGCGACGCCGAAGCGCTTCTCACCGGTGACGTAGAACGCTGCGTTCTGATGCGGGTTTTCGCCATAGCGCAGCGATTGCTTCAGCCTGCCGCCGAGCGTGCGATAGGCGGGCGCTTTGTCTTCGAGTTGTTCGGCGTACCACGCGGAGATCGCGGCATCGTAAGCGCCGGTGCGCGCAAACGCCTTGGCCGAGAGCTTCTTGCGCAGTGCGAGCGTGGTGCCGCCATGCGCCTTCGCTTCTTCCAGAATCGCGGCCATGTCTTCGGCGTCGGTGGCAACGGCGATCCAGCCGTAATTCTTCGCCGCGGCGCGGATCATCGCCGGGCCGCCAATATCGATGTTCTCGATGCATGTTTCGAAATCGGCGCCGCGCGCGACAGTGGCTTCGAAGGGGTAGAGGTTCACATAGAGCACATCGAAGCCCTCGATGCCGTGCTCCTTCATCGCCGCAGCGTGCTCCGCGTTGTCGCGCAGCGCCAAGAGGCCGCCGTGGACTTTCGGGTGCAGCGTCTTCACGCGGCCATCCATCATTTCCGGAAATGCCGTGACGCTTGAGACATCCTCAACCGCCATCCCCGCGTCCGCGATCGCCTTGTGCGTGCCGCCGGTGGAGACGAGCTTCGCGCCGAGCGCGGAAAGCGCCTTGGCATGGTCAATGAGGCCAGCCTTGTCCGAAACCGAAATGAGGGCGCGCTTGATCGGGAGAATGTCTGTCATCGAGTTTATCCGCGGGAATCACTGGAATTCGGGGCGTTTATGAACCGCGGGGCGAAGCGGGGCCAGTGTGGCGCACTGCGGCGCCCTGTGCTTCGGTGTGAGCGAAGCACCCAAAGCCGGGAGCAGGGCGCGTGGGGACGCGCTGGGGTCGTGCCTAGAGTGCGATGCTTCATGCATCGCCGCGTGTCGCCACGCGCCCTTGGCGATTGTTATGCGCCGGGCCGTCACGGGGAGGTTTTTCACTCCCTTGGATCGGTGTCCCGGCGGCGTGCGGAGCTGTGCCTGAAGCTCCGGTGCGCTCCCTCAGTTCGCAAGCCGTGCTTGCCTCCCGCGGGCTTCTGCTTGGCGGATAGTTTCGCCGCGCATCACGCTCAATCGCGACCCTCGCGCTCGCTTGGCTCGGCTAGCCGGTGAGCCTCCCGCTGCGAGGGATGGGTGCATGATACGGGTGGTGGCGAGGTGTTGGATAGATTTTGTGCGGGGCGTTGATTTTGTTGGCTGGAGGCGGGGTTTTGTGAGGGATAGATTCTGCTTTTGGCCCGTTGCGGACATTCGCCCGGTCTCGCAGGATGCGAGGCATGTCTGCTTTTGAAGTCATTCGTAAGGGGCGTGGCGGCGAAGCCGCTTTTGCAAGCTATCTCTACGAAATCCGCCGCGATGGTCGAAAGGTTGCGGAGTTTCGCCATAGCTACCGCAACGAGGACCACGAAATTCGGCTATCTTCACTAGATCAATGGGAAGATTTTGATGATTTCCTAGAAGGTGGCGGTCCCCAGCCCCTTCGGGTCAGTGCGTCAGGAGCAGACGCTCTTTCGCAATACCTCGCGAAGAAGAGCAACGTCTGAGTTCGGCGAAGAGCAGACTCAAGCAGCGCCGCTTTGAAATCTGGCGTCCGCTCTGCTAGGCGGCCTCATGCCAGTCGACAACGCACGTTTCTGGGATCGCGCGGCGCGCAAGTACGCCAAGAGTCCGATTGAGGATATGGCGGGCTATGAGCGCACGCTCGATCATGCCCGCGGGCTTCTGAAAAGCACAGATGCCGCAATCGAGCTCGGCTGCGGGACGGGCACGACGGCGCTGAAGCTCGCGCCTTCGGTCGCGCGGCTCGTGGCCACAGATATTTCAGCGGAAATGATCGCCATTGCCCGCGAGAAGGCGGCGGCTGAGAAGTGCGCCAACGTCGAATTCGCCGTCGCGACGCCGGATGCAGCGCCTTTTCCCGATGCGAGCTTTGACGCCGCCATGGCGTTCAACCTGCTGCACTTGATTGAGGATCGCGCTGCGGCGCTGCGCGGCGTGCATCGCTTGTTGAAGCCGGGCGGTCTCTTCATTTCGAAGACGCCGGCGCTGAAAGAGATGGGCTTTGCCATCCGGCTCCTCGTCCCGGTGATGCAGGCTTTCGGCAAAGCACCTTATGTCGGCTTCTTCTCCGCCGAAGCGTTGGAACGCGAGATAAACGAAACCGGATTCGAGTTCATAGAACGCGCGCGGCACGGCTCGGGAAAGAAAGATATGCGGACGTACCTCGTGGCGCGAAAGGTCTAAGCACGCGCCAACGCCCAGCGGATGCGGTTCGGCGGGGCGAGGCCGTGGCCCATCGGATCGGCTTCGCCGGAGAGCGTGATTTGGTGGCTTTCACGCGGGATTTCGCCGCCCCAATAGATCGAAGGTTCTATGGCGATGGCCGGCGCGTCAGTGCGAAGGCGCCAGCGCTGACCGCCGGGTGTTTCGAGCAGCGCCGTCTGATGCTCGGAAATGCGCACGCGCACGTTCGGGTGCAGATGGAAGCGGACGACATAGGGAATATCGTTCTTCGGATTGGGCGATTTAAGTTTCATCGGCCGGATCAGTTCATCGATGCCGCGCAGGTTTTTGCCTTCGTGATCGACGAAAATGTATCGCCGGTGCCAGAGCCCGTACTTTTCCTTATAGCCATCGTGGCGGCCTTGGACGGTGATGCCGCTTTCGTCCGAGGAGCGGCGCACTTCGTCGAGCTGCGGGCCGCTGAGACGCGCGCCGCCGCGGCGTTCGTCTAGGTTCGCCGAGAGCGCATCGGCAAGCACGAGTGTTGAGTGGGCGTTCGTGGCGCGCGCGGCCATGCGCGCGGCGGGTGAAAGCTCGCGCGTTGCGCCGATATTGACGATCAGGCGCTCGGTTTCGCTGGAAAGTTCGAACGCCAGCGCGCTTGCGTGCGCGCGTTCGGCGTAGTTCAGCGGCGGTGCGCCGCCAACGTCGAGCAGCGCCCGCATCGGCCCGACATCGAGGCGCTGAAAGCCGGTATGGTTCGCGAATTGAAACGGGCGGACTTCGCCGCCAACGCGCGCGAGCGTTGCGTCGATGGTGGCGGCGGAGCCTTCGGCGCCGCCTTGAAAGCAGCCCAAGCCGCCATCGCCCAGCCGCACCATGCGCAGCATGTTGGCGAGCTTCGGCAGCGTGTCGGTGATAATCGGCGGCGGCTCGTCGAGGGCGTCGCGCGCGGTGACGAGGTCGCACAATGCCTCCGCCAGCGCTTCCGGCGAGCGGGAAAGGTGGCCGCCATCGGGATAGAATTGCTTGGCGCAGGCTTCGATGAGCATTTCCTCGCCCTGCTCGGCGAAGCGCTCTCCCTCTGGAAAATCGGCGGCGCCCGCGAGCACCAGCGCCGCGCCGGCTTTGATCGAGCCGAGATGGCGCTCGCTTAACTCGCTTTGCGCCATCATCAACAGACGCGCTTGCCGCGCCGCTGAACGCAATAATGATGCGCGCTGCTCCGGCGCGCCTTGCTCGAATGCGGGGCGTCCCCAGCAGAGCCAGGCGAAGAGACGCTCGGCCGTGATCTCGGGGTCCCAGGCGAGATCGTCCCACTCGCCATGCTCTTTCACCCACGCGTCGATCAGTTGCGCGATGAACGAATGTGCAGAGGGCCCGACAGCCGCCAGGTCAACGAGCCACGAAAACGAATGCAGCCGCGCCGTAAAGTGGCGCGAGGGATGCGCCGGTAGCCACGGAAACAGGTGATCGCCGTGCAACCGTTCAGCGCCAATGCGCCAGACGCCGCGGCCAATCTCGCGGCCGCGCTCGGTGTCGCCGACGCGTGGATCGTTGCCCCAGCGGCCGATGCGGTCAGGCGCGGCGTCGCCGAGACGCATGCGATGGAATGGATTCGCGCGCCAGTGATCGTTCGCCGCGACCGGCTTCGCTTGCCGGTTGGTGGGGGAGACCGGCGCGTTCATCGAATTACGCGGCGGCTCTAAGCTTGGCGATGTTGTCCGCGTATGCGGTTGGATCGCCGCCATAGACAGCGGTGCCGGCGACCAAAGCCGTCGCACCCGCGGCGACGACGCGCGCTGCGTTCTTCGCGTTCACGCCGCCATCGACTTCCAGAATGATGTCGCGCCCCGACGCATCGATCTTCTTCCGCAGCTTTTCGATTTTCGGCAGCGCCGTCTCGATGAAGCTTTGGCCGCCGAAGCCGGGGTTTACGCTCATCACCAGCACAAGATCGATCAGATCGATCACCGGATCGATCACTTCCGCCGGCGTGCCGGGATTAAGCGAAACACCCGCCTTGGCGCCCGTCGCGCGGATCGCTTGCAGCGTGCGGTGAAGGTGCGGTCCCGCTTCGGGGTGAACGGTGATGATGTCCGCGCCTGCGTCGCGGAAGGCTTGGATGTACGGATCGACCGGCGCGATCATCAGATGCACGTCGAACGGCAGCTTCGAGTGCGGGCGGATCGATTTCACCACGCCAGGGCCGATCGAGATGTTCGGCACGAAGTGGCCGTCCATGACATCGACGTGAATCATGTCGGCGCCGGCCTCCTCAGCCGCGCGCACTTCCTCGCCCAGCTTGGAAAAATCCGCCGCCAATATCGAAGGTGAAATGAGCGTCCGCGCCATGATGTGTCGTACCCCGCGCGGGGGAGTGGGCGCAAGGCGAGGCGGTTCCCCGCGCGTTAGCTGCGCAGCAAACGGGCGGCGTAGAAGCCGTCGAGGCCGCCAATCTCGGGCCAGTGGCCGGGATGCGTGCGCATATCGCCATCGGCGGTGATGAACTCGGCTGGGATTTCATTTGTCACCGGCGCGCGCCGCCAACCTTCCCGCAGCGCTTCCGCGACAATGCCGGGGCCTTCCTCGGGCTCAAGCGAGCACACCGCATAAACCAGCGGCGCGCCGGGTTTCAGAAGCTTGCCGGCGGCCTCGATCAGCTGCGCCTGCAGATCCGCGAGCGCCCGCACATCTGTTGGCCGCCGCAACCATGCAACATCGGGATGGCGGCGCAGCGTTCCCGTGGACGTGCAGGGCGCGTCAAGCAGCACGGCGTCGAACGGTTCTGCGCTGAATTCCAAAGCGTCGGCGCAGATCACTTCCGCTTCCAGCTTTGTCCGCGCGAGGTTCTCCCGCAGCCGCTTCAAGCGCGCTTCGGATTTGTCGACGGCGGTGACGCGCGCGCCAGCCGCAGCCAATTGCAGCGTTTTCCCGCCAGGCGCGGCGCAGAGATCGAGCACGCGCTTGCCGCGCACGTCGCCGAGCAGCTTGGCCGGCAACGCAGCCGCCGCGTCCTGCACCCACCAGGCGCCGTCGTTGAAGCCCGGCAGGCTATCGATGGGCGGGTGTTCGCTGAGCCTCACGCTGCCTGTCGGCGTCACCACGCCAAAGAGCCGTTCGGCCCAACCCTCTGCATCTTGCTTCACGCTGAGATCGAGGGGCGGTTCGTTCAGCAGCGCTTCAGCGATCTGTGGCGCCGCTTCGCCGTACGTCGCGCGCCACCGCGTGTAGAGCCATTGCGGTAGGTCCGCGCCCGGCGGCAGATCATCGAGGATCGCTTGGCCGTTGCTCGCCACCTTGCGCAGCACGGCGTTCATGAGCTTCGCGAACCCGCGCGCTTCGCGCATATGGTTGGCGGTCTCGACCGTTTCGCCCACTGCAGCGTGCGCCGGCGTGCCGAGCACCAGCAATTGCGCGGCGCCGAGGTGCAGCAGTGCGCGTGCATGCGCCGCATCGTCGGGCAAGGGACGTGCGAGGAATTCCGAAAGCACGGTATCGATGCCGCCGAGGCGGCGCAGGCCCGCTGTTGTCAGTGCGCGCGCAAACGAGCGGTCGCGGCCTTCAAGCGCGTTGAAACTCGGGGTTTCCGCGAGCGCATCTTCCAGCGCGCGGCCACGCTCCATCACGGCGACAAGCAGATCGGTGGCGGCGCGGCGGGCGGTCAAGGTGTGGCGGATGTATCGGACGTGTATTCCACGTCAACGCGCGCGCGGCGGAAGCTAGCGAGCCGGATTGTCGCGCC
>CAYUOC010000015.1:0-10667 GCA_964446305.1 uncultured Terricaulis sp. | reverse complement strand
GCCGCGGGATCGCCCCAGGTGCGATAGATCGGCTCGATCTCCGAGCTGATGGCGCCGCTTTCGTCCGCCGACATGCTGATGACGCGGCGCTTGCGGCTGTAATGGTGATCGAGATTGTAGCGCCGCCAGCGCACGGCGCCGTTGTTGATGAGACCCGAAGAGCTGGCCTGAATGTTCGTGCGTTCGAACAGATTGAGGATGCCGCGCGATTGCAGAGAGGCGGAGATCTCGTAGCTGTCTTCTGAAACGTCGGCGTCCACGGTGACGCCGCCGACCGGGACGAAACCCAGCCCAAGCCCATCATAAGTGAGCGCGAAGCGATCAGCCGCGGCGGGCGTCGCGAACATCAGCACAAGAGCGGCGAGGGCAAGCGGGAGGCGCATGAGCGCACTGTGTTAGGCCAGCGTAACGTCGCGGCAAGCCTCAATTGCTGTAACGATGGCCGCGGGCAGCAAAAAGGGGAGCCTTGTGGGCTCCCCTTTCGCTGCTCGTCTATCCTGGCTGCGTTAAAGCGGACGGACGTTGATTTCCATGTTGTCGAGCGGCAGCTCGACCAAAGTGCCGACGCGGCCGGACACCACGTCGCTGAAGCCCGCGGCGCGCGCCTCGCTCAGCTGCACTTGGGCTTCGACCTGGTTGCCCGCGCCGGTGAGGACGACGAGGCCGGCATTCGAGTCACGCGCTTCAGCGGCGACCTCAGCCGGGCTCATGCTGGCTTGCTGACGCAGATGCGAGAGCGCCTGGCTCTGCGCGCCCTGAAGCACGACATCGGCGTTCGCCGCCGCTTCCGCGCCGATCATACGCCCGTCGCCGCCGACGACGATCGAGCGGCCGCGATAATCGAAGCGATAGCCGACGCGGCCAGTGAAGGCGTCTTCTTGTGTCGTGAAGGCAGAAACCGTGAGGCCGTCGCCTTCGAACACGATGACCGAGCGGCCGGGCTCGGGTGAGGGGCCCCAGGCCTGCAGGCCACGCGAGGCGCCATCCATGCCGGCGGCCTGGTTCAAGCCATCGACCATGCGCTGCGTGTCAGCCGGGCCGTACACAGGCAGCAGCGCGTCATCGCGGCCGCGCGTGGCTTGGCCGTACATTTCGCTGAGGTCGGACATCTGCTGGAGGCCCGAGCTGGTCAGCAGCACAGCTTGCAGGCGCGCCATCGGCACGCCGCGTTGAATGAGAGATTCCGCCGCGCCCGAACCGGCGTCGACAACGAAGAGGCGTCCGCCCGCGACGACGGCGAGGCAAGGTTGCTGCGCGCCGTTTTCGCTGCCGCCGCAGACGACGGCGCGAAGCGCGGTTGAATCGAAAAGGTCCTCGTTCGCCGTGGTTTGCTGCTCGGCGTACGCCGCGTAGGCGCGCGCGATGGCCTCCTGGCCTTCGGGCGTTTGCGAGCCCAACACCCAGCCGCCCCAGAACAGGCCTGACAGCGTCACGAAGACGACAGAGGATTTGCCGATGGCGTTCATAGTACCGACCCCGAGTCCAAAATCGCGCCATTCGGCGCGTTGACGTTTAACCCCACTCCAGCGTTGCTACCCGTGCTTATGATTCCCGCAAAGTCGGTTAACGCGAGGTTTCCACAGATGCGCGCCGTATGCTGGCCGAAACGGAAAAGCGGGCCTAAATCAGCGCATTGGTTAACGTTCTCGCTGCGGTTCGATTGCCCAAATGGTTAACGGCGCAAAGCGCGTTCTGGTGTTTGATTCGGGCGTCGGCGGGCTCTCGGTTTTCGATGCTATCGCCGCCTCCGGCCATGCCTTCGAGCTGGATTATGCGGCCGACAACGCCTGGCTCCCGTACGGCCTGAAAACCGACGAGCAGCTGCGGGCGCGCGTCCCGGCTTTGCTCTCGCGGCTGGTGGAGCAATGGGCGCCGGAGGCCGTGGTTGTGGCCTGCAACACGGCTTCTACCATTGCGCTTGAGCCAATCCGGGCCGCCCTGAGCATCCCGGTTGTGGGGGTGGTGCCGCCGATCAAGCCTGCCGCGGCGCTCACACGAACCGGGGTCATCGGCCTGTTGGCGACCCCCGCCACGGTACAGCGCGCCTACACGAATGATCTCATCGCCCAGTTCGCTGGCGGTAAGCGGGTGGTCCGGTTTGGGTCAGCCCGCCTCGTCGAGGCGGCGGAGCTGAAACTGGGCGGTCAGGCGGTCGATCCATCTGTAATTGCGGACGAAATAGGGGGCCTCTTCGGCGCTCCCGGCGGCGGCGAGATTGATGTCGTCGCGCTCGCCTGCACCCATTTTCCGCTGCTCGTATCCGAACTTGCCGCCGCCGCGCCGCGCCAGTGCGTCTGGATGGATTCCGGCGAAGCGATCGCGCGCCGGCTCGCCCATGTGCTAATCGCCGAAGAGGGACCCGTACGCGTGCGGCGTGCAGGTTTCACAAGCGGAGATAGTGCGCGTGCATCTCTGCGTGCATTCGAGGCGCGTGGCTTCTCTAGTTTCTCGCAGATCGGTGAAGCACCGAGCTTCGAAGTTGCAGAGCTCTCGCTTTAGTTCGCCGTGCTTTTTGGGGAACGCTCCATGCGCGGAGGCTGAGTTATTCCAGCGCACACATTGCGCCCATTCTCCGCCTGCGTAACGTTCTCAGCTAAGAACAAATTCTGGCGGGGAGACACTAATGGCCGGCGCTTTCGGCGACACGCCCCTCGGGCTGACCTCGACAATTCTCAATCTCGGCGCGGTGCTTACGCGCAAGCAGCTCAAGGTTCCGCGTTACCAACGCCCGTACACATGGACCGATCGCGAGGTCCGCGAACTCATTCAAGATTTGTGGCGCGCCCATGAGCGCGGCGCGACGTTCTATTTCATTGGGCAGATCGTGCTCGTGAAAAATCACGGCAAACTCGAAGTTTCCGACGGCCAGCAACGCCTGGCGACGCTGACGATGATGCTCGCCTATGTGCGTGACCGCATTCCTGGCCGCGCCAAGCAATATCAGACGCTGATTATGGAGGGGAACACGCCACGCTTGTTGCTGCGCGAGGAAGATCAGAACTTCTATCTCGGCTATGTGCAGGAGCCGGGGAACATGAGCGAACTGGCGCGCCATGCCGAGATCGGAGTGGACTCGAAAGATTTGATCGCCAGCGCCGCGCGCACGATCGAGTCGGAGCTGAGCAAGATCAAGGAAAGCCGCGATGTCGACGCGTTCATGTCATACGTCGTGCGCGCTTGCACCCTGAACGTTGTCGACGCCGACGAACGCGGCTGCGCGCAAACTGTGTTCAACACGCTGAACAAGCGCGGCTCGCCGTTGTCCGGCGCCGACATCATCAAGAGTGATCTGCTGGAGAACTCAGGCCTCTCCAACACCGAGGCCGACGCCGCAGCCCGTAAGTGGGAGCAGACGGAAGATCTGTTCGAGCGCGAGAACTTTGCGCGTCTTCTCTACATGATGCCGTTCCTGCTGAACGGTGAGCAGATCTTGTCGCCGGGCGATCTGGCCTCTTTCCGCACCGCGGTGGAGCGGGCGGGTGGCGTGCGAACGTTCCTGTTCGAACAACTCCCGCGCTACGCCCATGCGCTGCGTGCGATCTTCGCCGGTTCGATCGACGTCGGCCCGGCGAGCGCCGAGGTGAACCGCCGCATCGCGCTGATGAAGGAAGTGGAGCAGTGGGATTGGGCGCCGTGCGCAATCGCGTTCCTGGCTGAGCACGCCAGCGAGCACGAACGCGCGCGCCGTTTCTTCCAGGCGCTCGATCGCTTCACGTTTGCTTGCGAACTCTCGGTCGTCGAGAACCGTGAACGCGAAGCCCGCTACGCCAACATCATCAAATATGTGGCCGACGATAAGATGCTCTACACGGGCGAGGGCAACCAACGCGCTTTTTTGTTGACCCCCTCAGAGCAGTCGAAGTTCATTTACACGCTCAATCGTTCGCGAAAGCGTGATCGTCAGCGCCGCCTGTTGCTGATGCGCTTGGAAGCGTCGATGCCGGGCGGCAACATCGTGCGCATGACCGACGACGCGACGGTCGAGCATGTGCTGCCAAAGAATGGCGGGCCGTGGTGGAACGAACGCTTTCCGGATCCGGCGCTGCGCGGCGAGCTGGCCAATCTCCTCGGCAACCTGACGCTGCTGACCTACGATCAGAACGCCCGCGCCGGGGTGGATCCTTATCCGGACAAGCGCAAGGTCTATTTCGATACCAAGAACGCGCCCATTCACGCCTTGAGCAAGGACATCGCCGCGATTCCGGATTGGACGCTCCAGGCCATCGAGGAGCGTCACGAGCGGCTGGTGCGAATTCTCAGCGAAGATTGGGGGCTTGTGCGGGGCGGTTAACGCCTCGCTAACCAAAGCGGCCCGATTTCTTAACCTCGCGTTTATCCCTGGGGCGAGGGCAAGGAAGTCATGTCGCTATTGTATGCGGTCGTTTTCGCGAGCCGCTGCCGTTCAAACCATCACCGCTTGGCGGTCGATGCGCTGCGACACCTGCAGAGCCCGGACGCTGAGCGCTGGCGCAACCTGCTGCTGCACCATCACGCCGACTATCTCGCCGGCGCAAAGGCGCCCGATGAGCAGTTCAAGGATTTCAAGAACCACGTCCTGCATGTGCGCGAGAAGGAGTGGGGCGGGGCGATCGAGAGCTGCGAGGAATGGTATCGGCGCACGGTGCGCGCGATGGCGGCGAAAGATTGGAAGCAGGCCGCGTGGTCGGCTGGCGTGATGAGCCATTATTATGTCGATCCGATTCAGCCGTTCCACACGCACCAAACGGAAGAAGAGAACGTCATCCACCGCGCCGTCGAGTGGAGCTTCTCGAAATCCTACGCCACCTTCCAGCGCATCCTTGAAAACGACATGGGCGGCTATCCGAAGATGGACGCCCCGGGCGGCGAGAAGTGGCTGGCGGAAATGGTGCGCGCCGGCGCGCGCGAGTCGAACCAGCACTACGAGACCGTGATCGACCACTACGACTTCGCAAAGGGCGTGAAGGATCCGCCGGCGGGGCTCGATCAGGAACTGAAGGACACGATTGCAAAGCTTGTCGGCCACGCGGCTGTCGGTCTTGCGCGTATCCTCGATCGCGCCTTCGAAGAAGCCGCGGTGCGGCCGCCGAAAGTGAGCGGCGACTTGCAGGCCTTCTTCCTGGCGCTCGAGATTCCGATTCAGACCGTGCTCAAGGCGATGGACAACGCCGCTTCGCGCCGCGAGGTGCAGGCGCAGTACGAAGAGTTTCAGCGCACCGGTAAAGTTCGCACGACGCTGGGCGAGGATGATAAGGTTGTCCGCGAGCTGCACGCTGCCGAGGTTTTGAAGACGCCGCTTTCGTCGCTGGACGCCAAATGGCCGCGTGAGACCGGTGAGAAAGTGGGCGAAGGCGCGCTCGCGCGCGACTCGAAGACGAAGGCGCCGGCCTTGCCGCGCGCGAAGCCGGTGCGCACGATCGAGCTGGAGACCAAGCCGGAACCGCAACCCATCGCGTTGCCGGCGCCCACGAAGCAGCAAATGCCGCGCGAACTTCCGGAAGGCGCGCCGCTAGCCAAGCGCGAGAAGACGCTGCCGAAATTCACGCTCAGCGAAGGCGCGCCGGTTGTGCAGGCGCCCTCGATTGGTCCGAAGACGGCAAAGCGTCTCGAAGCTGTCGGCGTGAAAACCATTGCCGATTTGCTCGCGATGAATGCGGAAGAGGGCGAGCAGCAGATTGATACGCGCCACATCTCAGCCAAGGTGATCCGCGATTGGCAGGCGCAAGCGCTGCTTGCGTGCACGGTGCCGGGCATGAAGTCACGCGAAGCGCAGGCGCTGGTGGCGTGCGGGATCCAGGACGCGCGGGACCTGGCTGAAAGCGATGCCGTGCAGTTGTGTGAAGGCGTCGCGCAATGGGGCTTGTCGGATGAAGGTCAGCGCGCGTGGGGCACAGCGCCGGCGCCGACGGCTGATGACGTCGCTACCTGGATCGAACGCGCCAAGCGCGCAATCCAGGAAGGTAAGGCGACAGCGGCCGCTTAAATCTTCAGCATCGTCAGCACGATCGCGGCGATCAGCACCGGCGCGATAAAGGCAGTCAGTCCAGACGCCACGATGCGCGCTGTCTTGAGCACGCGATGGCCTTTGATCGGCTTATCGTCGCGCGGCGCGAGCGCGAACTTGCACATGAACGCAAACGCGCCGCCCACTGCCGCGACCGAGGCGCCCGCTACGGCGCCGGCCATCAATGCGGCAATCGCCGAGGCAAACGCGATCAGCCCCAGAATGCCGTGACCCGAACTCATGACATGCTTCACCAGCCTCTCCGCCCGGCCGGCGTCGAACTGCTTGAACGCCACCGGCGCCAGCACGAACGAGAAGAGCGCGATCCAGCCGAGCGAAGCGCCAGCGAGAACGATTGCGGTTGCTTGTGCGATGGGTTCCATGCCCGCGTTGCTAGCATGAGTCGCCGCTGGCGGGCCGTTTGCACGAGGTGTCGCAGCGAGATCACTTGCGAACACTCGTTAACTGGTTCATCCGCATAATTCGCATTGTCGCGCAAGCGCAACGACGGGTGTGATCATGGCGGGCAATTCTCTACGGTGGGCGGCCAAGCTCGCATACCTGGAATTGTTTCGCCGGGTCCCGGATCGCCTCGCGGTGAGCTTCGATTATTTCCGCGTCTTTGGCCGGTTCCCCAATTTGGCGAATCCGCAGCTCTTCTCGGAAAAGATGCAGCACTTCAAATTGGACGGACATGACGCACGCGCGCCCGAGCTCGTGGATAAGGTCGAAGTCAAGAAATACGTTTCGAATGCGCTCGGCGATCGCTGGCTGATCCCGACCTTGTGGCACGGCGAAGAGGTCACCGAAGATGTCCTCCGCGAGGTGCCAAAGCCCGCGGTGATGAAGGCCAATCACTCAAGCGCGCAGATCATTTTTCTCAACGAGCATTCGAACCTGCGTGAAGCGGCGCGCACGGCGAACGGCTGGCGTGACTATGATCATCATATGGTCCATCGCGAGTGGGCGTACGGCAATGTCAAACGCCAGATCCTGATCGAGCCGTTCATCGGAGAACAGGAATCGCCCGACGACTACAAGTTCTGGGTTGTCGATGGCGATGTGCGTTTCATCCAGCTCGACCATGCGCGCTTTCGCAAGCACACCCGCCAATTCTACGATGACCAGTGGAAGCGGCTTGATCTGAAGATGAACTATCCGGCGACGCCGGAGCTTGCGCCAAAGCCGCCGCATCTCGACGAAATGCTCGATGCAGCGAAGACGCTCGCCAAGGGCTTCCGCTTCCTGCGCGTTGATCTCTACGACACAACCAGTGGCCCGCTGTTCGGAGAGCTCACCTTTACGCCAGAAGCGGGGCTCTGCCGCTTCGAGCCCGCCGACTTCGATCGGAAGCTGGGGGAGAGCTGGTCATACCCGGCGCGGCCAAGTGAGGCCGAGCAACTCAAACCGCTTTCCGACGCCTTCAAGCTGCGAGACCGCAGGACGTGATCGCGCCGCTCGTCGTCTATGTGCTGTGCCTGCTGACGTGCGCCATCTGCACATTCTTGATGGCTCGGGCTTACAAGCGCTCCGGTTCGCGTCTGTTGTTCTGGTGCGCGCTCTGCTTCTTCTTCCTCACGATCCAGAACGGCCTCATCGTCATCGATGTGATTCCAAATCCGGAAACGGATTTGCTGATCTATCGCCAGGCAGCGGCGTTCGCCGCGGTAGCCGTGCTGCTTCACGGCTTCCTTTGGGAGATCAAGTGAGTGTTTCCGCACTCTGAATACTTCGCCGGCATGATCACGATGGGCTACTTCGTGGCCTCGGCGTTCTTCTTCCGCTTCTGGATACGCAGCTCCGACAACCTGTTCCTGGCGTTCTCAGTGGCGTTCCTGTTGATCGCGATCAGTTCGGCGCTGACCGTCCTGTTGTCGCTCCCCTATGAGGAGCGCTCCTGGCTTTACCTGATCAGGCTCGCGGCCTTTGTTCTGCTGATCGTGGCTATTCTCAGTAAGAACGTCCGCAAATAGCTGGCTCCTAACTGCATCGCAGCATCGCTTCCCAGATGACGCCCGCCGCGCCGCCTGCTAGCGGTAGCGCCACAAGAACAAGGGACCGCTCGAATGACGTATGCGGCAATTACCGGCTGGGGCAAGTGCATGCCGCCGGCCACTCTGACCAACGCTGACCTCTCCACTTTCCTCGACACGAACGACGAATGGATCGTCTCGCGCACCGGCATGAAGGAACGGCGCGTGAGCCACGTCACCGCCAGCGAGATGGCTGTGGTCGCGGCCAAACGTGCGCTCGCGTGCGCCGGCCTCGATGCGAAGGACGTCGACCTCATCGTCTACGGCAGCTGCAGCAATGATGAGCAGGTGCCGAACTCCGCCTCCGGCGTGCAGGCCGCGATCGGCGCGACGAAGGCGGCCTCCATCGATCTCAACACCGCCTGCACCAGCTTCCTCTATTCGCTCTCCACCGCCACCGCGATGATCCGCACCGGCGTCGTGAAGAACGCCATCGTCATCGGCGTCGAGTGGATCTCGCCGTTCATGGACTGGGAAAACCGCAACGTCGCGGTGCTCTTTGGCGATGGCTGCGCCGCCGTCGTCGTGCAAGCGAGCGACAAGCAAGAAGGTGTCCTCGGCGAACAACTCGGCTGCATCGCAGACGCGCGTCAAACCTTGCGGGTGCGCGGCATGGGCACCGCTTACGTTAATCGCGGCATCACCATGGGCGATACCGATTGGGACTTCGACGGCCCTGAAATTTTCAAACGCGCCGTCGGCGGTATGGTGCAAGCCAGCCAGGCCGTCATGGCCAAATGCGGCGTCACCGCTGACGACATCGATCTCGTCGTCCCGCACCAGGCCAATCTGCGCATCATCGACGCCGTCGTTTCACGCAGCGGCGTGTCGGCGGATAAGGTCATGCTGACGGTTGAGCGCTACGGAAATATGAGCGCGGCCACCGTGCCCGTGGCGTTGGCGGAAGCGCTGGAAGCAGGTCGCGTGAAGCCTGGCGCGCTCATCCTGATGCCGGCGTTCGGCGCGGGGCTCACCGTTTGCGCGCACCTTGTCCGCTGGGGCGACCGCGTGACGCCGCTCGGCGCGACTGATGCGGACCTACCGCCCAACAAGAAGACCGCGCTCGACCTCATCAACGGCATCCGCAGCGGCAAGATGAACGCCAAAGAACGCAGCGGCGAGGGCTTGCGGAATTTGAAGTTCGTCGAAGAGCTCTAACGCTCGCCCGTTCGATAGAGTGCGGCTAGTCCCGCAGCTTGCCCATCATCACGGTGTCGCGAACACCGAGGTGGGTTTTCCAATTGCCGCGCAGCAGGCCTTCGCGCTGAAAGCCGCCGCGCAGGAAGAGCGAGATTGAGGCATTGTTGTCCGGATCGATGTCGGCGGCGATGCGATGCAGGTCGAGCGGGCCGAAGCCGTAGTCCACCACAAGTTTGAGCGCCTTCGAAGCAAGCCCGCGCCCAGTCGCCGCCGGGACCATGATGATCCCAATCTCGCCGACGCCTTCGCGCTGCACGAACAGGGCAATGCGCCCCAGCGCTTCGCCGCCATCCTCGGTGATGGCCCAAACATGAGCGCCAGTCATTGCCAGCGTGTCGGCGATGTAGGCGCGTGTTTGCTCCACGTCACGATGAGCGGGGCCTGACCAATAATGGTGGCTGCGTTCGTCGCCATGCGCGGCGAACAGCGCTTCCGCATCACTGAGTTCGAGCGGGCGCAGTAGCGCACCCGGCGCCTCGAGCGTGGGAAGCGTCATTCCAGGCCTTCAGTACAGTGCGCAGTTGATGATGTTCTGAGCGCGCATCGGGCCAGGCAGGTGTCCCATCGGCGACCCGGGCAGCATCGAAAGTTCGTACTGAAACGCCATCAGCTGCTGAGGATTGTTCAGGATGCCGTACTGGCGAAGCTGACGGACGGAGAAGCAGTCGGCGTTGGTTTCAGTGTTCATTTGTGGCGGCAGGCCATGGTGCGCGCATTCGTGACCAAACCACCATTGTTGCACGAGCGGTGAGAAGCTGCTCATGACGTATGGGTTCAGTTCGATGGCTGGCGCGCCGTAATAATTGCGGTGTGCGACGCCGACGTTCTGCAGGTTCGGGTTGACGATAATCATCACCGGCTCGCCGGCGAAAGACGAACACGACATCGGCAAGCCGCCGACATTGATCTGATAGGCTTGCGCTGCCGCGTGACCGGGCCAGAGCAGCGTGGCGACGCCTGCGAGCAGGCAAAACGTTCGACGCAAAAGCATGTGTGCCTCCATCAACGCCCCAGGCGGCGCACACTACCGTCAGAAATCCAGATAATGTCAACGGGCGAGTTCAGGGCGTGCGGCGGAAGCAATTGCTGCCACGGTTTCGCGTTTACTGAGCGGCTTCCGCCTTCAGCCGTTCGCTCGCGCGCTGTTTCACGCTTTCGGAGCGCAGTTGGCCGCAGGCGGCGAGAATATCGCGGCCGCGCGGCGTGCGGATCGGTGAGGAATAGCCGGCGCGGTTCAGCACCTCGGCGAAGGCTTCGATCGTCGCCCAGTCCGAGCACTCATAGTTTGTGCCTGGCCACGGATTGAACGGGATCAGATTGATCTTGGCAGGGATGCCGGCGAGCAGCTTCACCAGCGCCTTCGCCTCCGGCAGCGAGTCGTTGACGCCCTTCAGCATCACATACTCGAACGTCACGCGCTTGGCGTTGCCGAGCGAAGGGTAGGAGCGGAT
>CAYUOC010000014.1:0-37851 GCA_964446305.1 uncultured Terricaulis sp. | reverse complement strand
TCTCCGGTCTTTGCAGCACAGAGCTTGGCGAAGGCGTCCTGGGAGATGTCTTCAGGAGAGATGCGGGGGCCGAAACGGCGGAGGAAACGCATGAGGCGAGGGGCTTCCTCTTCAAAAAGGTTGGCCCAGTCGAGAGTGGAGCTCATGGGGTGCTCTCCTTGGCGAGGAGAGCGGCAAGCTCATCGATGCGGGAGAGGGGGTAGGATTCTATTTCACCGGTGAGAGGTGGGCGGTCTTCGGCGGTGTAGACGATGAAGGCGCGGGTGAAGTCGCCTTGAGCGATCATTGTTTTGAGTTGGGAATGATCGAAAGTCGCCGCATTGCCAACGAGGCGCACGACTATCTCGTTTCCCGCCGCACTCACCGCAAAATCGAAGACACCTGGCCGCTCAGCAACGATCGCCGTGCACTTGCACCCTGACCGGGCGATTGCCTCGTGCACGAGTTGCCTGTCGTTCATAGCCTTCTGGCCTGCCATAGTTCAGCGATTGTCGAGTATACTCCGTGGTGAAATGCACCTCAAGGCTGTCGCCTGGAGGCATGTCACTTCGCGAAGTCTTCGCGCGAAATTTGCGTCGCTATCGAATCGCGGCGGGCCTCTCTCAGGAGGCTCTCGCGGCTGACGCTGACATCGATCGGACCTATGTCAGTGCGCTTGAGCGAAGCGTGTACAGCGCCAGTATCGATATGATCGAGAAGTTGGCGAAGGTCATCGGTGTCGAGCCGAGCAAGCTCTTAGAGCGTCACGTGCGTTCAAAGAAATAATGGCGTCGCCCCTACGGGGCCGGGCTCTCGCCGCTTCGCGATCGAGCCGCTCCGCGTCTCGACCCTGCGGGCTTCGATCCCTGACGCGGATGCGTCAGCTCGTGCGCTAGCTGTTTCGCGCTTCCGCTTCCGTCAACCGCGAACGCTAGCCAACCCCGAAGAGGGCGTAGGCAATTGAGATTGCCCGTCGCCACAAACCGAAGGCGTGAGCACCTGATTTGTGATCAGTGCGCTCCCTCCGGCGACGCGACTTCGACAGCGGACATGACTGCGGCTCGCGTTCGCGCTTGTCCGGGACGCCATGCCCACAGTCGCTTGAACTCACATTCTCTCTAGTCCTTAGAATGATGCGCGGCGCGCCGTTGATCGTGACGCGGCAGGAAGCCCGCCGATTGGGTTCTACCCGAAACGAACCCAGACATTCCGTCAATGAAACGGCTTCGCGCCTTCTGGTTGAATCATCGGTCACTTGGTAGACGTTGGAAGGCAGGAGCGGATGCATGGCCGATGGCGAGCCGGCAAATGAAGTCTATCACTGTCTTGTCATCAGTGGCGGGGGCGCCAAAGGTGCCTATGGCGCTGGCGCGGCCAAGGCGATCGAGGCCTATCGCGCCAAGAAGAAGATCACGAATCCGCTGATTTATGTCGGCGCCTCCGCTGGTGCGCTGAATGCTTACCTCTTGGCATCCGCCGGAGCCGACGAGGCCATCCGCTTTTGGCGCGCAGCCGACAATCGCAACATCCTCGGTGCGTGGATTCATTCGCCGCTTGTAAACGGGCTCTGGGGCTGGGTGCTCAGCAAGATATTCCGGAGCAAACCGTTTTCAATCTATTCGAACGAGGCGCTCAAGAAGCTAATCGCGGAGAACGTGCGCTTGGATGATTTGCAGGCGCCACTTGTGATCGCTGCGACCGACTATACGCGCGGCGAGCTCAGGGCCTTCTATGAGCACCCGCTTGTCGATGCGGCGGTTGCCGAGGATGCAAAGCTGGGTGATCGCGCCCGTCGCCTCGGACATTTGCGCAAGGTAAGGAGCGACGACGTGCTCCGCGATGCGCTGCTCGCTTCATCAGCCATTCCGATCTTCTTCCCGCCGGTGTGGATTGAAGTGGAGCACAATGGTCAGATGGAGCGAGGATGGTACGTCGACGGCGGCGTCGGCAATCACACGCCGACACGCGAAGCGGCCTACGTGTTGCGCTATTATTTTGCCAAGCAATTGAACAAGCCGGAACTCTTTGAAAAGAGTGTCGTCTACTGCATTAGCCAAGATCCCCCGCGCACGATCCAGCCGAAGCAGAGGCTCAAGTTCCTCGACATTCTGCTTAGGACGCAGGAGGTCTATCACCACGTTCACACCAGGCCGATCATCAAGGCTTGGCACCGAATCAATCAGGAAGTCGAAAAGCAGCAGCAGCGCGTGGCGTTATTTCGCTCTTGGTTGGGAACCTTGTCCTTGACCGCTGAGCAGAAAGAGGAAATTGGCGCTAAGGTCCAAAAGGAATTCCTCAATCTGGGCGGCGACGAGGCGCCCAGATTGGCCGCTGAACTCATCGAGTTCGAGCCGCAAGCGAATCTCGGTAATCCTATGGACTTCAACCGCGCTGCCGCGGAACGCGCGATTACGCTTGGCTACACGGAAACGCTCTCGGCGCTGAGGCATGCGGGCAGACTTGATCAGTCGGAGTTCGACGCTCTGCTGAATCAGTCGATTTGGGAGGATCACTGATGACACGCATGCTCGTGCTCGACACCGAAACCGGCGGCATCGATCCCATGACCAATTCGATTCTCTCGCTAGGCGCGGTGGTGTGGGATGACGGCGTCCTGGGCGCTGAGTTCGAGGTGAAGATCAAGGAGCCCACGCTCTCGCTTACGATTGAGGCCATGGCCATCAACAAGATTGATCTGGTCGAACACGCAAAGACGGCCCTGCCGCCAGCCGAAGCGATGAAGAAATTCCGCGCCTTTCTGAAGAAGCACTTCAAGGGCGAACCCAAAATTCCATTGGTGGGCCACAACGTCGCCTTCGACATTGGCTTCCTGAGACGTCTCTGCCGCCTAAGCGGCGAGAGCTACGACGCGCTCTTTTCGCATCGCTCGACCGACACCGCGGGGATACTCCGATTCATGGCGCTGGCCGGGCGCTCCAATCTTGGCGGCGCGGGGCTCGATGAAGCGCTGGCCCATTTCAATGTCGCGGTAAATGGCGGCCTTCGGCACACAGCGCTTGAAGACGCGCGCGCGACGGCCGTGTTGCTGACCAAATTGGTGGAGCTTGCCAAGCCGGTGCAGGCGCCTGCGCCCAAGCCGCGCGCCAAACGATCGAAGAGGGCTGCCAAGGCTAACGGTTCGGGCGCGGCGCACGGGCGCAATGGTTCGGCGCGTACGCACACGACCGAAACCCGTCCTTAATCACACCAGAAAATCTTGCCCGCTCGGAGCCAGAAATGCGATCGGCACCCCGATTGCAGCCATACCGACGGGTGAAGGCTTGGCGTTTGGTCTGCGTCGACCGCGATTGCCCAACGCGGCTTTACGTCGGGCAGCAGCATCAGTTCCAGCCGCTCTCCGCATCCGCATGGGCAGTTCATGCCCACACTCCAATCCTCGCCGTCGTCGCGGGCCAATACCAGATCGCGAACCGGCAAATTCGCGGGCAGCGTGTCGTCTTCGACGACAAGGAGCTGCCGCCTTGGTGCGAGCCAAGCTTTGAACTTGCGCCACCAGAGAGGGGAGCGGCTCATCGCGCGGCTCCTTGCGCGGGCGCCTCTAGTGCCGGCAAGCCGAGCAGCGGCCTCTCATCGCCGCGTCCAATCAGGGTCGTCTCGGCGCGATGGCAGGCACTCTCAGCGGTGCGCTCTTCGGAGCCTTCCGCCAAGAGAAAGAGAGTGCGCGCGAACGCCATGTTCGGCTCATGCCGGAACGGAAACAGTCGGGCGATGAATTCCATCACGGCGGCAGACGCCGCCCGCATGTTGAGCGTGATGACCGCCGGCGCTTCTTCAAGGACGCCCTTTATGTAGCCTTCCGCCATGCGATCAGCGTGTGCGCCGGGCGCATTCTTGGCCAAATACTCCGCTTCAAGCGATGCCGGCGTATAGACGCCTCGATCCGCGAGCGAAGCTCCTCCTGGAAACACATAATCTACGCGGCCGCAGGCTTCGATGATCTGCGGCGTTCCATCCGTGCCTCGGCGCGTTGGGATCGATACACCCATGTCGATTAGCGGCATCAAGAATGACGATGCAATACGGTCAGCCAGATGCCGCCCTTCATCGGTGTCGACGCAGCTGAAGAGGACGTCGGCATCGCTTGCAGCCAAGACTGCCTCGCGGTCGGACAGTGTCCGTGGCACGATGCGCACCTGACAATCGGGGCAATAGGCGCGGACGGCCGCGGCAAACATCTCGACCTTGCGCTGGCCCAGGTCAGCCACGCGCGAGTTTAGGATGCGATTGAGGTTTCGCTTCTCGAGATGGTCGAAATCGATGAGGACAAGTTCGCCAAAGCCGAGGCGCGCCAGCTGCTCGGCAACTATTGATCCCGTACCGGAGACTCCAACCACGCAGGCGCTCAAGCGCCCGAGGCGTTGGGTCATATCCCCTGTAAACGGCAAGACGGCGCCCGCGAACGCATCGTCATGAACGACAATGTCGTTGCCTGCGATCAGAACCGTCGCCGGCCGAGCGTTTGGACCCTCATAAATGCGGACCCGCATTTGCCCGTCCGCGGTCATGATGGCCGACCCCGGCGCGCAATCTCCGCGCCAGGCCATCGCTGGCATGAGATCGGCGTCGCTCGCGTCATCGGCGGCCGAGAAGGCGAGAAGCCCGCCGGGATGCGAGTGCACCGCGATGATGGCGAGGGCATCGTCTTCGGCCCTGGTCAGGGCTTGTTCGACGAACTCACCCGGCCAAATCAGCGCGTCGCGCTGGCGCTGACACGCCTCGTGCGGCACGACCAGGAGGTGGCGCACCAAGTACTTGGCGCGCTTGGCGCGGGACACCTTGCAGAGCATCAGCGCCGCAGCCTCAAGCCCATCACCCGGGAAAAGGTGCGCCTTGAGCTCGGCGTGATGTTGTTGCGTCATGCGAAGAGAGATCTCGTTCATGCGCCTACTTCCCGGCGGAGCGACTCATCAACGAGAGCCAAGTGCGTGGCGAGCGTATCGTGTGCTGCGTCCCATGCGCGGTGGCGGGACCAGCGCTGATAGGCCTCACCGAAAATAGTTTCGACATGCTCGGTCTGGGCAATGCCCGCGCCTGACGCCAGTCTGACGTGCGGCCGGCAGAAGAACATATCGAGCTGAGCGCCCGGATAGCTTGCGGGGACTTCAATGGCGATGTCGGCTTGGGGCGCCGAAAGACCTGCAGGCATCGGATAGCCGTAAAGCAAGAGCCAACGGCGCCCGTTATCGAGCGCCGTCTCCCAACCGATGTTCATGCGCGTGAGCAGCACTTCGTCTTTTGGTAGCAACGCAAACTCGCGCCGAAGCGCGCGAACGCCTTCACCATTGTTGATTTGTTTGGGTGTCAGGCGAAGCTTTTCGATGCCGGGTTTGCGGAGATCGATGACATCGTCGAGGCTGACCTCGCGGCGGGGTTCGCCCGCAACTTTCAACACCATGATCCACGGCGTCTCGACGCTGAATCCCGCTTCAACGATTGCAGCGCGCACTTTGATTTCGGGCTTTCTCACCTCGATAATCACGTTCTGCACGTTGAACTTCCACGGCGGCTCGCGCTCTGGGCGCTCGCGCGCCCCATCATCATGATCTGATTGAGTATTTCCGTTCGACATAGCCCTGATCCTTTCGCTTCCGACCCAATGTGATCACCGCCGACTGGTGATCTCTGGTTGCAATTCTGCTAGGCTGATGCGTCAAAAGCGGTCGTAGGTTTCCCGTCATGCGGCATGAAAGATTCGAGCAGGGGTTAATGCTCGCTCGGCGTCTGGCGGCGAGCGCCGAAGGAATGACCCTCGATGAAATGGCTGCGGAACTCGGTGTAGTCCGGCGCACCGCCGAGCGCTTGCGCGACGCGCTGGTGCATGTCTTTCCACAGATGGAGGAAATCAAAGACGGCGCGTCCAAACGCTTCCGCATCTCCGGGGGATTGGATGGGTTCTTTCAATCACCGACCGTCGATGAATTGAACGCGCTGAACCAGTGCGTCGCGGAAATGGAAGGCAAGGGGCTCACCCACCACGCCCGCGTGTTGGGCGAACTTGAAGCCAAGGTTCGCGCCGCCATGAAGGCGCCGCTGCGTACGCGCGTGGCGGCCGACCTCGAAGCGCTGATGCAGGCCGAGCTCATTGCCGTTCAAGCGGGTCCCAGGCCCGTTGAGAACGACGAACTCCTAATCGCGCTCCGCGAAGCCTATTGCGCCATGAAAGCTGTTCGTTTCTTTTATAGAAGCCCTGACAAAGAAGCGCGCACGCGAGAAGTGGCACCCTATGGCATCATTTTTGGGCGGATGAATTATCTGATCGGCCCCGAACTGGAAAAACCCAACCACATCAAGAATTGGCGTCTCGATCGCATCGAGGATCTGCTCATTCTCGACGCCGCAGCGCCGCGTCCCGCGGATTTCGATCTCAGAGAGTTCGCCAGCGCCTCATTCGGTTATTTCCAAGGCGAACAAGAAGACGTCGTCCTCCGGATTTTGAAACCTGGCCTAGACGATTTCCAACATTGGCGGTTTCACCCCAAGCAAGTTGTCGAAGACGAGCCCGATGGCACAAGAATCGTGCGTTTCCGCGCCAGCGGCATGTTGGAGCTCGCCTGGCATCTCTTCACCTGGCAGACCAAGATTCAGGTCATCGCCCCTGAAAAGCTACGCTCTTTGATGCAGCAGGAGCTGATGACCGCAGTCACCCACCACCAGGCTCAGCCGGCCGCGCCAAAGTCCGCCATTGGGTAGAGGCTGCGACCGCTTCTGTCGTTTGCGCGGCTCAAACAGACGATCATGGATAAGCTTCTTTCCGCCTCCCGCCTCAACAAGCATCTGGGCTGCGCCCATCAGTCCGCGCTTTGGCTCGCGGGCGTCGAGCCCGAGCCAGTCGTCGACCCCACGCTCGACCTCGTTCGAAAAAAGGGTTTCGAACATGAAGACAGGGTGCTGGCCACGCTGGAAGCGGAATTGGGCACAGCCCTCCGCATCGAAGAGAAGGCGCCGCTCGAAGAGAGAGTTGCCGCCACGTTGACCGCCATCAAATCGGGTGCGCCGCTCATCTTTCAGGCAGCGTTCGCCGATGAGCATTGGATGGGCATCGCCGACTATCTGCTCCGCCGCGATGGCGAGTCCCGGCGCTACGAGCCTGAAGACGCCAAGCTCGCCCATCGCCCCAAGCCAGAGCACGTGCTGCAGCTCACGCTCTACGCCGATCTCATCGAGAAACTCATCGGCGACGAAGTCGGTGACGGCATCTTGCGCGTCGGTGGCGGCGAGCCGGTCGCCTTCGACTTGCGCGATTTCCGGTTCATCCTACGCCGGCTAATGCGCGAGTTCGAAGGCTTCGCGCAAACCAAAGATCACGACACTCGCGCCGTCCCCTGCAAAGCCTGCCGGCTCTGCGATTATCGCGGCCGTTGCGAAAAGGAGTGGCGCGCCGCTGACAGCGTTTTCTTTGTCGCCGGCGTCTCATTCGCGCAAGTGCTGAAGCTAGAGGCCGCTGGCGTCGCGACGCTTACACAACTCGCAACTGCGCCGCCCCAAAGCGTTGCGGGTATGGAAGAAAAAACCGTCGCCAAACTCGCGGCCCAAGCGCGCCTGCAATTGCAGGCGCGCGATAGCGGGAACATTCCCGTTGAGCTCTTGCCGCTCCAAGAGGGGCGCGGCTTTCACCTTCTGCCTGCACCGGATCAGGCCGATCTCTATTTCGACATGGAGGGCGACCCCTTCTTCGGCGACGGCTTAGAATATCTCTTTGGCGTTTGGGGGCCGGTCGGCCATGGCGAACCAAGCTTCCGCGGTCTCTGGGCCCATAGTGAAGCAGAGGAGAAAGCGGCGTTCGAACAGCTTGTCGATATGTTTGCCGCCCATCTCGCGCAGCATCCCAACGCCCACATCTATCATTACGCGCGCTACGAACCGAACGCGCTGAAGCGCCTAGCCATGCGCTACGCCACGCGTGAGCTCCTACTGGATGACATGCTCCGCGAGCGCCGCTTCGTTGACCTGCTAACCGTCGTTCGCCAGGGGCTCCGCGCCGGCGTTGAATCCTACTCGCTGAAAGAGCTTGAGAAGATCTACGGCGTCGAGCGCGGCGGCGATGTCACCACGGCCGCCGGCAGCATCGTCGAGTATGAGCGCTGGCGCGAGGCCGGCGAGCCTGCAATCCTGGAATCGATCGAGAGCTACAATAAAGACGATTGTATCTCCACGGCCCGTATGCGTGCGTGGCTGGAGAGCCTGCGCCCGGCAAACGCGGATTATCAGATCATCGGCGAAACCGCTGCCCCAAAACCTGAAAAAATCGTCGAAAGAAAAGCTAAGGAAGAGCACAAGAAAGAAGTAGCTGCGGATGTGCGAGGAAGCGGCGTTGCCGATGAGCGTATCCGCGAACTGGTGGCCGAGCTCATTTGGTTTCACCAGCGCGCGCTCAAACCTGGCTATTGGGCGATGTTCGAACGCCAATCATGGACCGATGAGGAACTTGTCGATGACGCCGAGAGCGTAGGCGCCATAACGAGAGACGCAAACGTCGCCCCCATCGCCGACAAGAGGTCCTTGCTCATCACGTTTCGTTTTCCGCCGCAGGACACCAAGCTCAAAGTCTCCGACACGCCGCGGATCGCCGCCACGCTTTCAAACGCCGGCACGATCAAGGATCTGAATACCGACGAAGGCACGCTGGTGCTTCGCCGTGGCGCAGGCGATGGCTACCCCTTGATCTTCAGTCTCATCCCATCACCCCTGAGCCGGCCCGAACCGCCCGACGCGGTGCTGGCTTTCGCCGAACGCTTTGCGGCCGGTGATCTCGACGACGATGCTGCGCTGATGGATTTCCTCTCGCGCGCCAAGCCGCGCCTCAAAGGCCGCGACCCGGGCGAAGAGATCGCCGCCAAAGGCGCTGACCTCGTCAAAGAAACCATGCGCGCCGCCAATGATCTCGATGCGAGCTGCCTCTTCGTGCAAGGCCCACCCGGCACCGGCAAGACCTACACCATTTCGGAGGTGGTCATCGATCTCTTGCGCAAGGGCAAACGCATCGGCGTCGCGTCCAATTCGCACAAGGCCATCAACAAAGCGCTGGAAGAGGTCGAAGCGCGCGCCAAGGAGCAGAGCTTCAGTTTCTTGGGCGTCAAGAAAGCCCGCGAAGATGTTCCAGAGACCTATTTCGATGGTCCCAACATCAAGACGGTGACCGACTCCAAAGCCGTTGCGGCTAATCACGCTCTGGTAGGCGGCACCGCCTATTTCTTCTCGCGCGCCGATCAGCGCGGTCGATACGATTATCTCATCGTCGATGAAGCCGGGCAGGTTTCACTGGGCCATCTGGTGGCGATGGCGGGCGCCGCAACCAATCTCATTCTAGTCGGCGATCAGATGCAGTTGGCGCAACCGATCCAGGGTGTCCATCCAGGCGAGACGGGCCTTTCTTGTTTGGATTATCTTCTGGCGGGCACCGCGACCGTCGCGCCCGACCGAGGCATTCTTCTGAACGAGAGCCGGCGCATGCATCCCGACATTTGCACCTTCATCTCGGAAGCCATCTACGACAAGCGCCTCAACCCTCATCCCTCCACCAAGGACCGCCATCTTGTCGTCTCTGCTGGCGCGCATCCGGCGATCAGTCCGTCCGGCATTTCATTCGTGCGCACCAAGCACGAAGGCTCACTGCAATCCTCGCCGGAGGAGGCGGTCGCAATCGCTGATTTGGTGGAAACGTTGTTGAAGCAGTCGCTCAACTCAAACGGCGACGTGCGCCAACTGGAGTGCAAAGATATCCTGGTGGTCGCGCCCTATAACATGCAGGTCAATCTGCTGCGCCAAACTCTCTCGCCCGAAATCGCTGTTGGCACCGTCGACAAATTCCAGGGCCAAGAAGCGCCTGTCGTCATTCTGTCCATGACCACCTCGCGGGGGAGCGAGGCCCCGCGCGGCACGGCGTTCTTATTCAACAAGAACCGTTTCAATGTCGCCGTGAGCAGGGCCCAGTGCTTGGCGATTGTCGTTCACAGCGATCAGTTGCTCGATGGCGCCGCCAATCAGATTGAGGACCTTAAGCGGCTCAATCTGTTTGCGCACGCGGAAGCCGTCGCCGTCGCAATCACCGGCCCGTAACGGGGTTCCAAGCCGTCATCCGCTTACGAAGATTGAGATAGTCAGCCAGGAATGCACGCGTCACGTAGCGCGAGTGCAAATGCGCGCATAACGTCAACTCCCTCTGCGCTCACTGCGCAGCGGCCGTGTTCATCCTGATGTAGTTTGGCGCCAGAGCTCTCGGCGGCTGCCGCCAGCATGGTGATGTGCTCGGCCTTGGCGAAGAACCTGACGATCGGGACCGGCGATGAGTGGTCGCCGCCGAAGACCCCGCCATTGCAACTCCAAAACGGAATGCAGCCCGCGGCGCCGAGCGCGAGCGCCGTGGACGCGATGCCTGGGTCGAGAGACGAGAAGAACTCATCGGCTACGCAATCGGCGTCAGCGGCGATGTGGGCGCTCTGGCTCTCCCATTCGGTTTCCGCATCTTCGGCAGCGGCTAGCAGGGCGAGCAGTGCGCTCTCGCGTTCAAGGACGATGTTGACATCCGCCCAGCGCGCGAGGCGCACGTCGGCCATATAGTAGTGATTGGCTTCGAGTGAATCCGAGGCGGCATCCGCCTCTTCGGGCCAGGCTAGACTTGCTGGATCCAGCGCCTGAACATTCCAACACGGCATTGCGCGTTCTTCCCTGTGGACAAGGTCGCGTTAACGGAACATAAAGCGAACTGTGCAATCTGTTAATTCGCGCCGAAACAACCAGTTGTGAGCGTTCCGGCCGTTAACCCACAGCATCTTGTGGGTGGGGCAGAGCCATGGTGACCAGAATCGCTTCCAAATCGAAGCCTGTCAGCTCCGCGCCCCGGGGGAAATCGGTGTTTACGTTCCTAGAATTCTTCGCGGGCGGCGGCATGGTTCGTGCCGGGCTGGGCGCTGGCTGGCGCTGTCTGTTCGCCAACGATTTCGATCCGAAGAAAGCTGCGGCCTACATCGAAAATTGGGGCGGCAAAGAAATCTACGTCGGCGATGTTCGCAACGTCCGTGAAGATCAGTTGCCGCAAGCATCGCCCGATCTCGCGTGGGCATCGTTTCCTTGTCAGGATTTGTCGCTCGCCGGCGCTGGCGCTGGCTTGAAGGGCGACCGGTCCGGCTCGTTCTGGCCGTTCTGGGAACGCATGAGCGAGCTCTGCGCATCTGGGCGCGCTCCAAAAATGATCGTGCTGGAGAACGTCGCCGGCACGCTGAGTTCGCGCGACGGCAAAGACTTCGAGTCCATCATCGAAGCGTTCGTTGATCTTGGTTACGATGTTGGCGCGATGACGATCGACGCGCAGCTTTTTGTGCCGCAATCGCGTCAGCGGCTCTTCTTTGTCGCCGTCCCGCGCAAAGATGCGCCGCGCCAGCTATCTCTGCTCAATGACGAGGATGACGCATGGCGATCGGCTGCGCTGAAGCGCGCCTATAATGAACTTCCCCAACGCCTACAGAAGCATTGGATCTGGTGGAGCATGCCGCTGCCGGCGGTGCGTAAAACGCGGTTTGCCGACATCATTGAAGATCACCCATCTGACGTCAGCTGGCACACGCCGAAGGAGACACAAAAGCTTCTCGGCATGATGAGCGCGAAAAATCTGGCCAAGGTCGAAGACGCGAAGTTAGCCGGTCGGCGCATGGTGGGTGGCATGTATCGCCGCACGCGCACTGAGAACGGCAAATCAGTACAGCGCGTTGAGGTGCGCTTTGATGATGTTTCTGGATGCCTGCGCACGCCGGGCGGCGGCTCGAGCCGGCAGACAATCTTTGTTGTTGACGGCAAGAGGGTTCGCTCGCGGCTGATCTCTGCGCGAGAGACGGCACGTCTGATGGGGCTGCCAGATGAGTATAAGCTGCCAGCGCGCTACAACGACGCCTATCACCTGACTGGCGACGGCGTTGTTGTGAACGTGATCAAGCATCTCGCTGAGAAGGTGCTTGAGCCCCACTTGAAGCGTGTTGCTTTGCAAGGCGCAAAAACGCCTGCCAAGAAGATCGCGAAAGCCAAAGCGCCTGCTAGGCATAAGGCGGCGGCGACGAAGGTCAAAGGGCCGGCCGCAAAAAAGGCGGTCGCCAAGAAGGGCTCAAAGAGCAAAGCGGCGAAGAGCCCGAAGACAACAAGGGCCGCGACGAGTGCGAAGCCGCGGTCCCGATCCGGACGCCGCAAGCACGCCGCATAGGCTGAGGCGCGGGCGATGACCAAGTCAGCTGATGCCGACAATACGCCGCCGTTTGAAACGGAAGACCTCCGCAACGGATTGGCGGCGTACCTCAACACGCCGTTCGAGACCGAGCCCGGCCGCTCCGCGCCAATCGGCAACTTCAAGTGGGGCGTCTACGCCTTCTTCGATTATGACGGCGAGCCCATTTACGTCGGCCAAACCAACGAGATGGTGCGCACGCGCATTCGCCGGCATTTGACCAACCAGCGCACTGACGCGGTTGCGATGTCGGTGCTTGATCCCTTCGAGGTCATGGACATTGAAGTGTGGCCGCTGCCGCAGTTCCAGGACACAGATAAGGGAAACGCGGCCGCACGCGCGCACCTCAACGCACTTGAGCGGGAGGTGACGCGATTTGCGGTCGAGGCGTCACAGTTCAAGGCCATTCTCAATGAGAAGGACCCGCCCGCTGGGGACTTGGATGTGGAGCGGCCCAAGTCACTGAGGGGCAGAATCGTATCGGACCGCGTGCTCGAGCTTCGTTCGCACGTAGACTTCCGGATCGCTCGCCGAGCACTCATCATTGCTCGCCTCACGCAAGTGATTGCTGAGCGCAAAGTGCAAGGCGGCTTGCGCCGCGTCCTGCTCACGCAAGCCAAGCGACTGGAATGGCTCTCTGATCGTCGCTTCCAGGCGCTCGGCGGCGCCGCCTCCGTCGAAAATGAGACCGACGACGAGACTTGATGGGCGTCCTGCTCTCGACACGGTTTGCCCAGTTCGGCGAACGATTGTCGCGATGTTTCAAGGTCGCGGGGGCGGAGCGTTGGGTTGATTGGCTAAGCGGCCGGTTGCGGCTAGTCTCGTGCCGGGAAATCAATGTCAGCGGACGACGTCACCGACGCACTTATGCGCCAAGCCGCTTTCGACCATGTGCGGAAGCTCAACGAGACGCGCGACGTTATTACGGCCGAGGACTTGAACCAGGGCTTCGTATTTCAGGGCGAGCGGATTGCGCTCATTAACCCGCGGCGCGGCATTTTTAAGCCGCGGCAGATGAAGTTCCTACTATCGATCAAGACCGTATTTCCAAAGCCTGGCAACCGAGTTTGGTACGACGACCAGCGTGAGGTGCATCGCCAACTTTTCGAGGCTGAGGAGACGGTCGATTACGCCTTCACCGGCACAGATCCGGAGGCAGCAGATAACCGTGCTCTGCACGAGGCGTGCGAGCAGCGAATTCCGATCATGTACTTTCTTGGGATCGCACCTGGACGCTATCAGGTGATGATGCCCGCGTTCATCGCGAGCTGGGACGGACCGGGGCTCAAAACGCAGGTGGCGTTCGGCCAGCCTGACGTTGGCCTGCTGGGCGCGCCAGCTAATGAGGCGGAGCGCCGCTATGCGCTGCGGGTGGTGCAGCAACGGCTGCATCAAGCTTCATTTCGACAGGCCGTGTTGAGCGCCTACGGTGGGCGTTGCGCGGTTTCGGGTTTGCCGGAAGCCATGTTGCTTGATGCGGCTCACATTGTCGCCGACGCAGACGAGAAGCTGGGCCAACCAATTGTTGCCAACGGTCTAGCGCTATCGAAGCTCCACCACGCCGCACTCGATGCGCATCTTATCGGGATTGATCCTGACTTTCGCATTCACGTCTCAGAAAAACTGCTTGTTCAACGTGATGGTCCGATGTTGGAAGCACTGAAAGGTCTTGGAGGCGCGAAGCTCTTGCTTCCGAACCGCGCGAAGGACCATCCTGATCGTGACCGTTTGGCGGTTCGGTTTGAGCGGTTTCAGGTCGCAGCCTGAAAAGGCTTTGGTCCTACGTGAGAAGCAGCGTTCCATAACCGTTTTGCGGACTATTCAGCCCAAAGCCGAGACGAATAACGCCGCGTCGCCGGCGTCTTGAGCACTGTCACGTGTCGATCGTCGCCATAGATATCTGCTCTCAGCCAATCGAGTTCGGCTTGGGGATCGTTGGTCATCTGCCACCACGCCTTTACGCGCTTTCCTTCGCCATCGTCCCAGCGATAGCCGCGCGCCTTGAGCGATGCGCGTTGTTCGAACGCCGTGTCTTCCGCTCTGACGATCCAGAGCTGGCGGCGGGCGCATTCGAGCAGCGCGTTTAAGCCAAGTCTCCCAGAGGTCGGGAGAGGAAGCGTGAGCAAGAAGAGCGCGGCTTCGGCATCCGACAATGCGCGGTGTCCATCATGAAACCAGCCGCGCGCCCACAGGAGATAATCGAGCTTGGCTGAGCCAATGCCTTCGCTCTTCCAGTCGATCTCCGCGAACGAGCAAGCCCAGTGTTTTTCCTCGAATATGGGCCAGTGCTTTTCCACCATCGGCCGGTCGAAGGCGGCGTTGTGCGCGAGAACGAGGTGCGCGGGTTCGACGATGGCTTTGATGCGCTCCGGATCGATGACCTGGCCTTTGACCATCTCATCGGTGATGCCGTGGATCTTGCTGCTCTCCGGCGGGATCGGGAAGGAGGGCTGACGGAAGGCATTGAGCGCAGCGTCCGCATCGACACGCACGATCGCGCCGGTGTCGCGTTCATACTCGAATGGCAACAGGGCCAATTCGATGACTTCATCGGTGTCGGGATCGAGCCCCGTTGTTTCGGTGTCGATGAAGACGCCGCGCCGGGTTTCGCCGCTTGCGCTTTCGCACGGCCAGTTGCGAGGCTGCGGCACACGCCGCAACAAGCGGAAGTCTGGGCTGGCCTCAATGAGGCGAACGGCTTTGGAAAGATCCATCTCCAATCACACTCGCATGCGTAGTGGAGACGCAATAGTCCGTCTGGAAGATGAAGCAGGTCAACTTCTGCTCCAGGGCCGCAGCGATAAAGCTTCGAAATGCTCGGCTTGAAATGAGCATCTTCGGATGCGTCCGCCGCGGCGACGCAAGCCATTTTGACACGAAGCGGCGAGTGCAACGACCGGTCGCTTCATAGGCCTGGCTCGCCTTCAGGCCGCTTCGAGCATCTCCAGCGCGCCTCATCATCTGTTCAACGCCGATCCTCGCGCTTAGCCTTCTTTGCGACGCGCCGCCGCCGCTGGCAGAGGCGCCTCTCCAAATCCCACGCGGACTTACGTAGGCGTGCTCAAGCCGCTCATGTGGAAATAACTTGAGCTAAATTGGCGAACGGCAGGCTTCGCTCGACGCCCAAGCAGCTTGTACGGACGCATCATCAAGATTCTGGCGCGAACAGTCGCGAGCTATCAACGACACGCCGACAACCTGATCGTTCTCGAGCACTGGCGACGCGACGATGGAAACGGTCACGCGCGAATTGGCGTGAAGGCGCGTCGACTCAACAGCATGTGTGCGCCGCCGCTCCAGCGTTTCACCGATCAGGTAGGGGAGATGATCGGAGGCGAGATGTGGCAGTACATTGAGGATCGATACGCCGATCGCGCGCTCGGCCGGCGTGTCGAAGGCCGCTTCCGCAGCCGGGTTCCAGCTGATGATCATGCCGTCGACGGAGACCGAAATGATCGCGTCGTTGGAAGATTGCACGAGTTGATAATAGTGCACGAGCATGGGGTCGGAGCGGCTCGCTTGGCCGGCCTCGCCGGCGTGGCGAACGAAGTCGCCCCAGCCGATGGACCAGTCGGCGGGCCGCCCCTCGCTTGAGGAAGAAAGACTAGATCTGCCTGACTGATCCACGATCTGAACCTCCTGTCGGAACGACGTGCGGCCTCGGCCCGCGTGCGGCGGAGGCAAGCGCGACGCCCGCCAGCGCGGGGGCTTCAACTGGCGGGCGTTGGCTCTGCTCGACCTGCCTTTCTCTTCGCTTTAGGCCGAACCGCATCAACCGTAGCCAGACTAATGCCCCTGAGCGACGTGTGATTGAGATTTGTCAACTCTGTCGTGCCGTACGCAGAAAGAGGGGCCTCACGTCACATGAGTTCCCGCTAAACGTTGATCACACGTATGTTGTTGGTCTTGGCGTCGATGATCCGGACTTTGGCGGCCGCGCCATGCTTGCGAAGCCGGTGCGCTTCTTCGCGGGCCGCGTCGACCGCCCAGTCTTCTTTGACGTAATCACCATAGAAGCGGCCATCGACTGTGACGCGCCAAATACGCGATCGTTGGACGATGTCGAGCGCTACGCACGATCGCTCGTTCGCTGTGAACTCCACGCTTTCGCCTCCCTTGGTGACCGACACCATCCAGCGAAGATCGGGTCGCGCGAGCGCAAACGAAGCGCATGCGACGTTCCATCGCGCCATCGTGTCAGCGCCGTTACGCCGCACGGGTTGACACCGCGGCGCGTCGGACCAAGTATCTGCGTGTTATGTTGTTGCGCCCTCATTCCGCCGAACGAGCCATCGTTCGCAATCTGTCGCGCGTCTAACCCCTAGCCGGCATCGTCTCGGCTAGGGGACAACTTATCTTATTTCTACAGGCTGTGCCGGCGCGTTCTTGGCGCGCCGCGTTTGCGCGCGCCGATTCCGTCGTGCGGAGGATAATCATGTTGAAAACGGCAACGAAGAAGCGTCCGCCGATTGTGGTGGCGGACAACGAGCACGAGCGTTTGGTGGACCTCGCGCTGTCGGCGATGGATCGCATGCCCGGCGCTGCCGACCTGTTCGTCGAACTCTCGCGAGCGAGAACGGTAAAGGCCTTGCCAAGGGACGCGATAGGCATCGATAGCGTCGTCACCTTCGACTATGATGGCGCGCGATACCGGGACTTTGTTCTCGTTGATCCTCATCGCGCAGATTTCGCGCAGGGACGCATCTCTGTCATCACCACTGTTGGGGCGATGTTGCTCGGCCTCTCCGAGGGCCAGTCAATCGAATGGACGGGAGAGGACGGCCGTTCGCATTGGCTGACCGTCGCCAGAGTTGGCGCCAAGAACGAGAGCGAGTCCGCCTCGATCACCCGGTTCTGACATCACGGCAATACAGCACATCCGTTCGCCCGCTGACGTTCGGGCGGCCCCTAGCAGCAAGGAAATTAAGGTCATGGTTCGTGTCCTCCCCACTTACATCCAAGCCAGCCAAGATGCAGGTCCGTGGGAAATGTTCTTGGAGCAGGTGTCGCGCGTGGAGCCTCATCTTGGTCAATGGTCGGAATGGGTCGACACGTTGCGGCGCCCGCGGCGCGCTTTGATCGTCGATGTCCCGGTCGTGATGGATGATGGCGCGATTGCGCACTTTGAAGGCTATCGCGTGCATCACAATACGAGCCGTGGGCCGGCCAAGGGCGGCGTCCGGTTTCATCCGGAAGCCTCATTGGCCGAGGTCATGGCGCTCAGCGCCTGGATGACCATCAAGACAGCGCTCGTGAACGTGCCGTTCGGCGGCGGCAAGGGCGCCGTTCGTGCGGATCCTAGCCTGCTCTCGCCCGGCGAACTCGAGCGGCTGACGCGGCGCTACACCTCCGAAATCGCTTCGTTCATCGGTCCGCTGAAGGACATTCCAGCCCCGGACGTTAACACCAACCCGCAGATCATGGCGTGGATGATGGACACCTATGCCTCCCGCGAAGGCGCGCTTCGGACCAATGTCGTCACGGGCAAGCCGATCAGCTTGGGCGGCTCGCCCGCGCGCGCGGATGCGACCGGGCGCGGTGTGTTTATCTGCGCGCGGCAGATGGCGGAGCGGGCGAAGCTCGATCTTGAAGGGGCGCGCGTGGCAGTGCAGGGCTTCGGCAATGTCGGCGCCGGCGCTGCGCGCTTCTTGCATGAGAGCGGCGCGCGCATCGTCGCCATCCAGGATATTTCGGGCGCCGTCCATAATGGTGACGGCTTGGATCCGGCAGCGATTTCAGATCATTTAAGACGCGGCGGCAGCTTGCGCGACTATCGTGCCGCAGAAGAGCTCGCCAAGGACTCGTTCTGGGATGTTCAATCCGATATTCTGATTCCGGCTGCATTGGAGGGCCAGATCGACGCCGCCGTCGCCAAACGGGTGCGGACGAAATTCGTCGTCGAAGGCGCGAATGGCCCAACGACGCCCGCAGGCGACGACGTGTTCAAGGCGCGAAACATTCCCGTCGTGCCAGATGTTCTGGCCAACGCTGGCGGCGTCATCGTTTCCTATTTCGAATGGGCCACGGATTCGAGTTCGCTGCTGTGGGACGAGGAAGAAATCGTCGCGCGTCTGCGCCGCGTGCTCGAAGATGCGTTTGCAGCCGTGTGGGATCTGCACCAACGCGATCGGATCGATCTGCGCACCGCGGCCTATGTCCTTGCTTGTCAGCGTATCCTGGAAGCGCGACGACTGCGCGGTCTCTTCCCGTGAGCAATTGCTTCGTTCTGGCGTGCGGCAAGAATGCGCGCTTGAACCGCTGCACATTGCTCCAATATCGGCGTCATGACCTCGCACCCTGATATTGGCGATCCGCGCTGCGTTCGCGACCCAGCGCGTGCGTAACCCCTAGCTGGCGCAGGTCCAGCTAGGGGCGGCACGCAACATCGCATCAATCGATAAACTGCGGTCGCTGCGAGAGGGCCACGCTCTGATCGTGCGGGTCATCAAACCCCCTGCGACCTCTTTGGAGCCGCTCAACCTTATAGTCCGCTAACCGCGGCCGAACGGGTGGGCCAGGGATCGGAAACGACATCACATGACCTACGCATCGTCAGAACTCAAGCGCGTCAATTCACGCGTCAATGCAGCCAGCATCGCGACAAGAGTCGCGCGCAAAACGGGCGAAGTCGATAAGGTGGCCGTGCTTGCCTTGCTTAGCGCCGTTGCGGTGTTTGCGCCTTTCGCGCTGGCCGTCCTCAAGCAAGCGGCCCGGATTTTTGCCTAGCAGCGCGTTGATTCAAGCGAGACTAGTCCCTCAACTGGCGGCGTCGGCTCGGCTGGCGCGCACGACGGGACCGCCGCCGCGCGCGGCGAGCGCAGCCACCGACAGGCGGAGCGCTCGGCGCAAAGCGCTGGGATCGGTCCGCGACAGGGAGGGATCGTTGCGAAGCAGGGTCCGCAGCGCCTTGTGTGCGATCAAGTGAGCCTTGTTGGCGTCGTCCGTCATGGCTCGCGCAAGCACAACAAGGCGCTCGCCAATTGCCACGACCCGTGCGGCCAACAGCATGGACTTCCTTTCTTGCTTGGCTCGGCTGCTGATCGGCTGGCTCGCTTGTTTCTAGGAACGGCAGCCCATTCTATCCGGTGCGTGGGTCGCGGACTTGCGAATTGTCATGCGGGGCAGTTGCGTCCGGGGCCAAAATTGGCGCTATGGCGGAGATTAACTCCTTCGACGTTCTGTCCAGTCGCCTCGATGCGCTGGAGCGCGAGCTCACGCAGTTCCACGGCACGCATCACAACCCGGAGAACAGCACATTACTGCGTCGGCTGCGAGCGCGTCAGGCTGAAATACGAGCCCGCATCGCCGACGCTCGGACGCGCGGCCAGGTGTGGGAGATGATCGGTCTCGAATTCGTCCGCGACTTCGACGCCCTCGCCGCCGAGGTGAGCGCAGCGATCGTGGGCGGCGCCGACGATTGAGCGCGCTAAGACCGTGGTGGACTGATCGATGAAGACCATCCCGCTTATCGGGATGCTGCCGTAACGGCCGGACCGAAGCGCTAAAGCGTCCAGCAACGGCATCGGTTGTGTAATCGGCGCCCGCCAGCGCAGGGAAGGGACTCCAACTGGCGGGCGCCTAATCGTTCGACCTGCCTTTCATTGTTTTTCTGGGTCGAACGCCAATTTCGATGCCCCAAGATAGCGCGATGCCAAGGGGGGTATTTGAGATTTATCAAGTAAAGTCGCATTGTTTGTCAGCGCCCCAGCAGGATTTCTCGCAAGGCGACGGCGTTGTTGTGCGCCTCATCGTGGGCGGCGTAGAGCAGGGTCACGACGCGGTCGCGGGCTGCGGCGCGCAGCTCGCTCAATGCTTCGCGTTGGCGGCTGAGTTCGGCGCCATAGCGCTTGCGAAACCCTAACCACCGCGAGGGCTTGTGATCGTACCAGACGCGGAGCCGATCACTTGGCGCCAAATCACGGAGCCAGCGGTTGATGGCTGCGGCCTCCTTGCTGAGTCCGCGGGGCCAGAGCCGATCGACGAGGATGCGCTCGCCGTCGCCCGCCGCTGGCGCTTCGTAAATGCGTCTTGTTCTCACATGCGCTGCGGGGATTCTGCAGCTCATGGCGCGGTTTCAAGCGCGGCCGATCTGGCGTGCTCTGTAGCGTGGACGCCGTCTCCCTCAGCCAGGGCTGCGAGCGCACGGCGGCGCACAATGATGAAATGATGCGCATCCGTCATGCGAAGCAGACCGTCGCGTTGAAAGCGGCTCAAAGCCCGGCTGATCGTTTCGATAGTGACGCCAAGATGGTCGGCGATGTCTGCGCGTGACATTTGCAGGGTAACGCTGTGGTCGTGGGGGGTCTCTCCTGCGCTGGCGCGTTCCAATAGAAAGTCCGCGACGCGCTCATCGGACCACAGCCGACCCAGCCGAAACTGGATACGATCGCGCGCCACAAGTTCATTGGTGAGTGATTGGATAACGGCATCGCGGATGCCTGCGTCCCTCTCCATAACAGCTTCCAGGGCGCTCGCCTTAAAAGATACGATTCTGCTGACGGTCACAGCTTCGGTGGAAGTGCGGAACGCGTTGAGCGCGCCGAGCCCGATCAAGCCGCCAGCGTCGACAAATCGCGTAATGTGACGGCGGCCATCGGGCGTCATGCGGAAGGAACGAAGCGTGCCGGAGATCACGCCGATGACGGTGCGGCGGCGGCTCCCTTCCATAGTGAGATGTTGATCGGGCGCCAGCGACTGAATTGTGCCGGGAATGGCATTGAGCAACGCCGCCAAGGGGCCGCCTTCAATGTGTGCTGCCTGCTTGGGGTCGACGTTGAATGACGGCGTCATTGCGTTCCGCTACGCCTCCGGTCCGCTGAGCCGCTGCAGCGCCTCTTCCCAACTGACGAGGTGATCCAGATACGTCCGCAGGAATCCGCGAGCGGAAGCGAAGCCCACTCGTGGCCATCCAGCAACTGGTTGAGTTGGTTCACGTAGGCGGCGTGATGATTGCCATAATGGAAGTCGAACGACTCGGCCGAGAGGTAAGGCGCTAGCGCATCCTTTGGATAGGGAAGCTCCGGCAAACGATGAGGCGCTGATGCGTCAGCCATGTGATGAGACCGTCTGCGGCAGAGGTGCAATCGGCGCGCACAATTCGGTGATGAGCCCATCGGCGATGGAATAGATCCAGCCATGTATCCACGGCGCCCGCCGGCCGGCGCGCCATGCGCGTGTGATTGTCGGATGCGTCAGCAGTCGCTCGACTTGATCGACCACATTGAGTTCGCAGAGACGGTCGTTGCTCGACGATCGATGTATTTCGGACCCGCATTGGCGCCGATAAAGGGCATGCGGCGTCGCCAACCATCGTCCCAATTCGTCGTCCTTAAGATCGCGCGCCGCAAGCACGCCCCCGCAGCCATAATGGCCAGTGACGATGACGTGCTCCACGCAGAGCACGTCAACCGCGTAGGCGAGCGCCGCTTCAAAGCTCGGATCGCCTGCGACGGCGAGATTGGCGACATTGCGGTGAACGAACATTTCGCCGGGATCGAGATCTACTATTTCGGTCGCCGGCACGCGGCTATCCGAGCAGCCAATCCAGAAATAGGACGGTCTCTGTTGGGTGGTGAGACGCTTGAAGAAAGCGGGATCGGCTAAGACTTTGCGTGCGGCCCAGGCCTGATTACGCCTCAAGAGATGTGCAAGCGACGAAGTCTCGGATGGATGAAGCTTGGTCATGACGGCGCCTTATCCAAGTCAACCAGGCGCAGATAGCGGCTGCGTGCTTCGAACCCCTGCGGGAAGACCCGCGCCGCTTCCTCATCCGAGAGCCTCGGCGAAATCAACACGTGCTGGCCGGGACGCCAATCGGCCGGCGTGACGACCCTTTGCGCGTCGGCCAGTTGCAGGCTGTCGATCGCCCGCAAGAGCTCAGCGAAGCTGCGCCCGGTGCTCGGCGGATAGATCTGGATGAGACGAACCTTCTTCGCCGGATCGATGACGAAGACGCATCGCGCCGTTGCCGGCGAAGTCGCCCGTTCGTGGATCATGCCGTAGAGCAGGGCGACGGAGCGGTTGCTATCGCTCAAGATCGGAAAGCGCAGTCGCTCGCCTTGCGTCGATTGGATGTCGGCTTCCCATTTCAGATGCGCTTCGACGGGATCAACCGAAAGCGCGATCACCCTCACGTCCCTGCGCGCCCATTCATCATGGAGGCGCGCGACCTCGCCAAGTTCGGTGGTGCACACCGGCGAGAAGTCTCGCGCATGACTGAACAGGACGCCCCAGGACCGTCCCAGCCAAGCATGAAATCGGATGAGACCTTGGGTGCTGTCCTGCTCAAAGTCCGGAGCCAATTGTCCAAGCTTCAGCGCCATGCGGGACAGAGTGGACCTTCTCTTTAGCGCAGACAAACGAATGATATGACGCTATAAGCCCAATATAGTTGGGCTAAAGGGGCGCCTGGATGGACATCACCGTTGCGCGCACGTTCTTGGAGGTGGTGCGTAGCGGCAGCTTCGTCGGCGCGGCCGCCAACCTCAACGTGACCCAAACTGCGGTGGCGGCGCGCATCCGGGCGCTGGAGACCGAACTCGAACGGCCGCTGTTTGTCCGGAACAAGGCCGGGGCGCGCTTGACGTCGGCGGGCGCGCAATTCCAGCGTTTCGCGGCGACCATGGTGCAGGTTTGGGAGCGGGCGCGCTACGCGGTGGCGCTGCCTCCGGGGCGCGAGAGCGTCGTTTCGCTCGGTGCAGAACTTGCTTTGTGGGCGCCGTTCCTGCGTCACTGGCTGCTCTGGATGCGCCGCGAGTGTCCCGAACTTGCGGTGCGTGTTGAGATCGCTAGCGAAGCCGATCTCATGGATCAGGTGCAGAATGGCGCGCTGGATCTTGCGGTTCTTTACGCGGCGCCGCGCCGCCCCGGCGTGGTGTGCGAGCTGCTCTTCGCGGAGCAATTGGTGAAAGTGCGCACAACGCCGATCACGCATGAACTCGGCGCCGAGGACTATGCGCACGTGGAATGGGGCGAAGATTTTGCCATGAGCTATGGCGCGGCGTTTCCCGATTCTCCCAATCCCGTGCTTTCGTCGAATTACGGACCCTTGGCGCTTGACTATATTCTAGCCGTGGGAGGGAGCGGCTATTTCCGTAGAAGCATTGTGGCGCCCTACCTTGAAGAAGGCCGTCTTGTCTTGGCGCCGGAGGCCCCTCAATTTGGCTTCTCCGCTTTTGCTGTTCATTCCACGCAAGCCGATGAAAGTGTGCTTGCGCGCGCGCGCGAGGGTCTGCGTGCGGCCGCAAAGCTCATGTCGTCCAGCGACGCTTGAGCGCGGCACGGTTGAGAATTGTCAACTCGCCCGGACGTCCATGCGCAACACTCAGACTCATGGACTTGCGATTGGATCATTTGGCCGCTGCCGATCAAACGGGCGAGGACGCGACTAAAGCGCCGCCATCAATAGCGCCGGCGTCTGAAACCAGGCTGGAGCGCCCAAGCGCCAGCACTGGCGAGCAGCGCCCGTTTCAAGACATGCCGCCATGGATTTGGCGCGTGTTCTTTGCGGCCTGGGCGGCGCTGTTTGGGACTTTTGTCGTCACATTCGGTGTCAGTAATGAAGTTCGCTTTGTACTGGGCGTGGTTGCCGCGTTCGCAGCGGTGTTCTTCGTCACGCCATTGGTTCTCTTGCGGATGACGCGCCGAACCAAGTCCGTAACGCTCAAACCTCATCGACGGCAGATCGATATCCTTAATGGGAGATGCAGCGATGTAGAGGCAGCCGTTCAAATTGCTCTGCTGCCGGTCGCCCTCATGCTCGGCTTGATCGTGATCGCGACGTTCGTACCGCGATGAGTGTTGAAACTAGACCTGATGAAAGGGACGGCCAATGCCGGACGGATTGTCAAAGCTGACCTCAGAACCGATGGCGCGCGCGCGGCATTTCGCCGACATCGGCGACGTTTCTCACACGGTGCTGCACAGCCAGGAGGCGTTGTTTGGCGTTGTCGAGCGCCTGGCGCAGAGCGTTGATGCATTGCGTGCTGAGTTGGCGGGGAGGGGATCGCGCGAGTGAACACGGTCATTGCAGAGATGGGGAGCGCCGCGAAGGCGAGCGTGGGCGACGTCCTGGCGATGATCGTATCGACGCGCGAGGACGAGCCTGTGCTTGCGGCCGCGGCTCAGCTGGCGACAGCGCATGCAGCGACCGTCTCGGCGTTGCTGTTCGATAAGGCGCCGGAGCCGAGTGAGGCGGGGGCGGTCTATGCAGGGCTTTGGGTGCTTGCGCCCGAAGCGCCCCGGTCCACATCGAAGGACGAGATGAGCGCGCTTGCGCGCAGGCTGCGAGAGGCGCCTGGGCGCGTATCCGTCAAACGCATTCAGGTCGCAATCGGAGCCGACATCGATCGCGCTGGCCTAGAGGCGCGCCGCGCCGACATCACGATCATGTTGCAGCCGCGGGGCGGACGTGACGCCGCGTTTAGGCGCGCCATGTTCGAGAGCGTTCTCTATGAATCGGGACGACCGGTCTTGCTGGTGCCGCCGGGCTGGCGCGGCGCCGTACTCGGCAAGACAATTCTCATTGCTTGGGACGGTTCGCGAGAGGCGACGCGCGCCGTCGCCGACGCTCAACGCATGCTGACGGGCGCGGAACGCGTGTTGGTTTTTGAGGTGAACGTTGGTCCTGGCGCGGGTTTGCCCGCAGCCGACCTGGTCGCCCGCCTGCGCCGTCTCGGACTTCAATGCCATTATCGTTCCGTCCTCGGGAGCCGCGCAGAGGTGGATTCTTTGCTGCTGCGCGAGGCCGAAGCGATCAGCGCCGACTTGATCGTCATGGGCGGCTACGGTCATGCACGTCTGCAGGAGTTGTTGTTCGGCGGCGTCACCCGATCCATGATCAGAACCTCTTCGGTGCCGACCTTCATCTCGCGCTGAGGCGCACGCCCGAGTGTCGGTGTCATCTGGGCATAGCACTTTGGCGCAGTTGCCGATCGGGTTGGGATGCTTAGCTTGAGAGTTAGTTGAGATAAACGCCGGGCTTCGCGGCGAGGAGGCTGTTTTGAACGCAGCGCTTTCTAGATGGGAGAACGAGGGCGGCGCGATATCGCTAAGAGAGGCTTGGCCACCGCCGGGCGAGGTCGGGGACCTGAGCGTGAACGAACCCGATGCCGCCCAGCATGTGCTTCTCGTTGAGGACGATGCGATCCTCGCAGAGTGTCTCGAGAGCCTGCTGCGAGACTTCGGCTTCGAAGATGTGCATTGGGCCAATTGTGTGGAGGCGGCCGAACGCGACCTGTCTTCTCGCACACCGTGCTTTGCAGTCTTGGACGTTAATTTGGGTTCGGAACTCGTCTTTCCCGTAGCAGAGGAATTGCAGCGCAGAGCTGTGCCGTTTGTCTTCTGCTCAGGGCTGAGCCGTGAGCGCCTGCCGATTGCGTGGACGCGGCAAGCCTTTATCTCCAAGCCGCTTACGCGCGAGGCATTGGCGAAGGTCGTGCACGCCCTCTTGCCGCCGGCGGCGCCGGACGCTTGAAGTCTCTCGCGGGGCCGCCGCTGCGGTTTTGCCCCAGCAACTAGCTATCCTCGTGCACGCCGACACCGCGACAGTACACCATTTCGCCGCCGAACCAGGCGCCGGCGATCATCACCAGGAACGCCGCCCCGCTTGCCGCTATCGCCCACCATGGGGCAGGCGATAGCGCCACATAGGTTTGATCGACGCGTCCTAAGAGGCCGATGACCGCAAGCACCCACGCAGCACCCATAAGACTTGCATGCATCAGCGCGAGCTTGGCCGCCTTCGCTTGTGCGCGCGGCAGATCCATCGCGCCGGCAGTTGCGGCGAGTGCCCCGCCTACTGCGCCAAAAGCCGCGATAAGGGCGCTGGCCTGCCAGAACACGTCTTTTCCAAGCAGAATCGCGAGCGCGTCGCAAAGCGGCGTCAGGGTCCAGCACGCGACCGGAAGATGCACCAGCATGGGGTGAAGCGGATGAAGGGTCATGTCGTTCAAGCGGGGAGGAGCGCGGCCGCCGCGAGGCAGAGAAAACCACTCACCGCGACGAAGGCGTGAATACCGGCCAGCGCCCGCGGCGGGGCTTGTTTGCGTAGATGAAAGCTGACGAGTGCGAATCCGCCCAAGGCCGCGATTAGCAAGAGGCCGGCCGCGACGGTCACCAGCATCTGCGCTGGCGCGCCGGAAGCGAACGCCTTGTAGAGCAGAAGCACAAGGCCCGTGGCGGCGAAGAGGCCATGCAGAATGGCGGCGGGCCACGGCGGCAGCGCGCCCCTGAACACGCGCACGATCATATACACGCCGAACAGCGCGGCAACGGCAAATAGCGCGAGCGAAATGACTAGCATGGGGCTCCTCCAAACTATGCATGCATTGGATGCGGCCGGCGGCCGGAGGTTCCCGGATCGCGCGCGGCGGATCGCACCAAGATTTGGCGGGACGAGTGAGAGCCCATCAAACGCTTGTCCCGCCAAACGCCCTGAGCGGACCCACGCCTATTGCGCGAAGCGCTCTGGAAAGGCGGCGATGAGCCCGGCGCTCAGCGCATCGGCGAGCATCATCATGTGCGCTTCGGCGGCGCCGTATTCGGTGATGCCTTCGGCGTAGCGGCCCTGCAGAAGCGAGGTTGCATAGACAAGGGTCGTGTCGATGTGTGCGCGCAGCATGCCGCGCACCGTGTCTTGCGGCCAGTTGGAATTGGCGGCGGCGAGGAAGTCAGCAATCTCTTGCGCATTCGCATAGGCCGTCGTGATCGCATTTGTCTTTGCCGGCTCGTCACCGGCCTTAGCGGCGCGCACCACGTCGACGGCGGCGGCGATGTGCTCTTGGAGCAAGCGGGTCAGCGTGTCGCCTGCGCCATCGCCGTAGAAAGGTTTGATGGCGGCGCCGATGTCTGCCTGGTTTTGCATCAGCCGAGCAGCCGTGGCGTCAAAGGCCGACGGCGCCATCGCGAACGCGAATACCGCCGCATAAGTCCATTCCATGTGCTGCGCCCAAAGCATTTGCATGGCGCTATAGAGCGCACTCATGCTGGGTGTGCGGCAGGCAGGTGTTGTGACTTGTTCGTGCGGTCCTGGATGGGCGCGCGCCGACACTGGCGCGAGCAGGGCGAACGCAGCTGCGGGCGCGCCAAGAGCAAGGCGCCTGCTCACAAGCGGGTGAGAAATTTCTGAAACCGACATGGCGAACTCCATGCTCCTAAATCGAAGGGTGAGGATCGGATCGTTGCGCGCGGCCAAGTGCGACTGCCGCACGTCGTGCATCTCTTGGATGGCGTGATCGGCCGTTAGGTTCCCAGATTTCGTTTGATCGTCGTGACGCGGCTAGCGTCGCGGCGGAGCGAGCATGAGCGCGAGCTTGCGCGTGGTCCCTTGTGTTGCAGCGACGCGCCTCAGAAGCGATCGCCACGGATCGATCATGGTGCGCCACGCACCCGCGCCCGTCGGGTGGACGAGGCCGTAGCGGCGCACGCCGTCCTCGGGTTCGGCACTGAACGTACCGAACAGGCGGTCCCAGATGATAAGTACGGCGCCAAAGTTGCGGTCGATGCAGTCGGCGCTCACGCCATGATGCACCCGGTGATGCGACGGCGTGTTGAACGCGAACTCGACCCAACCAGGCAGGCGGCGGACGTGTTCACTGTGGATGAGGAAATGATGCACGCCCCGTACGCCGGCGCTTGTGGCGACGAGCACTGGCGGCGCGCCTAACGACAGCAAAACAAGCGGTGCGACTGCTGCCGGCGTCAAAATCCAGGTCGGCGGCTGGCGCAGTCCGGTCAAGAAATTGTAGCGGCGGGGCGAGTGATGCACCGCGTGCGAGGCCCAGAAGAACGCCACGCCGTGCGCAAGCCGGTGGCTCACGTAATATAGAAAATCGTCCGCCAGAAAGATGAGCGCCGCAAGCAGGAACGTCGTCTCAACTCCGCCAGCGATTGGCCGCGGCAAAGCCATATCGATGGCAAGTGCGGCCGCGCCCAGCACGAAACTGGTGCGGGCCTCATTGCGCCACTCGGCGCGGCTGGGGTAGCTTCGCGCCGGCGCCTCCACGAGCGCGAGCACAACTGCTAGAACGAATATGGCGACAGCAAGCATCTCAGGAATTCGACAAACGTCTTCATGGGCCAGAGATTGGATGCGCAGATAGCGCGAAGGTTCCGCGCGTTGAATGCGTCATGACGCGGCGCGGGTGCTCGCTTCGTGGCGTGCTCTATCTAAGGTCCGCTCTATCTCAAGATTTTCACGATCGCGGTTGAGCGAGACCGCGGCCAGCAATCGCCCTTCAAAGCTGTAGCGAGCAGTGAAATCTCGGGCTGGAATCGAACCGTCCGTCTCGATCTTGTCCCATTTGGGGGCGTGGCCGACATAGCGCAGGTGCTCATCGTAGTGCGCGCTCCAGAAGAAGGGCGTGGCTTCGTAACGTTCAGCGCCGCCCAGCATGTTCACGGCTGCGATCTGGCCTTGCCGTTCGGCGACGGCCCAATGCTCGATGCGCACACGCGCGCCGCTCAATGCATCAAGAAAGCTGGCGACATCACCCGCGGCGAAAATGCCCGGGACGCTGGTCTGCAAGTGCGCGTCAACGTCGACGCCGTTGGAGACAGCGAGACCCGCTTCCGCGGCGATTTCTGTGTTCGGGCGCACGCCGACGCCCAGCACCACGAGGTCGGCGTCAAGCGCCCTGCCGCCTTTGAGGCGCACGCGCCTGCCGTCGAAGCGCTCGGCAGTTTGGCCCAGATGAAAGCGAACGCCGCGCGCCTCGTGAAGCGCGCGTATCAAGCCAGCGACCTCGTCACCCAGGGCGCGCGCGAGGGGGAGAGCGTCGGGCGTGACCACGTCGACCTCTAGGCCTCGCTTGCGCAAGGAAGCTGCGGTTTCAAGGCCAATGAAACCGGCGCCGATGACGACAACGCGCCGCGCTTGCGCGGCGGCGGCGATCAACGCATCGGCGTCCTGCAGGCTTCGAAGCACGTGAACTTTGGGATTATCGAAGCCCTTGAGCCGAATAGGGCTTGCGCCGGTCGCCAGCAAAAGCGCTTCGTATGCTATGACGTCGCCCGCCGCCGATACGATCTGACGTTGCTTCACGTCGATCCGCGCAATGGCGGTCCCCAGGCGAAGGTCGATGCCTTTGTCGCGGTAGAATTCCGGCGGCTTGAGTGGAATCCATTCCGCAGGTGCGCTGCCGGCGAGATAGTCCTTCGACAGATTTGGCCGGTCGCACGGCGGATCGGCGTCGCCGCTCAGCAAGGCGAGATCGCCCGCAAAGCCTAGCCGGCGCAGCATCTCGGCGGCGGCAAATCCTGACGCCCCGCCGCCGATGATCGCGATACGACGCACTTTGTGCTGACATGGCGCTGGCTTGGAAGTTTCATCCAGAAGATCGCGCACGAACACCCGATCGGCGTCGACCTCAACCTTCCAACGTTTGAGGGCGTCGAAGGCGGGCGCCGCGAGCGCCTCTCCCGTACGCAAGCTGAAGCAAGCGTGATGCCAAGGGCAATGCACGCGATCGCCATCGACGAGGCCATCGGCCAGCGGCGCACCATAGTGAGTGCAAGATCCGCTCACCGCGAAGAAGTCTTCACCGCGGCGCGACAAGAGGACAGCCTCCTCGCCAACATGGCCGGCTATGGTTGCGCCCTGGGCGATCCTGTGGAGCGCCACGCCCGCGCTGAAATCCGGTCCAGAAACCTTAGTCGATGCGCTCATTGACCCGTCCTTCCCTCAATCAGATGCGCCGGCCCACGAAACGTTCCCGAGGGAGAAACCTTAAACGCCCAACAGCGCGTCGCCCTTTCCCGGGAACCTCGATGCGGTCGCGACATCAAAGACGCATGTGAGGCGGCGCTTCAAGCAGCGCGCCGCGCCGGTGAAGAGGCAGGACCCCATGAAGAACCAAAAGACGCAGAAAATGCAGTGGTTGCTCGGGACGGAGATCAATCGCGGCGCGATCTCTTGTCGTATGGCGCGCTGTGGTCGGCAGGCGCAATCGCCGCGAGCGCGTTTGCCGGCGGGTGCGCGACGCCGGCTGCAAGCGCGCAGGAGTAAGGCGGCGACGCGGAAAGTCTCTACAATCGCTTAGGCGGCATTTTCGCCATTGCCGCCGTCGTCGATTATTTCAGCGATCGCATCATCGAAGATCCGGTCGCCGGCGCCCTGTCGGCCAACCCGCGCTTGCGCGAGTGGCACACCCGACAACTCGGCCGCCTGCCTGGCTTGAAGTTCATGCGCACGCTCTGGGTCGCATCGATCAGCGGCGGACCGTTCCACTATACGCCCGTGCGCGCCGGCGCGACCAATCTTGGCCTCGAAAACGCACACCGGGAGCTTCGGATTTCGCCCGCGGAGTTCGATGCGGTTGCAGGCGTTCTGTCACGTACGCTCGACCATTTCGACATTCCCCAGCGTGAGAAGAATGAAGTGCTGGGCGCCTTCGCTGCGCACAAAGACGAGGTCACGAGCGGATGGCGTGACGCGCAGTAGATCGTCACGTGCAGTGAGGCCGGAACCAAAACACCGGCCGCGCATCGAATGAAGCGGCGTTTCACGAAGGAGCCATGATGCTCGATGCAACATTAGACAATCTCGCCGGGGAGAGTGTGGAGGCCTGCGCGCCGCTCGACGATCGCCTTGTGCGTCCGTGCAGAGCCGAGGCCGAAGCAGCGGTGCGGACGCTGATCCGCTGGGCGGGAGACGATCCTGCGCGCGAAGGCCTGCGCCAGACGCCCGCGCGCGTCGTGCGAGCTTACGAGGAATGGTTCGCCGGCTATGGACAAGATCCCCACCGGATGCTGCAGACGACCTTCGGCGAAGTTGGCGGCTACGACGATCTGGTCATGCTGCGCGACATTCCGCTCGAATCCACCTGCGAGCATCACATGGCGCCGATCCGCGGGCGCGTGCACGTCGCATATCTGCCCAACGCGAAGGTCGTCGGCATTTCCAAACTGGCCCGGCTCGTCGATGCCTATGGGCGCCGGCTGCAGATTCAGGAGCGGCTGACAGCCGAACTCGCGAATGCGCTCGACCATTCGCTCAAACCGCGTGGTGTCGCTGTGATCGTGGAAGCCGAACATGCCTGCATGTCTTCCCGCGGCGTGCGCAAACATGCAGCCAAGCTGGTCACGCGAGCTTTCCGGGGCGTCTACACCGACGCCCCGCCGCGGCGCGAAGTGCTGAACCTGTTGCAGCGGTCCGATAGCTGAGCGGCCGGGAACCTTGTTGGCGCTGGCGCATCAGATAGGGTGTAGACCAGGAGACAGCCATGTCCGCCCACGACATCGCACGCCCCGATTATGCAAATATGGCGGAGACGGATCTGGTGCGCCGGGCGCGGGCTGGCGAGCGCGGAGCCTTTCGCGCCATCATGCAACGGGGCAACCAGCGGCTGTTCAGGGTCGCACGCGGCGTAGTGCGCGACGAGGCGGAAGCCGAGGACGTGTTGCAGGAGGCCTATGTCCGCGCCTTCGCCGGCTTGGCGCAGTTCCGTGGCGACGCGAGCATCTTCACCTGGCTGACGCGCATCGTCGTCAACGAAGCCAATGGACGATTGCGCAAGCGCCGCAAAGAGGTCGGCATAGAAGAGGTGGAGGCGGTTCAAAACATGGGGGCGCACGTCATTATGTTCCCTAATGCGGATGCGTCCGCCAGCCCCGAAGAGGACGTCGCACGCATGCAGGTCCGGAGCGTTATCGAGAGAGCGGTGGATGAGCTGCCTGATGACTTTCGCACGGTGTTCATCCTGCGCGACATCGAGGATTGCAGCGTGGCCGAGACCGCAGCGGCGTTGAATATTCGCGAAGAGACCGTGAAAACCCGTTTGCATCGAGCGCGGCGGCAGCTGCGCGCCGCGCTGAGCACTTCTTTCGCAGCTACGCTTGGCGACGCTTTCCCCTTCCTCGGTCCGCGCTGTGAGCGCATCACCGAAGCCGTGCTGGCGCGGCTCGTGAATCTAACGGACAACGGAGCGGACTAACCCGCCGGCGATGAGAGAAGGAGTAAGTTATGAACGACGTCAGGGCGCTCCAACCGGGGCGAGACGTTGCGGAGAATCTCGAACTGGCGCGGCGTTCCGCTAATATCGGTGACGTGTCGCACACGATCTTCTACGCCCAGGAGGCGGTGTGCTTGTCGGTCGAGAGCCTAGCCGCCGAGATCGCGGCGTTGCGACGCGAGCTTACGAAGTAGCGTTGCGTATCCATAAAATGACGCCCCCGACCGGAATGAAACGCTTCGGGCAGGCCAGTTCTCCGACGCTAAAGTCGTCACCTCCGCCGACGGCGCGCCATCTTCGACTTCAAGGTGAAGCAGATGACGGCCATGGACGGCAAGCAGTAGAAACTCAAAGCCGCCGATGATCCATCTGGTTGAGCAGGGCAGCTTTGTCCCACCCCGCTCTTCGCACCAGCGGCGTCCGGCGCGCCGAAAAGGGAAGCGGGCCTCCGTTGCTGACGGCCTGCCCGTATCAGGAGCAACCTGACGGCGTGCATACCCCGCTAGCGAGCGCCGCAGGGGCCGTCGATGCGCCTTCGCCGACCAGGGCCATAAGTTCGGCGCCAAGCTGCAGATCCGGAAGATGGCCGAACGCATGCCGGCGCAGCCTGCCTTCGCGATCAATCAGCAACGTGGTGGGCGTTCCGCGCATCGCATAGGCGCGCATGGTCGCGGGCGCGCCGCCGGCAGTGTCGGGCGCATCGACGCCGACCGGAAAACCAATGCGATACTCGTGCAGAAACGCTTCGAGCGACACCGGCGTCATCGCCTCGTGATGCTCGAACACCGTGTGCAAGCCGACAACGGCGACATCGTCCTTGCCGAACGCCTCATGCACGCGCAGCGCTTGGGGCAGGCCTTGGCTGACACAGCCAGGACACAGCATCTGGAAGGCGGTGACGAAGACGACTCGGCCTCGCAATTGCGTTAGGCTCAACGGCGCCGGTGCGTTGAACCATTGCGTTGTGCGCCATTCAGGCGCGAGGTTCGGGTCAAGCATGTGCTCTCCACTCTTGAGGTTTGCAGATTCCGACACGGAGGAAAGAGTCTCGCGTCGGAACCCGCCCTCCTTATTGGTTGGTTCTGCCCGGCAGACTGAGATCGCCCGAAGCGACATCGAACACGTCAGCGACGCACAAGAGCGGCGAATGCGCGCTGGCGTTTATGCGCAGGCCAGCGGTCACGCCGTCGAAACCAGCTTGTTCGACGATGGCAATGTTAGAGAACGGCACGCGCACTTCGACGGTGTCACGGTCCAGCATCGGCTGCCAGCCGGGACTATCGAGCAGGATCGGCGCCCCCGGCCAGGTCGCTGGCAAGCGCGGCTGCGCACCTTCGGGAATGTCGATCACTTTAAGCGCGCCGTCGCCGCACGCCGGATCGGGGCCTAGCACCACCCAATGCATGTGCCAAACGCCTCCGTCATTGCTTAGATCGCCGTCGCGCGATTCATCGAATAGCGGCGTGTCGTCAAAGTCTGGATGTGAAGTCACCGCCAGCGCCAGAATGCCGGCGCCCCGCTCGAAGCCGACTTCGAAAGGATCGATCGTTGTCGGCCAGACATACGAGAACACCTCTGAGCCCGCGAACTCACCGGTTGAAGTGGGGATCGTCTCGCCTGCCGCACCCGAAACCGCCATGTGAAACACCGCCACGTTGCCATCCGTGCTAAGTCTTGCGTGCACAATGTCGAACGGCGCCGGTGTCTCGGGCGAGGGCGCAGCGACAATGCCCCCGGCGTGCTCATGCGAGGGCGGGTCGGTTATGCGGCCTTGTCCGTCCGCACATGCAGCCAACGACACGGCCGCGGCCGAAACCAATAGCCAACGCATCAGACGGCCCCCTTCAGATCTCTTATCGACGCGCCATAATTGATGTGAAAGGGCGCGCCGCCGATGACGAAGGCGGGGACCGAGATAACGCCGGCTCTCTCCGCCTCGCCAATGCGATCCGGAGCATCGGCGAAGTTCACCACCTCCACATCGAACTTCGCCGGATCAAGCGCGGCCGCGAATTGACGCTCGGCGGAAAGGCAGACATTGCAACCGGCGTGATAAAAAATGGCTTTCGCTCTCATTGCTTAGTACTCCTATGTTTTCTAGATGTAGTCGACCATAGATCGAGAACTGACGGGCTAGGCGGCCAGCTCCTCGTGTTCCGGGCAATCAACGCGTAGATCGCCTTCTCCAAGCGGAGCGTCGATGAAGCGGCAATGGTGGGGCTGCGCGCTGTTGCGGTGTTGATCCGCCGCGAAGTAGCGGCAGCTCAGACACATGCGCTGGGGCGAGATCGCGCCGCTGCGCTGCAAGTCGTAAATGGCGCGAGTGACAATGGCGAGTAGATGCGCCTGATCGTCGTCCGACAACGCTTCGACGACGGCGCCGAAGCTCAATGGCCATCGCCGGGCGAGGGCGCGGCCGCTGCGCGTCATGCGCAGAACAAGCGCGCGCCCGTCTTCGGGATCGGCGTGCTTCTCTACGAAACCCTTGCGTTCAAGCGCCGCCGCAGCGTCGCTGGCGGTGGGTTGGCTGACGTTGAGATGCGCCGCAAGCGCGCTCACGCGCAGACCCTCCGGCCTTTGAAACAACGTGCGCAAAATATCGCCCTGAGTTGGCGTTAGCCCCTCGACCTCGCTGGCGCGCCAGTCGTCCTGACGGGCGAGCGCGGCCAATCTGGCTAGGCCATGGGAGAGCTGTTCCGGCAACATAGATAGGAGAACTATATAATGAACGAACCGCCGTCAAGTTGCAGACCATCGCCACATCCGACAATTATTGGCCTTGAGCGCGCCGCGTTCGCAGGCCGAGCAACGCGATCAGCCCGAGCAAGAGGGCCTTAAGCGCCTCGAGCGTTGCGTAGTAGCCGTGGTGCGGCGAAGCCGGCGGCGTCTCGCCGGCGACGATCGCCGCCACGCGCGCGTCAAGGATTGGCAAAAGCCACACGGCTTGGGCGATTACAGCGAGCGCAACCAAGAGCGAAAGCGTCAACGCGAACCGGCGGGAGCGCCAATTCAGCGCCGCGGCCACGACTAACGCCGACGCCAGCAGCCATTCGATCCTGGCAAACGCAGCGAATGTGGCTTGACCGACTTGCAGCGCCACCGGCAGGGAAAGATCCTGCACGACAAACTTGATCGGCGTGGCCAGAAACGAGACGCCTATGAGCATCCCGAGCCAGATCAAGGCGATCACAGCGCCGGCCATGAAGTCTCTCCCGCTTCTTCGGCAAAAAAGTATCTGATATACTCAATTTAAGCGAGCGGCGAATGGTCGCTCGCCAACCAACGGAACGCACGATGCGTCTGACCTTGCACACCGATTATGCATTGCGCTTGCTCATGTTGCTGGCGCTTGAGCCCGATAAAAGCCACACGGTTGAAGATGTCTCGCGCCGCTATGGGGTCTCGCGCAACCATCTGAACAAGGTGGTGCAGACGCTGGCGCAAGCAGGCTTCATCGAAAGCCAACGCGGGCGGGGCGGGGGCGTGCGGCTGGCGCGCCCCGCCCGCGAGATCAATTTGGGCCGCGTGGTCCGCGCGACTGAGGACAACTTTCACATTGTCGAATGTTTCTGCCGTGAGACCAACACTTGTATCGTTGCGCCTGCATGCGGTCTGCGCGATCCCTTCCGTCAGGCGCTCGGGGCCTTCCTCGACGTGCTCGACGGTTACACGCTGAGCGATCTTATCGGCAGCGCGGCGGCGGCGCGGCGGATGCGCCGGTTGCTGTCGGCCTGAGGCCGCGGCGATGCGCCGCTTGTTTTTCTAATAGTGGTATTTAATATGCCAGTATGATGCATCCCCGTCCGGTAGCCGGCAAAGCGGATTATGTCGCCGAGGCGATCGCGCTAGACGTGGACCCGGCGTTAATCGATGCGCTCGTGCGCGACTTCTACGCCGAAGTTCGCGCCGATCCATTGCTGGGGCCGATCTTCGCCGCGCGCATCACCGACTGGGAGCCGCATCTTGAACTGATGGGCGCGTTTTGGTGCTCGGTGATGTTGCGCACCGGCGGCTATCACGGTCGGCCAATGCCCAAGCACGCCTCGCTGCCTGTGGATGCGCGTCATTTCGATCGTTGGCTCGCGCTCTTCGAAGCGTCAGCGTCGCGCGTTTGTCCGCGAGCGGCGCACTTGTTTGTCGAGCGTGCGCAGCGCATCGCCGAAAGCCTCGAATTGGGCGTTGCCGGCGCCCGCGGCCTGACTCTGCAAATCGAAGAACGGCTCGCGCCCTTGTCAGTAGCATCAGCGGAGGAGGTTGACTCATGAGCGACGTCGCAACTCGGCCGCTGGAAGCGATGCGCCTGGGCGAGATTGCCGTACGCCTACCGGGAGCAACCGCGGTATTTCGCCGTTTTGGCCTCGACTTCTGTTGCGGCGGCGATGTGGTGTTGGCTGACGCCGTGCGCGAGCCGGGGGTCGCGCTCGAGCAGATCGTGGATGAGCTGCAGCGTTTGGATCAATCGGCGCCGGGCGATCATCCACGCGAAGCCGCTGCGCTGATTGATCGCATTCTGGAGCGCTATCATGAAACGCACCGGCGGGAGCTGCCGGAGCTTATTCGATTGGCCCAGAAGGTCGAGCGCGTCCACGCCAGCCACCCTGACGCGCCACTCGGATTGGCCGTCGCGCTTGGGCGCATGGCGGTTGAACTCGAAACACACATGCAGAAGGAAGAAGCGGTTCTATTTCCGATGATGCGCATGGGCGCGCAGCCGATGATCGGCCATCCGATCGCGCGCATGCGTCTGGAACACGACGATCATGGCCAACGGCTGCGCGAACTGGAGGCGCTCTATCGTCATGGAGCGTTGCCAGAGGATGCGTGTAGCAGCTGGCGGGCGCTCTACGCTGGAGTGACGAAACTGGCTGACGATCTCATGCAGCACATTCACCTCGAAAACAACGTGCTGTTTCCGCAATTCGCAACGGAGCTTCCCACAACGCCGATCTGTTCCGGTATGGCGAAGCCGGACTAGCGCCGCGCAAGGAGAGCGGGCCGATGCCGGCGAGACTACGGCATAGATATCATCGCTGACGCCAAGTTGACGCAATTTGAAAGCGGCATTTAAGATATTTGTTAGCCGTCGCGCCATCGCGTCGGTCTGCAGGACTGCGGAGAAGCGGGCAGGGCTATGTTGAGCGAGCTAAGCAGCGGCCAACGCCAGGCCGCGTTGATCTTTCTGGCGCTTGTCGCCTTCGTTGGGCTGTTTGTCGCCGGTTTCGCCGGGGCCGATCAGATCGCCGCACATGGTTGGCTTGTCCTGGGCGTCGCCCTGATCAGCGCCTTTACCGTGCTCACGCGCTTCCATGAACCGGAGCCGGCCGCGGACCGGTCAGGAAGTTATTACGACGCTCCCGTCAAAGCCGGCATTATCCTCGCCATGATCTGGGCCGTGCTCGCCATGTTCGTCGGCGACTGGGTCGCGTGGCTGCTGGTCGATCCTGACCTTACATTCGCCGAGCCTTGGGCGAGCTTCGGTCGGTTGCGCCCTGTGCATACGACGGGCGTGATCTTCGGTTTTGGCGGCAATGCGCTGATCGCCACTTCGTTTTATGTCGTGCAGCGCACGTGCCGCGTCCGCTTGGCTGGCCACCTGAGTCCGCTCTTCGTGCTTTGGGGCTATAACCTCTTCTGCTTGCTGGCGGTGACTGGCTATCTGTGGGGCATCAATCAGTCGAAGGAATATGCGGAGCC
>CAYUOC010000013.1:0-38648 GCA_964446305.1 uncultured Terricaulis sp. | reverse complement strand
ATCGCGGGCCTCATCGTCTTCCGTGTGCTGTGGGGTTTCATCGGCGGTGAACATTCGCGCTTCACCGATTTCGCGGCTGGGCCGTCAGCGATTGCCGATCACCTACGGGATCTCTTTTCAACCAAGCCCAAACGTCATTTGGGCCACAATCCGCTGGGCGGCGTGGCCGTGTTTCTTCTGCTTGCGACCGTAGCGGCTATTGTCGTCACCGGCCTATTCGCGAGCGGTGAGGAGAATGCGGGTCCCTTCGCCGGCCTTTGGGGCCTAAATCTGTCGGATGCACACGAGGTGTTGTTCCGCATCCTCCAGGGCCTAGTGGCAGTGCATGTGCTCGGCGTTGTCGTGGAGACCTTGAAGGCAAGGGACGCGCTCGTGCCCGCCATGATCACGGGCGTGAAGCGCCGCCGCGCGGACGAGCCCGGCAATGACGCGCGCCACGCTTCCACGGTAAATCTTCTCTTAGCGCTGGGCGTAGGCGCTCTGGCGACATTCGCGCTCGTCGCTCAGCCGCCCGCCCCGCAAACGGTCAATGAGATCGGCGCTGGATATGAGGAAACCGAAGATACGTCTGAAGTTGAACATGAGTGAGTTGCGTCGTGGCTCTGCGTTGAGCGGGCTTCGTAAAAACTGCACTGCTGATTTGCGCACTGAGCGCTCCAGAAATTGGAGGACCCAATGACCGGCCAAGTCCTGATTTCGCCCTCGGTGCTCTCTGAACTCACGCATAGGGAGCCCGTCGTCCTCATTGACACCCGCGATCCAGGACAGTTCCACGAAGGGCACATTCCAGGCGCCGTCAATGTCCGGGAGGTGTTCACCTATCTTGCGACCGCCTCGGCTGGCGGCCTTGCCGCGTTACGGGAGAAGTTCGCAGCCGCGTTCGGTAAAGCGGGGCTCTCCGGCGCGGAGACGGCGGTGATTTACGAGCAATCCATGGAGACTGGTTTTGGCCAATCCTGCCGCGGCTACGTGTTGCTGCGCTATTTGGGCTACCCAAAAATCGAGGTGCTGCATGGCGGGTTTGCGGCGTGGCGCGCCGCCGGTCTCCCCATCACGGCGGACGCGGTGCAACCTACCGAAAGGACGTTCCCATTGGCAGCGGCCGGCAGGAGGATCCTCGCCGACCTTGAAGACATGAAAGCCGCCGTCGCCGATCGAAGCATCGTCAAGCTGGACGTGCGCGATGTCGACGAATGGATAGGCGAAAGCTCCTCACCATACGGGAAGGACTTCTGCCCGCGCAAAGGCAGAATTCCCGGCGCGGTGTGGATTGAATGGTATCGGATGATGAAGCCGACGTCCGCCGGGCAGATGTTCAAATCGCCGGACGAGATATTGGCTGAATGCGCGACAGTCGGAATCCAGAAGGATACGCCTGTGATCATCTATTGTTTCAAGGGCGCGCGCGCCTCGAACGCCTTCGTCGCGTTGCAGGAAGCAGGTATCGAAGACGTGCGCATCTACTTCGGCTCATGGAACGAATGGTCGCGCGATTCGTCGCTGCCGATCGATGAAGGAAGGCCGTTGTAGCGCTCAAAGCGCCCGCATAGCCGGCGAACTCATGCGCCTTCATGCAAGATCACTTATGCGCGCCCGCATGAACGATCGCTGCGCCTCGGGCCCGACCGTTGACGCTTGCGTCCGGTCGGGCTTTGCGATTCACTGTGATAGGATTGGCGGCCCACGCGCATTTGCGCAAGGCTGACCAGCCAAAAGCCAAGCGCCCACTCCCCTTGATCTGGCGCCTATTCGTGATCCTTGCGTTTGTCTTGCTCCTCGTTCCGCTCGCGCTGTCGATTGAGACGCTCTGGCTGCCAGCCCTCTTCTGTGCGGTGGCGGCAACGCATTGGACAACCTCGCTGCATCTTTCCGATCCGCTAGCGCCGCTCTAGCCTTCTTCATTGCCAACCTGACCACGCGCCTGGCGTTGAAGCTTATCTGTCACCTGCTCGCCCGCAGAATTGATTGAGTTGGCGGCGCCAGTGCCATCGTGCTCGGCGGCGTCAAGGCACGCTTCGCTTTCCACCCTGACGCCGCCCGTGCGCGAAGGCCGTCTGAACGTGTCGGGACGCAGGGCCTCGTCATTTGCGCACTGGCGAGCTGTGCGCCTCCGGCGCGGGCCGAACTCAGGACTAACTTGACCTCGATCGCCAGCGCTCACAGCCGGCGTCATGGCCTCGCCATCAATCGTGCTCCTCAAGCAGCGAGCGCAGCATCCATGCCGTCTTTTCGTGGACGTTGAGGCGTTGCGTCAGCAGGTCCGCAGTCGGCTGATCATTGGCGGTTTCGACCAGAGGGAAAATGTTGCGCGCGGTGCGCGCGACGGCTTCGTGCCCTTTGACGAGGATCCGCACCATCTCCAACGCCTTCGGCGCCTTAGTGGGAGCGTCCTTGACTGAGCTCAACCGCCCGAACTCGCCATAGCTTCCCGGCGCCGCATGCCCCAGAGCGCGAATGCGTTCCGCGATCGGATCGACCGCGTTCCACAATTCCGTGTACTGGGTCATGAACATCGCATGCAGCGTGTTGAACATGGGGCCCGTCACGTTCCAGTGGAAATTGTGCGTGGTCAGATAGAGCGTGTAGGTGTCCGCCAGCAACTTTGAAAGCTCGCCCGCGATCTTCGCGCGGTCCTCCTCCGAGATGCCGATATCGATATGTCTCGCGTCTGCTTTCGCCATGACCGCTCTCCTTGCTCCATCAATTCTATGCTGCTTGCTCAACTGCTTACACGACTGCGAGTGAGCGGTATGCGACATAGATCGCGACCACTAAAACAAAGACCGCGAAGACCCGCTGCAGCAGCGCGCGGCGCGCAGCCAGCTTCCGGCTCGCCCACACGCCTGCCGCGCCGCCAATGACACCGCCCACAATCATCCAGCCTGCAATCGACCAGATGACAAAACCGGACAGCGCATAATTGACGGCGGTGGTCGCGCCGAACAGCGCCACCGCAAGCAGCGATGACCCCACGGCGTTCAGCATCGGCATGCGCGATCCCAGCATCAGGCCCGGCACGATCAGGAAACCGCCGCCAATGCCAAAAAAGCCGGATGCGGCGCCGACCGCCACGCCGATCGGGATAAGCCGCAGCGCAATTTTTGGATTGAGCGCCACATCCTCAATACCCCCGCCGGCATTCGGCCGCCACATCGACAACGCAACCGCCGCCATCGCGAAAGCGAAGATCAAGGTGAGAGGCTGAGGATCGATCAGTTTGCCGATGCTCGACCCGATCACGGCCCCGGCAATGCCTGAGACCGCAAAGGTGATAGCGCATGGCCATTTCACATTTCCACGCTGCGCGTGTCCCAACAGATTGGCCGCCGCGTTCACCGACACCCCGAGCGCGCTGGTGCCGATGGCAAAGTGGGCGTTCGGAACACCGACGAAATACAAGAGCAGCGGCACCGCCAACACCGAGCCGCCCCCGCCAAGCAAGCCCAGCAGGAACCCGACCCCCGATCCAGAAATCACGGCCGCAACTGCCTGCCAATCCATCGCGGCCTCCGGTCATTGCATTGCATTGCATTAGAGAGTTCTTATATACTGCATGCCCGTACTAAGCAAGGAGAGCTGAACGTGCGCCCTGATGTCCATGCCTTCTTCCACGAGCCCACCAACACGGTGACATATCTTGCCGTCGATCCGGTGACGAAACATGCGGCGCTGATCGATCCCGTGCTCGATTTCGATCCTGCCTCGGGAAAAGTGTGGCGCGCTTCAATCGACACGGTTCTGGCTGAGACCAGGCGATTGGGCGTCAAGGTCGAATGGATTTTGGAAACTCACGCCCATGCTGATCATTTGTCGGGGGCGCAGCCCGCGCGCGCCAGGACCGGTGCGCCGATTGTCATTGGCGATCGTATTCGCGACGTACAACACATCTTCGCACCGAAGTTTCTCGCCGAGGACATCACCGACGATTATCAGGCGTTCGACAGGTTGGTGCATGAAGGCGACACGCTTGCGCTTGGCGAACTCGGGATCAAGGTTCTCCACACGCCTGGGCACACGCCGGCCTGCGTCACCTACATGATCGGCGACGCGGCCTTTGTCGGCGACACCTTGTTCATGCCCGATTATGGGACCGCGCGCGCGGATTTCCCAGGTGGCGATGCGACAACGCTTTACGGCTCGATCCGAAAGATTCTGGCGCTGCCAGCTGAAACCCGCATCTTCGTCGGGCACGATTACAAGGCGCCGGGCCGCGACGAATACGCCTGGGAGACCACAGTCGCGGCCGAGCGCAAAGGAAACGTCCAAGTAAATGACAGCGTGGACGAAGACGCCTTCGTGACGGCCAGAAAAGCGCGGGACGCCACTCTGGCCGCGCCCCGCCTCCTTCTGCCCTCGCTGCAAGTCAACATTCGCGGCGGGCGCCTGCCGCCCGCCGACAAGGACGGCATTGTCCGCTTTCGCATCCCGATCACGATCAAGGACTGAAACTCAAGCGACAATGAAGCCCGGATCTGGCGCTTGGCCGGTGAGTTCAGAGAGCCAGGCAAGGAGATCTTGGCGCACATCCCCTGGCGCCAGATCACCGCGATAGACAAGATCGCCAGCTTCGATCGAACGTGCGAGCAGCATGGCCGGCGGCCCGCCTGCGCCAAGCGGCGCGTAATGATGTTGAAAGAGCGCCGCTACATCTTCCGCATGCGCGCCGCTATTCTGCGTGAGCAAAACCGAGGCCTCCGCATAGGCGCTTCGCACCCGTTCGAGTTTGGCGCGAACGTTCGCGTCCGCCAACGCGCGCTCGGTCACTGCCATGCCGCCGAGCGGCAATTGGCCTTCGGGAAAACTCGCAAACCCCGTAAATAAACGTTGAATGTCTATGTGCGCCGCAAGCGGCACGGATGGTCCAACCTCAACCCCGCGCAACCGCGCCATCGCCGCCATCGCCGGGCGGCGCGCAAGCTCCGAGCGCATGACCATGCCGGTGCTGCCGGGGCTGGGCACCGTGATTGCCGCCGCGTCCCCGCGCGCGACCGCGGCGCTGCCTTCGGCGAGCGGCATGTAAGCGACATCGAAGTCGAGAGCCGGATCCAATCCGGCGCGGCGTGCGGCCGCCTGAAAGATGATGTCGCCGCCGCCGCCTTGGCCATTGCCGATAGGACCGCTCACTACCAAGCGCCGACCACGCAAGTCGGCAAACGTGCGCACGTCTTCACCGGCGACTTGAAAAAAGCCGCGCCAGAAATTGAGACTGTAGAGCATCAGATCCGGCACAGCGCCGGTCATGCGCTTTTTGGCGGCGATGTAGCTCATCGCCAACATGGCTGAGGCTTCACCCGATTGAAGCAGCGTGTCTGCTTCTCGCGACTCTGCGACTGGCAAGAGTTGAACGGGTAGGCCCGGATCGCGCGCGATCGCCAATAGCAATGGAAAGACGTGCGGATTGGGCGCGCTGACAATCCCAATAGCGTTCGCTGGCGCGGCATGAGCTTGCAGCGACCGCGCGCAGGCGGAAGCGCCCGCAGCGGTCGCGCCTATCAGCAAGGTCCGGCGATGTATCATGATCGATCTCCAAATGTGCGTGATCCATACTCGCGTTGGCGACGCGCGTTGGGACCTCGCCGCCGCGCAATCGGCCCAAACCACGGGCGCTGCGATGCTCGCTTAAGGGCCTGTTGGGAAGTCACGGGCGCCTCCTTGAGGGCTCTTGTGCAGCCGAGATGCGACGTTGGAAGAATTCGGCGATGTCGGAGTAGACCTCCACCGGGCGCAACAGCACCTCGTCGTAGAGTCGAGCGCCCGCAGCGTCCGCCTCCAACAGCGCCTGACAGGCGGCGCCTGCATCGTCCGGCGCCGCACCGATCCTCTCGGCCCGCCCCGCAATGTCGGGGACGACCTCGTCATAACGACGCAGAATGGCGCCGAGATCTCTTATCCGCTCTCCAATCGCGTCCCTTTTCGCCAGCAACGCCTCGTCGGCGCCATAGCGTGCAATGATTACGGCCGTGAAGGCGGCCAGGTCGTGTTCGTCCTCCAGCGCCGACAGCACCGCATTCCACGCCATAGGCGTGAGCCGCCCACGCTCGGCGGGGGGCCCTGTCGGACCCACCGCCGCCGTTTCGCGCGCGGTGCTCTCTGCCTTGCCGGCGTGCGCGCTGATCAGGGGGCGGTCGATGAAACCTCTCACCCGCGCCGTCCACAGGTGCGAATGCCAAAGAGCGCATAGGCTGGGCAAAAGCCGACGACGCCCGTCAGCAGCGGCACGAGGCCAAACCACGCCCATGGCGTCTGCGGCCCAATGAACACCAGGGAGATGATGGCAAGTCCAACCACCACGCGGATGATCCGGTCCAGTGCGCCTTCATTGATCGGCATGTGAAGTCCTCCTCTATTCGGCCGCTTTCAGATGCGGGGTGTGCGTTTGAACAGCGTCTGGCTGACCATCGATCGGCTTCTCGTCGTCGCGCATGACAATGTAGATCGCCGGGATCACCAGCACAGTCAGCAACGTCGATGAGGCGAGCCCAAATAGAAGCGAGATCGCAAGTCCCTGGAAAATCGGATCGAACAGGATCACGCCTGCGCCAATCATCGCCGCGACCGCTGTTAACAGAATCGGCTTGAAGCGAATGGCGCCGGCTTCGAGCAGCACGTCACGCAGCGACTTATCGTCAGTTTGCGCATGGCGCACGAAGTCCACAAGCAGGATCGAATTGCGGACGATGATGCCGGCGAGTGCGATAAACCCGATCATCGAGGTCGCTGTGAACGGCGCGTTGAAGAGGATGTGACCGATGACGATACCGATTAGCGTAAGCGGGATCGGCGTCAGGATGACCAGCGGCAGCTTGAAACTCTTAAACTGCGCGACAACCAAAATGTAGATGCCGAGCAGCGCCACCATGAACGCCGCACCCATGTCGCGGAACGTCACATACGTGATCTCCCACTCGCCATCCCAGAGCAGGGTTGGCGTCGTCTCATCTTCGGGCTGACCATAAAGGCTGATCGTCGGGCGCGGCAGCGCGCCCCAATCGTGGGCTCTGATCGCTTCGTCGACGGCGAGCATGCCGTAGATCGGCGCCTCATAGGCGCCCGCCAGCTCCGCCATCACCATTTCCGCGTAGCGGCCATTGCGACGGAAGATAGGATATGAGCCTTGCTCGGTTTGGGCCGACACGACCTCTCCCAATTGAACCAGGCGCGATCCGTTGGCGGCCATCGCCACCGGCATGGCGGCCAAATTTTCTGACCAGGTCCGCGACGATTGCGGCAAGCGCACCGCGATTTCGATCGGGTTACGCCCCTCGCCGCGATGCGAATAGCCGACGACTTGCCCGCCGAGGGTTGCGGCAACCGAGTCGAGCACGTGCTGTTCGGACACCCCAAAAAACTCGAGTTGCGAGCGATCTGGCGTCAGCCTCAAGCGCGGGCGCTGCTGGCCGTAACTGTCGTCGATATCGACGATATAAGGCACGCTATTGAAAATCTCGCGAACCTCGCCTGCAACGGCGCGTCGCGTCTCCGCATCGGGGCCATAGATTTCGGCAAGCAGCGTCGAGATCACGGGCGGCCCCGGGGGCACTTCGACAACGCGAACAGCTGTGCCGTCTGGCACTGAGAGATCGCGCAGACGCTCACGCATTTCGAGCGCGATGGCGTGGCTGGCGCGGTCACGATCATGCCGCGGCGCAAGTGTCACCTGAAGGTCGCCAAGTTCCGGTCGATTGCGCAGATAATAATGGCGAACCAGGCCATTGAAGTTGAACGGCGCCGCCGTGCCAGCATAAGCGTCCACGGACACGACTTCAGGGATTTGCTCGACAATGCGCGCCGCTTCGATCAGCACGCGCTCCGTCGCCTCCAATGAAGCGCCCTCGGGCAGATCGACGACAACTTGCACTTCCGACTTATTGTCGAACGGCAAGAGCTTGACCCGCACAATGCCGAAGGCAAAGAGCGAGCACGCGACCACGGTCGCAACGCCTACGCCAATTAAGAAGGTTCGCGCGCTTTTACGCGAGCGAATGATCGGTGTCGCGACCCGGCGGTAAAGCCGGCCAAGCACGCCCTCTCCATCGTGCCCGTGGCCGCCATGCGCGCCTTCCAGCGATTTGCGAGCGAACCGCACCATGAGCCAAGGCGCCAGGATCATGGCGACGAAGAATGAGAACACCATAGCCGCTGATGCGTTGGCCGGGATCGGCGCCATGTAAGGACCCATGAGGCCTGAGACGAACATCATCGGCAAAAGCGCTGCGATTACCGTAAGCGTTGCAATGATGGTCGGGTTGCCGACTTCCGCCACGGCCTCGATGGCGGCCTGATATCGGTCGCGACCATCACGCATCGCCCAATGGCGGGCGATGTTCTCGATAACGACGATCGCGTCGTCGACCAGAATTCCGATCGAAAAAATGAGCGCGAACAGGCTGACGCGATTGATCGTATAGCCCATCAGATTGGAGGCAAAAAGTGTAAGCAGGATCGTCGTTGGAATGACGAACGCCGTCACCATCGCCTCGCGCCAGCCTATCGTGAACCCGATCAGGATGACGATCGAGATCGTCGCCAGGGCAAGGTGGAAGAGAAGCTCGTTGGCTTTTTCGTTAGCTGTCTCCCCGTAATTCCGCGTGAGTACCGCACTGACCCCCTCTGGGATGAGACGGCCTTCCAATTGATGCAGCCGGCGTTCGATCGCTTGCGAGACGACCACGGCGTTGGCGCCGTCGCGCTTGGCGATGGCGAGGCTCACCGCCGGCGCCATGAAACTTTCGCCCGCTTCGCCTTCCCGCGTGAAACGCCAGACGCGCGCTTGATCCTCGCGCGGGCCCATGCTGACCTCGGCGACGTCACGCAGATAGACGGTGCGGCCATCCCCAGCGCGGACCGTCAGCAAACCAATATCAGCGGGCTCGTCGAGGGTGCGGCCGATCACGGCCGAACTCGTATCGCTGCGGCCGCGCAGATCGCCGCCCGGAAATGAACGGTTGGCGTTGCGCACCGCATCAATCACCGCACTCAACGGCACGCCATAGAGCGAAAGCCGGCCCGGATCGGGCGCGACACGGATTTCCTGGGGCCGGCCGCCGACGATGAAGCTGAGGCCGACGTCCTCAATCTTCATCAGCTCGGTCTGGAGTTCATCTGCGATCTGATAGAGCGCCTGATCGGACCAACGGTCGGCGACATCGGCATCTGGCGAGAGCGTAATGACGGCGATCGGCACGTCCGCGATGCCGCGCGCAACGATGTGCGGCGCCGGAATACCGACCGGAATGCGATTTATGTTGGCGGCTATCTCTTCGTGAATACGCGTGATCGCATCATCCGGATCAGTGCCGACGACAAAACGCGCCGTCACCAGAACGGAATCGTCCTGCGTTTGGCTGTAGACGTGCTCGACGCCGTCAATGCCCTTGACGATGGTTTCGAGCGGCTTGGTGATGAGCTCAACCGCATCTGGGCCGCGCAATCCGTCGGCGCGCACCATGATGTCCACGAGCGGCACACTGATCTGGGGCTCTTCCTCCCGAGGGATAGAGAAGAGCGCCAAGAGCCCAAGCGCAAGCGCCGTCAAGAGAAAGAGCGGCGTCAGCGGCGAACGGATCGTCGCTTGCGTGATGCCGCCGGAGAGCCCCAGTTTCATGCGCCGGACTCCGCAGGCACGATCTGATCACCGGAGCGCAGGCCAGACAGAATCTCGATGCCGTTCTCCATCCCCTCCATCGGCGTCGGCGCACCGCGCTGCACCGGCGCTTCGACAATGCGGTTATTGCGCCAAAGGCGCACGTAATCGACGCCGTAACGAGTCACGATATAAGTGGCGGGGATCACGAACGCCTCTCGCTCCCCTGCGGGGGCCAGTACACGAACGCGTGCGCCTAAAAACTCGCCCTCGAAACTCGATGCGTCGAGGTCAGCGGTGACAAGGCCATTGTCGATGGCTGGATACACCTGCCTCACACGCGCCGCACGTACGGTGTCGCCCTCGCTGACGATGCGGATTTCTTGACCCTCGCGCAGCATGCTCGCCTCTGCTTCAGGCAATTCAATGCGCAGCACGCGTGCGCCGGTGGAGATGGCGACAACGATGTCACCGGGCATCACAACCGCGCCTTGCGGGATCGGCAACCGTGTCACCCGCCCGTCCGCCGGCGCGTAGACCCGGCCTTGCCCCGCAACAGCGCCGGCGGCGCCTGCTTGGGCGCGCGCGGCGCGCAATTGCGCTTCGGCTGCTCGGGCTTCGGCCTGCACCGCATCCATGCGCGCTTGGGCGTAGACGCCGCGTTCAAACAGGAATTGTGCACGCCCAAGGTCGCCGCGCGCGCGCTCAGCCATCGCTTCCGCAGCTGCTACACCAGCATTGCCCGCCTGCGCTTCCAGGGAAAGGCGCTGGTCCACCACTACGGCAAGCAATTGCCCGCGGCGCACCTGATCGCCTTCGCGCACAACCAGCCGCTGAACGGTTCCACCGATGCGCGCGCGCGCATCGCCGACATCGCGGTTGGTCAGCACGGCGGCGACCGTCTTGTAGTCGGGCGCCGTGCGCTGCTCGACCGCGATGAGGCCGGCGGGCGCAGCCGCTTGTCGCGCCGGCGCCTCTTCAGCCGCGCGGCCGCAACTTGCCAACATAAGCGCCGCAGCGACGGCCGGCGCAAATTTCACGAAGCGGAGCCCCTCCATTTTCCCCTCCTTAGCCTTAGCGCCTATCGCGGACCGCGCCGCTCGCCGGATCAATCGTCACTGTGGGCAATCCAGCCATCCTCCAAGCTCCGATGCCGCCGCGCATATGCGCGCGAAGCGGAACTCCGGCCTTCGCAGCTGCGTCAAACGCCGTGGCCGAGCGCTTGCCCGAGCCGCAATGAAACACGATCGGGCGTTTTTCATCGCGCGGAAGCAGGGCCGGATCGAACGTGGAGAGCGGATAGAGCAGCGCGCCGTGAATGCGTTCGGCGGCGTATTCCATCGGTTCGCGGACATCGATCAGCACGATTTCACAACGCGACAGCGCGGCTGAAACGTCCTCGGGCGACAAGGTCGGCGGATTGTTGAACATGCTCATCTCCGTTGCTTAGGCGTTGAATTGGGTTCGCAGAAGTTGCGTGCGAGCGCGGCGATGACGTCGCGCACTGTATCGCTTTGCAGCGAATAAAAGATCGATTGCCCCTCGCGGCGCGCCGCGACCAAGCGTTCCCGGCGCATCACCGCCAAGTGCTGCGACACCGCCGGCTCCCTTAGCCCCAGCACTGCAGCGAGGCCGCCGACGGTCTCCGCGCCGGCCGACAAATAGCAGGCGATCATGAGCCGATGGGGGCTCGCCAGGGCCTTCAGCACCTGGCTCGCCGCCTCGGCGCGCTGGGCCGGCAGGGGAGTTTGTAATTTCATACTTGCGCATATACGGTTGTGCTTATATGCAGTCAAGGCAGAAGGCGCGATCCCCGCTAAAAAGTGCGCCCCTGACGAGGAGGAACAAAAAATGACCGAGGTGGTGGTGCTTGGCGCAGGGCTAGGCGGGGTGATGGCCGCCTACGAGATCAAAGAGAAATTGCGGGGGAAGGACCGCCTCACGCTCATTTCCAGAGGCGATTCCTATTTCTTCGTCCCGTCAAACCCCTGGGTCGCAGTGAGCTGGCGCGACCGCAAGTCGATCGAAGTGAAGCTGCCGCCGGTGATGAAGAAAAAGGGCGTCAACTTCATCAATGTCGGCGCCAAGCGCGTGCATCCTGGCGAAAACCGCGTTGAACTCGAAGACGGCCGCTCGGTTGCGTACGACTTTCTCGTCATCGCCACCGGCCCCGATCTGGCGTTTGACGAAATTCCGGGCTTTGGCCCCAACGCGCACACACAATCGATCTGCCACATCGACCACGCCGAACAGGCGGCAAACACGTTCGAGCGCTTCTGCAAAAATCCAGGCCCGATTGTCGTCGGCGCCGTCCAAGGCGCAAGCTGCTTTGGCCCTGCTTACGAATTTGCCATGATCCTCGACACCGAACTGCGCAAGCGGCGCATCCGCGACCGTGTGCCGATGACGTTCGTCACCTCCGAGCCCTATATCGGCCACCTTGGCCTCGACGGCGTCGGCGACACCAAAGGTCTGCTCGAAAGCGAGATGCGCAAGCGCCACATCAAATGGGTCACCAATGCGCGCGTCGCCTCCATCGATCCCGGAATGATGCATGTCGAGGAAATCAATGATGACGGTTCGGTCAAGGCCGCCCACGACCTCCCGTTTTCCTATTCGATGATGCTTCCGGCGTTTCGCGGCGTTGATGCGATCAAGGGTCTTGAGGGTCTGACCAATGCGCGCGGCTTCGTCCTGATCGACAAGCACCAGCGCAACCCCGCCTTCCCCAACATCTTCAGCATTGGCGTCACGGTCGCCATACCACCGATGGGCAAGACGCCGGTGCCCGTCGGCGTGCCCAAAACGGGCTTTATGATCGAGTCGATGGTGACGGCAACCGCCGAGAACATCGGCGAGATCGTGCGCGGCAAGGCGCCGGGAGCTGAAGCCACTTGGAACGCGATCTGCCTCGCCGATTTCGGCGATGGCGGCGTCGCCTTTGTCGCCCAACCCCAAATCCCGCCGCGCAACGTCAATTGGGCGGCTGAAGGCAAGTGGGTGCACTTGGCCAAGGAAGCGTTCGAAAAATACTTCCTTGGCAAGATCCGCAAGGGAAAGAGCGAGCCGTTCTACGAAAAGCTCGTGATGGACACGCTCGGCATCAAGAAGGTCAAACCGGAGAGTTGAGACCATGAATGCGCTCACCCAAGTCGCATGTCCTTCGTGCGGCACAGCCAATCGCATCGCTGCTGGACGCGATCCGCTCGCGGCCAAGTGCGGCCAGTGCGGCGCCCAGCTTGTCCCGGGCATGCCGATCGATGTCGATGACGAGAGCTTCGCCAAGCACCAGGCCAACACCAAGGGCCTCATCGTCCTCGACGTGTGGGCGCCGTGGTGCGGCCCTTGCCGCATGATGGCGCCGCACTTCGCAGACGCCGCCAAGCGCCTCGCGGGCGCCGCAGTGTTTCTCAAGATGAACGCCGATCAATGCCAATCGCCGGCCAAGCTCGGCGTGCGCGGCATCCCGGCCTTTTTCATGTTCGAAGATGGGAAGATGATCGCCCAACACGCCGGTCTGATGACCGCCGATGGACTCACGCAATGGATTCAATCTGCAAGGAGAGCACCATGACCCTAGATCGCGCCGTCCTGGCCTTCGCAGGCTTCGTCGTTCTGTTGAGCGTAGCGCTTGCCTATTTCATCCACCCAGCCTGGATCTGGCTTGCCGTGTTCGCCGGCGCCAACATGATGCAGGCGGCGTTTACTGGCTTCTGCCCAGCCGCGATGATCTTCAAGGCGTTCGGCGTCAAAGCCGGGTGCGCCTTCAAATGACACGCATGCACTTGGCCGCACTCGGCGCAGCGGCGTTGGCGCTCGCGCCGTTTTCCGCGCACGCGCAGAGCCTCGACGAAGCGATCGCGATCGCCCTGGAGACGAGTCCCGTCCTTGACGCCGCCGACGCCCGCGTCGACGGCGCGCGCGCCAGGCTCACGCAGGCGCGTTCTGCGCTCCTGCCCCAAATCAGCGCGCGAGGGCAATATGCGCAAGCTGAGACGGACTACGGCGCAGGCACGATCGAGATCGAGCCGCGTTCCGGGGTATTAGCCGCCGAGCAGCTGATCTTCTCAGGCGGGCGCGCGCTCGCCGGCATGCGCCAAGCGCGCGCAGGCCGGGATGCCAGCATCGCCGAACGCAACGGCGCGCGCGCCGCGCTCGCCGCGGACGTGGCCGAGGCCTATCTTGGTGTCGTCGCCAGCCGCCGCGCCGCGCGCTTGCGTGCGGCAAACCTGGCGGCGCTTTCGACCCTCGCCGAGCAAGCGCAATTGCGCTTCGAAGCAGGCGACATTCCGCGCAGCGACCTCGCTCAGGCGCAAGCACGCCACGCCGCGGCGCGTGCGGCGATGGCGCAAGCGCGCGCCGATGACGCCGCCGCCGCCTCGCGGTTTCGCCGCATCATTGGCGTTGAGCCTGGCGAACTCGCCGCGACAACGCCGCCTCCCACGACGCCGACGAGCCTTGATGAAGCGATCGGCGCCGCGCGCGACGCAAACCCTCAGCTCATCGCCATGCGTGAGGCTGAAGACGCCGCCTCCGCGGGCGTCTGGCGCGCCGCGGCGCAGCATGCGCCGACAGTCGCGGTCAGCCTGGAATCCAGCACGATCCGCGATGAATTCCTGCCCGGCTACCGCGCTGAAGGGACAGCTGTCATCGCTCGCGCTTCGATCCCGCTCTTCACCGGGGGACGCATCAGTGGCGAAGTGCGGGAGGCGCGCGCAGGCCTTTCCGAGGCGCGCGCCATGCGTCAGCTGGCCGAACGCGGCGTTGTCGACGACGTGACCGGCGCCTTTGAAGGCAATCAGGCGGCGCGTGAAGGCGAGGCCGCGGCTATGCTTCAAGTGGAAGCGTCACGCAGCGCGTTATCCAGCATTCGCGACGAGGCCGAAGTCGGCCAGCGGCCGACCATCGACGTGCTCGACGCCGAACGCGATCTGCTGCAGGCGGAACTCGATCTCGATCGTGCGCGCTCCGCCGTCGTCGTCTCGGCCTACAGGCTGCGCGCATTGACGGGCATGCAGTGATAGATCACGCCCTCCGGCGCGTCATCGATGCTGAGACTCATGCGAGACCCAGCATTGCGGTGGCCGCGCCGGCGGTCGTGTTTCACGCAGCGCTTATGGGCGTCGCCTCCCCCGAGCGGGAAATCGAATCCTTCATCGATCGGCTTTCGGTCAAGCCGGTGCACCGCACTGACCGCCACGCTATCCTGCAGACGCCAGCCGGTTTGCTCAAATGGGAGCGCCATAGCGAGTTCATCACCTGGACGCTCTTTGCCGAAGGAGCGCACCAAGGCGCTGCTCCGCCCGATTGGTGGGCGAGTTTGAGCGGCGCGTGCGCCGCGCGCGCGTGAGCGGGGGACTTGCAACAGCGCAGTCGGATTTCCGCATCGCCGCCGATGGACGAACGCACATTTTGCTTGTCCCGCACCACAACGATCCTCCGAGGCTCGGGCGCCTCTTGAGACGCGTCGTTGAACTTGAGACCTATCGGACCATGCCCTCGTCACGCTCCCACCAGCGCAAGCCGCACTGCGGTCGCTTGACACACGGGAAGAAGATTTACGCGCAATCTCGGGCGCGATGCCTGCAGATGGCCCCGCCAACGACGATGACGACACACGTCTCCTAACGGATCTGACCGCAATTGCCGCGCGCCTTGAGCGTCTGCGGTGCGGTGTGAGTTTCAGGCTGGGTGCAGCAAACGCGTATGCAGCCCTCTTTTCCCAACGCGTCGGCGAGTTGCGCGAGGAATACGTTGAAGGCTCAGAACGAATTTCGGTTTTCCTCAATCGGCGCTTTGCGCCAGCGATGGCCACATGCGCTTCGCTTGCCTCGCGGCTCGACGCCGCCGGGATGCGCATCGATAGAGTTTCGGCGCTGCTACGCACCAGGGTTGACGTCGCTGTGGAACGGCAAAATAGCGCGCTGCTAAGGTCGATGAACGAGCGGGCCGCAGCTCAACTCAGGCTGCAGCAAACGGTCGAGGGCCTGTCGGTGTTGCGATCGCCTATTATCTCGCCGGCTTACTCGAACGGCCGCTCGCCACGCTCGCGCCTATTGGCCATGGTTCCACGCCCCGCTTGTGCCCGCCCTAGTCGCCTTGGCGGCGATAGCTGCAGTTTGGCTAGGCCTGCAAAGATTGAAGAAGGATATTTCCGCGCCTCAACGGTGAGACGGCCCACCATAGACATCGCACAAAACCCCGATGAGGCGTTCTGCGATCGGGTCGGACAGGCGATAATAGATCGTCTGCGCATCGCGCCGCGTCGCGACCAATCCGTCAGCGCGCAACTTCGCGAGGTGCTGCGACAAGGCGGATTGGCTAAGGTTTACGTATTCGCCAAGTTCGGTAACTGACATTTCAGACCCGCTCAGACGGCAAAGCACGGTTAGACGCTGCTCGTTGGCCAAGAGCTTAAGCAAACGTGCAGCTTCTAGGACGCGCGGTTCGAGGTGCTCCACGGGCCGGCTGCCGGCCCCAGCGCGCTTGCGGCGCAGATTGGCGGGTTTTTGCGCGGGCGCGCGAGAGAGGGTGCGTTTAGCAGCAGAAGGCATCCAAACCTCACTTTCGTCCGCTAATTTAGCAAGTTCGAATAAAACTTCAATAAACGCCGGCGCCAGATCCTGCGTCCAGATCGACACAAGTATCGGCGATGCCTTGCAGGGCTTGCCTATGCGTCACCACGATCGCCAGACGACCCGGGCGCTCTCTCACATAGGTTCGAACGGCGTCCGCAATGATCGCCTCGGCGGCGGCGTCCAAGCCTTCGCTTGGTTCGTCGAGCAAAAGCAGCGGACGCTCCGATACGAACGCGCGCGCGAGCGCCAGACGCCTTGCCTCGCCACCGGAAAAACCCTCGCCTAAGGGGTTGATCTCGGCATCGAGCCCACCCGCCTGCGCAACCGCGCCATCAATGTCTGCACGCCGGAGCGCTCGCCACATCGCCGCATCGCCGGCGCCCGGCGCGCCAAGCTGCAAATTCTCCCGCACCGTACCCGCCAGCAGGACTGACGCTTGGGGGGCGTAGGCGATGAGCGCGGCAAGATCGCTGCGCGCTCCAGGCGCAACCCCACCAATGTCCACCTTGCCGGCATATGGCGCGCGCTGACCAAGCAGAACGCGAAGCAGTGTCGATTTACCTCCGCCGCTGCGTCCCGTGATCACAGCGATCTCTCCTGGATTGACGACAAGGTCGACGCCAGGGCGCAGGGGCCGCCCATTGTCGCCAAGCGCTGCAAAGTCGCGCACCGTCACATTCCAAGGCATATCCGGCGGCCGAGGAGGTAGGCTTGCGCGCTCTTCCGTCATGATCTCATCAACGCGCGCCCGCGCTGTGGCGCGCTCTTGGCGCCGCGCCCCGACCTCGGCCAAGGCAGAGGTCTGCTCGTTCAAGGCGAGGCTCGCCAGCACAGCCGCCGTCAGGGCTGCGGTATCTGCGCCCTGCACATGGGCGCAGAACATCAACAACAAGAGCGCCGCGAGCCAAGCGCCGCGGGCGAGCGCAGCGCTCGACGCGCCAGCACGCGCAATCGCTACTTCCTTAACTTCAATGTCGCGGCTCATCGCATCGACCATGACCAGCACGGCCTGCGCTGCGCCGAGCGTCTGGATCTCGGCGCCGCCCCGTTCGAGCGCCGCGGAGAGTGCGCGAAGTCGTGCACGCTTGCGGACGATTTCGCCGGCGGGCGCTGATGTCAGCATGTTGGCGAGAAACGGCGCGCCCCAGAAGGCCGCCGCGAACGCCATCGCCACGATCAGCGCTTCAACGGCGCCGACAAACGCCAATGCGCCTGCTGCGGCGATCGCGCCACCCCAAGCAGCGGAGGCCGGGGCTTTGACCTCTACCAGATCGGCTTCAATGGCCTCGACATCGCGCGTCACCCGCGCATCGATGTCGCCCAATGCTGATAGCGCGCGCTCGCGCGCATGCCTCTGCGCCAGCGCCAAAAAAAGCCGCGGTCTGAGGCGCGCGCTTTCGCCCAGCACCGCATCGTGGCCAATGACGCGCTCAGCGTACCGGCTGAGCGTGCGCGTCAACGCAAAGAAGCGCACCGCAGCGCTGGGCGCCAGAAAGTTGAACGCATGGGCGACAGCCGGGCCTGCCGCGCCCATGATCGCCGCCGACGCCAAGAACCAGCCCGCCGAGCCAGAGAGCGCAACAGACGTAGCGCCTGCGAGAGCCGCCAGCCCGAGTGTCAGACGCCGCTCGGATTTCAAGGCCCCGCTCATGCAGTCGCGACCGCGATAACGCGATCGGCGGCGGCGCGCAGGGCCGGCGAATGGGTCGCCGCGATGATGACGCGATCGGCGCCAAGCCGCTGCAGGGTTTTGATCAAGGCCAATTCAGAACCCATGTCGAGGTGCGCAGTGGGCTCGTCGAGCAACAGCACAGGCGCGTCGCGAAGGATGGCTCTCGCCACCGCGATGCGCCGCCCTTCTCCACCAGAAACCCCAAGCGCGATCTCCCCCAGTGGACGCGCAAGCATCGCGCGCGCGGCCGCAGCGTCGCCTGCAAGCCCGACCTCGATGATCGCGCTCGCAAGGCGATCTTCGGAATATGTTATCCCCAGCGAGAGGTTATCGCGGACAGAACCGGCAAACAGGAACGGCGCTTGCGCAACGAAGACTGGCTGTGCCGAGGTGCGCTTTTCCATGGCGCCTGCGACGGGTGCGATGAGGCCGGCGAGCGTTTGCAATAGGGCCGACTTTCCGGCGCCGGATTCGCCCATCACTGCGACCAGCTCGCCTTTGCGAAACACAAGATCGAGCGGGCGCGTGATCGCGCCTCCCGGAAAACCCGCTTGCAGTCGCCTTGCGATGATCTCGACGCCGCTTGGTTCGCCATCAGCGGAGGCGCCCAGCTTCTTAGGCGCTTGGTTGAAGAAGGGCCGCAAGCGCTCCGCCGCCGCTGCTGCATCGGCGCGATCGTGATAGGCCTGGGCGAACCGGCGCAAAGGTGCGAAGAATTCGGGCGCGATCATAAGCGCTGCAAAACCTTCGGCTGGCGTTATCACCTCGCCGGTCGAAAATGGCATGATCCCCAAGAGCGAGAGGCCGATATAGGTCGCGATCAACGCGATGGAGAGCGTGGCGAAGAAGTCGATTGTGGCCGACGAGAGGAAGGCGACACGCAATACCCCGACACTGGCGGCGCGATGGCTTTCTGCGCGCTGGCGCAGGCGTTGCGCTTCAAGCGCCTCGCCGCCATAGGCTGAGATAATATCGAGCGCGCGCAAGCGGCCCAAGAAGTGGCGCGACATGTCGGCAAGCGCGTCAAGCTTGCGGCGCGCTTCATCCTGGGCCTTGTACCCAACCAATGCCATGAAGAGCGGTGTCAGCGGACCTGTCAGCACGAGGATGGCGCCAACCACCCAAGATTGGCTGAAGGCGAATATGAGCGCGGCCATCATGCCCACAGCCATGGCGGAGCGCACCGGCTCATAGCGCGCAATGTAGGGCCCAAGCGCATCGACATCATCGTTGAGCGCTGCAACCAGCGAGGCGTTTGCGCCAGCTTGCCCTTCGAGAAACGAAGCGACTGCGCGCACGCGGGTCACGCGTTTGAGTTTGGCTGAAGCCATGGCGCCCAGGGCTTCAGCGGCAAAACCCACGCCAAGCCGGAGCAATGACAGCGCGAACCAAGCGGAGATCAGTTCGAAGTCGAATTGACCATCGCTCACCAAAGCGGCCAAGACAAAGCCCAAGACCCCAGCTTGTGCGACCGCAAGGACGAAAGCGCCCGCTTGCGCGATGGTTGCGGCCACCGTCTCCAGCCGCACTGGCGATTTGATCTCGACCAAGTCTGATTGTTCAGCGCCCATGTGCGGCCCCAAGACGCAATAAATTACGTTGCCTATATATTAGACCTCTCTTATATCCAATCCAAACCTTGCACGTTCGCTGCGGCCGGCGTGGATCGGGGGCCTTTCATGATCGATATATCTGTGGTTGAGCTTTCGCGGTGGCAGTTCGCGCTGACCACCATGTACCATTTTCTGTTCGTGCCGTTGACGCTTGGCCTTTCCTTCTTGCTGGCGGTGATGGAAAGTGTCTATGTCATGACCGGGCGCCAGGTCTGGCGCGACATGGTCAAGTTCTGGGGCCTCCTGTTCGGCGTCAACTTCGCCATGGGCGTTGCAACCGGCATCGTCCAAGAATTCCAGTTTGGGATGAACTGGGCCTATTTCAGTCACTATGTCGGCGACATCTTTGGCGCTCCACTCGCCATCGAAGGCTTGATGGCGTTTTTCCTTGAGGCGACGCTCGTCGGGCTCTTCTTCTTCGGCTGGGACCGTATGTCGAAGCTCGGCCACCTTGCCGTGACCTGGCTGGTGGCGCTTGGCTCGAACCTCTCAGCGCTCTGGATTCTCATCGCCAATGGCTGGATGCAAAACCCGGTGGGCGCCGAATTCAATCCGGCGACGCAACGCATGGAGGTCGTCGATTTCGGCGCCGTGCTCTTTAACCCGGTCGCACAGGCCAAGTTCGTGCACACGGTGAGCGCAGGTTACGTGACCGCGGCAGTGTTCGTGCTGGGCGTGTCAGCTTGGTATTTGTTGCGCAGGAAGAATGTCGGCTTTGCGCGCCGCTCGTTTGCGGTCGCCGCCGCCTTCGGTCTGGCGTCGTCACTGTCGGTCGTCGTGCTCGGCGATGAGAGCGGCTACACGCTGACCGACAACCAGCGCATGAAGCTCGCCGCACTGGAAGCGATGTGGGAAACCGAGCCCGCGCCCGCTGGCCTTACCTTGTTCGCCATCCCTGACGTTGAGAACCGCGTCAACCGTTTCGAGATCAAGGTCCCATGGGTGCTGGGCCTCATCGCCACACGCAGCGTCGATCAGCCGGTCACTGGCATTCTTGAATTGGTCGCCATCGCCGAGGACCGCATCGAACGCGGCATTGCCGCTGACACGGCGCTTGAGACGCTGCGCACCGACCCGACAAACGTTGAAGCGCGCGAAGCCTTCGAACTCCACAAACGCGATCTGGGCTACGCATATCTGCTGCGACGCTATGTCGAGAATCCCGCGCAGGCGAGCCCAGCGCAAATCCAGCAGGCGGCGTGGGACACAGTGCCCAATGTCACGCTGCTCTTCTGGTCGTTTCGGTTCATGGCGGGTTTGGGCTTTTTCTTTATCGCCCTCTTCGCTGTCGCCTTCTTCATGGCGACGATGAGGAACTGCAGCTTCAGACCGTTGCTGTTGGCGGCGGTCGCCAGCATCCCGTTGCCATGGATCGCAGCGGAGCTTGGCTGGGTGCTCGCCGAAACGGGCCGTCAACCCTGGATCATTGACGGCGTACTGCCAACCTTCCTCGGCGTCTCCAGTCTCGATCGCAACACCGTGCTGGTGGGCTTCGCCGGTTTCGTTCTGATATATTCGGCGCTCTTCGTCATCGAGGTGGGGTTGTTGCTGAAGCTCATCAAAGCCGGCCCCTACGCGCACAATGATGAAGGCGCTCAGCGCCCCGCGCCTTTACCGCCAGGCGCGGCGATCCCAGCGGAATAAGGAGCGACAATTATGGAACTCCCGCTCGACTATGAAACACTGCGCATCATCTGGTGGGGCTTGCTCGGCGTCCTCCTGATCGGATTTGCCGTCACTGACGGATTCGACTTGGGCGTGGGCGCGCTCTTGCCCTTCGTGGCGCGCACCGATTCTGAGCGCCGCATCGCCATCAACACAATCGGCCCGGTCTGGGAAGGCAACCAAGTCTGGCTCGTTCTTGGCGGCGGCGCGATTTTCGCGGCCTTTCCGCTCGTCTATGCGGTTAGCTTCTCGGGCTTCCATCTGGCGATGTTTGCGACCTTGGTCGCGCTCATCCTGCGCCCAGTCGCGTTCAAGTTTCGCTCCAAGCGCGATGATCCGCGTTGGCGCGAGATGTGGGATTGGGCCCTTTTCATCGGCGGCTTTGTTCCCGCGCTCATCTTCGGCGTCGCTGTCGGCAATGCGCTGCAAGGCGTACCGTTCCGCCTCGACGATACGCTGCGCATGACCTATGAGGGCGATTTCTGGGGCCTGCTCAATCCGTTCGCGCTGCTGTGCGGACTGACATCAGTATCGATGCTTGTACTGCATGGGGCAGCGTGGCTTGGGCTGAAAGCCGACGACCCAGTGCGTGCGCGCGCACGCGCTATCGGCATGGTCGCGGCACCGCTTTCATTCTCACTCTTTGCGCTGGGCGGCGCTTGGCTTTTGCAAAGCGGCATGGGTTACGCCATTCAAGGCGCCGTCGATCCCAATACGCCGTCCAACCCGCTTCTCTTCGATGTCTCACGCCAAGCGGGCGCCTGGCTTGCCAATTATGAGATCTATCCTTGGATGATTGCGGCGCCTGTGGTCGGACTGTTGGGCGCAGCCATTGCTTTCGCCGGCCTTTGGATGCGTAGCGAACCTCTCGCCTTCACCGGCTCGTCGCTCAGCACCGCCGGCATCATCGCCTCAGTTGGCGCTTCAATGTATCCCTTTATTCTGCCGAGTTCGCTTGATCCAGGATCTAGCCTCACGGCTTGGAGCGCATCGTCCAGTCATCTGACGCTTTTTGTCATGCTGATCGTGACCGTCATTTTTCTGCCGATCGTGCTCGCTTACACGGCATGGGCGTTCAAAGTGATGTGGGGCCGCGTCAGCGCCGACGATATCAACCGCGACCCGCACACCGTCTACTGAAGGAGAACACTCATGTGGTACTTCACCTGGATCTTGGGCGTTCTCTTTGTCTGCCTCTTCGCCATTTTGAACGGCATGTGGCACGAACTGCGCTACACAGATGAAGGTGACCCTGGCGATTCCGCTTCCGGACGCTGAAGCAAAACGGCGGCCTGCGGGCCGCCGTTTTCACGCCATAGACAGCGTCAATGGGAGGGTCTGCGACAATCTATTGGATTGTATATCGCTTTTATCGAATATACTAATATTCGCAATCCAAAGGAACTCTTCCCCATGACCGAACAAGCCGCCCTCCCCCGCATCAATGAAGTCGCCCCCGACTTCAACGTCGTCACCACACACGGCCCGCGCAAACTCGCCGACTATAAGGGCAAGTGGCTTATTCTGTTCTCGCACCCGGCCGATTTCACGCCGGTATGCACCACAGAATTCATCGGTTTCGCCAACGCCGCCGACCGCTTCAAGGCGCTGAATTGCGAACTCTTGGGCCTCTCCATCGATAGCGTGTTCGCCCACCTCGCCTGGACCCGCAACATCAAGGAAAAGTTCGACGTCGAAATCCCCTTCCCGATCATCGAAGACCTGAAGATGGATGTGGCCCGCGCCTACGGCATGATCCATCCGGGCGCCGGGGACACCTCGGCGGTGCGCGCAACGTTCCTCATTGATCCCGACAGCAAAATCCGCGCGATGGTCTATTATCCGATGAGCAACGGTCGCAGCGTCAACGAGATTTTCCGCCTGCTGCAAGCGCTTCAGACGTCGGACAAAAACGGCGTCGCCACACCCGAAAACTGGCAGCCCGGCGAAGCGGTGATCGTGCCGCCGCCGAAAACCGCCGCCGACGCAGAAGCCCGCGCCGGCCAGGGTTATGACTACACCGATTGGTACTTCTCCAAAAAGCGTCTCTCGGCCTGAGGGCATCATGTGTCTCTATCGCGAGCGCGAGCTCGCGATAGGAGCGCGACTGGAAAAGCAAAGACCATGAACCCGCACGAAGAGCCCAGGCGAGCAATATATCCTGCGATCGGTCGTGGCCTGCTTGGCCGCTGCCCCGCGTGCGGCAAAGGCGCTTTGATGCGCGGCTTCATCGATGCCGCATCGAAGTGCAACGCCTGCAACGAAGGTCTCGGGCAATATCAATCCGCAGACTTCGCCCCCTATCTCATCATGTTTCTTGTTGGCGCGATATTCACGCCGCTCACGCTCATCGTTGCGTCCAATCCAGACCATTCTCCTTTCGCGATTTGGTTCATTTTGGCCGGCGCATTGGTGACGTCGCTTGCACTGTTGCCGCGCGTGAAGGGCGCCGCAATCGGCCTTTTATGGGCGCTCAACGTTAATAACGTTTAGCCCGGCCCAACGTGTGAAGGGACGGCTATCCATGACGTTGATCCGCACCTCGCTGATAGAGAACGCCGATGGAGATATGCGCGACAATCTATTGGGATTTGGTATCGCTTTCAGGAACGCTATTTTCGCCTGAAAGAATTTTTCCCTACGTCCGAACAAGCCGCCCAGGCGGACGACACCGATTAAAGGAGTGCGAAGCATGGATGGAAGCACGGCGGGCAAATGCCCGTGATGCATGGCGGCGATACGGTCGCCGGAATATCAAACATGGAGTGGTGGCCGAATGCGCTTAACCTTGACATCCTTCATCAGCACGACGCCAAGACAAACCCCTTAGGCGAGGCGTTCAACTATCGCAACGAGGTCAAGAAGCTCGACTTCGCAGCGTTGAAGAAAGAATGGCGACGGCGCGACCTTCGAGACGAGCCCACGGCTCAACCGGCGCGACCAGATCCAGGCAAAAGTAGCCGAACTGCACGACAAGATCAGCATCGCCGGTGATGAGATATTATTGACGGATCTTCGTCGCGCCTGCATCGAGCGCGACATCGATTCACTGCGCGCCGATCAAAGCGCTCTCGATCTTGAACGCCAGCACCACGAGGGAGCTGTTAAGGCGGCCGTCGAGAGCATGAAGGAGTTCGAGACCGCGCTTCGCTCCTACGAAGACCCGACCCAGGTGAACCAAGCGATCGCGGAGCGCGAATGCGCGACAAGCGACATCCACACCATTACGCAACGATGGATCGAGACCATCGTTGCACACGATCTCCTGACTGAAGCGATCGCGCGCGTGCGCTCTGAACACCAAGATCCGCTCATTGCACGCGCCGGCGCCCTCTTCAAACTCACGACCAAGGGCGCATTTGTCGGCATCGAAGCGGACGTCGACGCTAACGGCAAGCCCGTCGTGATCGGCCGTCGCTCTGACGGCCGCGCGGTGGGAGTGAGCAAAATGAGCGACGGCACGCGCGACCAATTGTTTCTCGTCTTTCGGCTGGCGAGCATTGAACAATACGGCAAGGCGGGCGAGCCGATCCCTTTTATCGCCGACGACATTCTCGTCCATTTCGACGACGCGCGCGCAGCTGCAACGTTGGAGCTTTTGGCCGAGTTCTCAAAAACGAACCAAGTTATCCTGTTCACGCATCACGAGAGCGTCCGGGACACAGCCGCCGCATTGAACCATCCAGCAGTGCCGGTCATCGATCTCGACGAAGCGTCGAATGCCATCGGTGCAAGCCACGCCGCGTAGGGCCGAATCTAGTTTCCGCCCTCTTCAACAAGGGCCTCACGCATGAGATCGCCGATGCGCCGCCCGTACGCGGCAGGTGGCAATGACGCGATCATACGATGTGACGCTTCGGCGCCCTCCGCCGCCGGCAACGCAAACGGCTTCACGGCCTAGAGCAATACTTTCAAGGGCTGGCTTGGCGCTTGGCCCTCCCGGCGAACGAAGCTCCGGCGCATTGAAGTCAGCCGAGCGAACTTCGATCCAGGTGTTGGGGTCGTCGGATACTCCGACGCAAAGTCCATCGCCATCCCCAACATAGCGAACCGTGCCGGAGAACCTATCACCAGAGCGATGCGGGAGCGGACCCTCGCACGGCTCCGCGTGCGCGATCACCGGAAAAAACAGTATGCCGAAGGCGATGAGGAAGGCGCGCCACCTCGCATTCCTTCGGCAGCTCTTCGCGCGCTCGGCCGCCATCCAATCGGCGCGCGTCATTTCGCTTGCGTTCCATGTTTGTTCTGATAGTGTCAAGGCCAACGCGCGCATGAGCTTGAGAGCAATCAAGCAAGCTGGCGGGTAACGGCTGCAAAGCGCGCGAGGTGTCTGACGCACGTTTGGATCGCGTGCGTGAGTTCGAGCGGCAGACGGCGCAAAACTCTCCTGGCGCCGTCATGCCGGGCCCTTTCGTTTTCTCGAACGAAGGGCCACGCGTGTGCGCTTCTCTTTATTCTTATGCCGTCTCTACCGAAGCCTGTGGCGTGTCGTGAGACGCGAGCGCTGGCCGACGCGCGAAGAGCGTGAAGGCGTTCGCGAACCCATCGCCGAAGCGGGCGGCGTGAGATCCTGGCTGCGCGCCGACCAACCTGAGCCCGATGGCATATGATGAACGACGCCCTTTCCCTTCTTCAGCACGCGCTGCCGCTGATCGGCATGTGGGCGATGCTTCGCGTGTGGTTTGCGATCGATCGAGTCGTCCTACGCATCAGCACAGTCATTCTCCTCCTGGTGGGTTTGTATGCCTGGGCGCTGCTGGCCTTTGTGCTGCTGTGCGTCGCAGAAAGCGCCCATCGCGGGCTGATGGCGCAGCGGCGCGACGCCGGTTTCTACAATGGTCTCTGGATTGATTGAGCGGACAAGCTTAATCGCGAAGATCAGCGGCGACGAGCTTGATGTTGAGGACGCACCTTTGGCCAAACGCCGGCGTGTCGGCTGCGGCGCAGGAATAGATCAATGCCGACGACGGCGGATTTCGAGCGACGGTGGACGTCGCAGCGCAGGCGGCCGCGCTCTCGTGGCTTCGCCATCGAGCCGCGCCGGCGGCGCGTCTCGCCGCTTCGCGCGTCGACCGCTGACGCGGAACAACGAGTGCCATCGTGCTCGCGCGCGTCAAGCGAAGCCACGCATCGACCGCGCTGCGCGCGGCCCTGCGCTTGACCCGCACTGCGCGCGATGGCCGGTTCGTTGGCGTCGGGACGCGGAGCGTCCCTTCATGATGTTCGACCTCGCCCTACTCGGGCGGAGGTCGAACACGGAGCAGCCGGGGCGAGACGTGAACAGCGCGAACGCCCCGTCCGCCCCAGAACAAAGTCCGGCCGCCTGCGCCTCGGGTTTCATAGACGGCAATCGAGCGCTTCACCCCAGCAGATTGGTTGCTGAAGCTCTTAATCGAACAGATCGCGTTGCGGCGCCCGCGGTGGCTTGGGGCTTGCCGCGGCAGGTTTGGTCGCTCGCAAGCGTTTCAGCTTTCGCTCCGCCTCGCGATTGCGCTCGAAGACGCCGCGGCCCTTGAACTTGAGCAAGGCGTCTTCCAACACGTCGAGGTCGGCCTTCCGCCAGAACACGGCGCCTTGAACGATCACCGGCGCCGGAAAGCCTTCAAGCTTGCTTAAGCGCGCACGCCAGAGGGTGGTGATGCTCACGCAGAGTTCGTCGGCCACTGCTTTCTGTGGAATGAGGTCCTTCCGCCTCACGGCGTGCGCGGCGCGAGGTAGGGTCTGAGTTCGATGTCGCGTGTCACCAGCACACGCACGGGCGCGCCGGCGCGCACGCGTAAGGTTGGACGTACTTCGAGTTCACGGTCGACGATGCGGGCGCCGGTCTGGGCAGCTTGCTGAGCGGCGGCGTCGCCGACACTTTGCGATAGCGAGTTGCTGTTCTCGTCGTCATCCTCCGCTTCGTTGGCGACGACGCTGATGATGGCAGAGAGACCGATAGCGATTCCAAGCCGGCCGAGATGATTATCCGTGCGATCAGTGAGGCCCGACGCCCCGCCGGGATCGGTCGCATTCATCTCCTGCAGGTTGATGGACCAGCCATTCGGCAGTATGAGCCGATTCCAAACCAGCAGCAGACGACGATCGCCATAGCGTGTGCCGTTCGTATAAGTGCCGATCAGCCGCGATCCTTGTGGGATGAGCAGATGCTGGCCCGTCACGGTGTCATAGACCGGCGCGGTCACCTGCGCGATGATACGACCTGGCAGATCAGAATTGAGCGCGGTGACCAGCGCCGCCGGGATGACATCGCCAGCCTTGATCTCATAGCGTGAGCCAGGTGGCGTGAGACGCGCATTCAACCGCGCGTCCGAGTCTTCGCTGGCGTTATCTGCATCAGCACGAGTGAAAAGGATCGGGGATGTCCGCGCTACGGCTTGAGGGTCAGGCGGTGGCGCGGCGGAAGACGCGGCTGCGCCTCGGTTGGAGGTGTTCGCCCAGGCAGGATCACGCGGCGGCTGAAGCTCCGCGGTCTCTTCGGAAGTTAATTCCAGGTCGGGGTGGGCCAATTCAAGGTCGGCGCCCGCGAGATCGTGAGCGCCGTACTGGTCGCTGGCGCCCTGGATGGATTCCGGCGGGCCGCCCGCAGCAGCGCCCTGCTGGGCTTCCGCCGCGCGGCGATCGGGACGTTCAGACAACCCGTTGACCAGCGCGAAGGCTACGACAGCGCCGGCGAGCAACATGCCCGCGAGCAACACCTTGCGAGACAGCCGTCGCGGTGAAGGCGGCTTCGCACGGATGGCCAAATTGGGCGGCTCTTCAGTTGGGGGCGTGATGTGAGCGGTAGCACTCATGGCCGCGCTCCGTGCCGTGAACGCGTGCGGACGCGATCGACCGGATTACGCTCAATGCGTACGATCGTCGGCGAGCGCGTGCCCAAGCGGAGTTCAGCGATGTCGAAGATGCGATCGATCATGTAGCGCTGGCCGGACGGCCCCTGCAGCGTTCGGTAGTTGACGAGTTCGGCGCCCTCGCCTGTCACCACGAAGAGCGGCGGCAGATCGCCCGCCTCGACATCGGGCGCGAACTCGATCCAGGTGCGGCGTCCATCGTCGAACACGCGCATAGGCAACCATGCGGGACGTGCGCCGCGCGTAGTGCGGATCCTGTAATTGAGATTGATGCTGTCGAGCAGCGCAGCCGGCGCTGTCGCTTCGGATCGAGGATAAGACCACGCGATCTGGGCTGAGTAAGCAGACCCGGACTGCGCTATCGCCTCGATGAGATAAGTGCGCCGGTCGGTAATGAGCACAATGTTGGTTCGGAGCCCGCTCGCGTTCGGCTTCACCAGCACGACTGTGCGCGGATCTTCCGCCGTCTCGCTCTCGGCTTGTGTCACCATCCAGCGCGAAGTGTCGCCGGCGGCGATGTCGGTGAGCGCCTCGCCGGGCTCAAGGAGGATTGTCGAGACGTAGCTTGGATGCGCGTACACTTCGTATATGGCGCCCGCCTCATACGCGTACACGTGGCGCGCCTGCACGAAACCATCGCGCGTTGGGCTTTGGCGCGCAGCGGAGTTTGCGGCCGCCAAAGTCTCGACCGGCGTTTCTGCACGGCCGCGTCGCGATTGTGCATCGGCGGGTGAGGCCGCGACCATCACAAGGCTGGCGGCGAGCGCGAAAGCAGAACAGCGCGCGATCATCGTTCACGGCTCCAAGAAAAGTCAGAAATCAAAAGGCCCAACGGGTTGTTGGCGATTTCGTCGGCGTTGCGCGGCGCGCGCGTCGTCAGGGTGAAGACGCCGGAATAAACTTCTGGATCGGTCGTCCCCGTGGCGTTCGTGGCGCGTTCAACCCAAGTCACCTCCCAGGCGTTGTTGGAGCGGGCGATGATGGAGCGAATGTGCACGGTGCGGCCGACCCGGCCGAGCGAGAGGAAGGGATCATCCTGACGCGCGATCTCGGTGAGCTGCGCAGCCGCTTGCGGCGTCAGAAAGCGATAAGCCTGCAGCCAGTTTTCGCGGAGCACGACGCCGTCGGTTGGCAAAGAGCGCACTAGCCTTACGAACTGACCAAGATGGTAGGCCTTTTGAGCCTCCGTGGCGGTCCAGCGACCGTCGGCGGCGCGCACGTTCATCACCTGCCCTTCGGGACTGACTTCGACGACATGCACAAAGGTGCGCTGTTGCAGCGCGACGACAACCAGCGACATGACACTAACGCCAAGTAGGCCCAGCGCGCCGAATGCGATGGCGCGCCACGACCGTGCCGACAGCACGGCGGAGCCCATGCGCGCGTCCCATTCCTGTTGAGCGCGCTTGTAAGGCGTGTCTGCGGGCGCGGCCGCGTACGAGCGGGCCGGTGAGCGGAAGGAAAAGTTCATGGACCGGCTCCGGACGATCTGGGCTTGGGCTGCATGGCGCCGTAATTGATAGGCGCACGTGCTGCGCCGCCGATTCCGCTGCCCCGACCTCGGCCTCCGCCACTGCCGCGGCCGCCGCCGCTCAATCGGTTCGATGTGCTCATCATGCCGCCTTTGACGGCCTTGTAGACGGCGTGCGCCATGTAGACGCCGCCGGCGGTGGCGAAGGTTGCGCCAACACCAGTGCGGATAGCGTCAGAGCCCGAGAGATGCGGCTGACCCTGCACCACTTCGCTCGCCAGCATGGGCGCGAACCACGCGAGCGCTAGCACCGTGAGGCCAAACAGGAAGATATTGAGCACGCCACCGGCGTTGAGCGTAAACGTTGCTGGCAGCGTGTTCACGAAGGTGATGGCGATCGAGGCGATGAAGGCGAGAACGAAGAGCCTGATCGCGCACCCCGCCACCCAGCCGAGCGGGCGCTCCGCGACCCATGATGTGCCGTTGAACACACCCCACGGAAGCGCGACGAACGCGGCGAGGCTGCCAAGTTTGAAAGCGATCAGCGACACGAAGAGTTGCATCGCCAACACGAAGAAGCCGAGCATCACCAGCACGGCCGAGACCCAGACCGTCGCCATGGCGAAGGCATCGGTGAAGACGTTCATGCCTTCGGCCATCGCAGCGGTGCGGCCGAAGAGCTCGACCCCGATTTGGCCGACGCGCCCTGGGTTGTGCAGATCAGCCATGCTCATGCCATTGCCGCCAGCATTGAGGCCAAGCTGCGCGCCGGAGCGGACGATGATCGTGGAAAGGCTCGCCCAATTGTTCACGAGGAAGGCGAAGAACCCGACAAACAGAACTTTACGGAAGAACGGCGCCATCGGCGCTTCGCCTGCAAGCGCCCATTGCGCGCCGGCGAGCGTGATCGAAATGACGATCAGAGCATTCAGGACATAAGTGACGTCGCCTTGGATCAGGCCGAAGCCTGAATCCGCCAGCGCCAGGAACTGGTCGAGAAACGAATTGAGAGAAGCCGGATCCATGTCAGAACGCCGTGCGTGCGGGTTGGGTTGAGCGCGTGGTTTCGGTCGGGAAAGCGCGGCGCTGGATTTCACGGGCGCGTTCGTCGCGCGCAAGACGTTCCATGCGCTCGGTTTCCAGCGCACGCCCTTGTGCAATCAGCAGCGCGTGGATTTCAGCGAGCTGGCTTGCAGTGACTCCAAGCAATTGGTTGCTGGCCTGTATCGCGCCGGTCTGACCTTCTGCGCTTGATGACGACTGAAGCGCGCGATCGATGCGATTGCGCGAGCCCTCAATCGAGCGCGCGGCGCGGGCTTCTGCTTCCATGGCGCGCTGCAGACTGTCGCGGCTCTCCTGCTCCCAGCGCTCGGATTGCTGCAGCACGCCTTCAAGATCGAAGTCCTCCCAGGTCTCGGGATAGAGCGTGCGCAGGTTTTCGCCGACCTGATTGACCTCGAAGGCGATGCCTTGGGCGGTGTCGAAGAGTTCGCGCGCTTCAGAGATTGATTGCGTTAGCTCCGGCGAGAGCTGCAGCGGGTTCTGCCGCAGCATTTGCGTCGCCTGCTCGATCTGGCGGATTTGGTTGTTGATCTGCTCGAGCGCGCGTGTGGCTTGCAGCAGGTTCTGCGCCAGGTTGGTGGGATCAATGACGGTCATCTGCGCGCGTGCCGGCGCCATTGGCGTCACCGCGACGATCGCGGCCAAGCCGAGCATCACGAGAGATCTGAGTGCTTTCTGCATGATCCCTCTCCTATTCCGCGGCGATCAAGGATTGTTCGGCCGACATTGCTGGCGATCCGGCCTTTTGCTTGAAGCGCCGCACCGCATCGGCAGCGTCGCCGAGCCCGCGTGCTTCAAGCCAGGCGAGCGCGAAGTTTTGCGCGCCCCTCTCCGCGATCACGCGATCCATCCACGCGTGGTCTTCGGGGCGCGAGGCAGCGACGAAGGCAAGCGCGGCGGGGCCGAGTCCCAACTCGAACAACCGGCAGCCTGCGCGTGAGGCTAGATAATAGTCGCGCTTCGGCGTCGCCGCGGCGATGAGCGCGATCTGGCGAGCATTGAGCCCCAACGATTCGTAGAACGCGGCCGAACGTGGCTCGCGGGCGCGGTCGTTGGGCAGGAAGATGCGTGTGAGGCACGCTTCGATGATGGTCGAGGCGATCGGGCTCGCTTCAACGTCCGCGAGTTCTTGGCTGGCGAAGATAACGGCGACGTTCTTCTTGCGGAGCGTCTTCAGCCAGTCCTGAATTTGGGAAGCAAACGCCGCGTCCTTAAGGAAGAGCCACGCTTCGTCGAGAACGAGCAAAGTGGGCTTGCCGTCGAACCGGCGCTCCAGCGCGTGGAAGAGCACGGAGAGAACCGCGCTCGCCGCATGCGGACGGTGCATGAGATCGCCCATCTCGAACGCCTGGACGCGGCCAGAGCCCAAGGTCGACTGATCGTCGTCGAGCAAGCGCCCGTATGGTCCCGCCCGCGTGAACGGCTCTAGCGCAGCGCGAACGGTCGCGTCCTGCGCCAATGCTGCAAAGAGCGTCAACGTCCGGTCTTCAAGCGGACGCTGAGCCAGCACCTCCAGCGCGCGCCAGAGTTCGGCGCGCAGTTCGGGCGTCACTGCGACATTGGCGCTGGCGATGAGGCTGGCGATCCAGTCGAGCGCCCAACTGCGTTCGGCGGCGTCATCGATCGTCGCAAGTGGCTGGAGGCCTAACGCGTCCTCCTCGCCAAGATCGAAGAAATCGCCGCCCAGACCGAGGATGGTCGCGCGCGAGGACCGGTCCTTGTCGAAGAGGAAGACCTGCGCATCAGCGTAACGGAGCCATTGCGCCGCGAGTGTCGCGAGCAGCACCGATTTGCCGGCGCCCGTTGGCCCTACAATCATCGTATGGCCGACATCGCCGACATGAAGGTCGAGCCGGAATGGCGTCGCACCATCGGTCGCGGTGAGCATGAGCGGCGGTGCGTTGAGATGGGCGTTGCGCTCCGGTCCCGCCCACACCGCGCTGGTCGGAAGAAGATGCGCAAGGCTAGGCGACAAGAGGATTGGCCGGCGTACGTCGGCATAAGCTTGGCCTGGCAAGCTGCCTAGCCAGGCCTCGACGGCGTTGACGCTTTCCACTTGCGTAACGAAGCCCAATGCGTCGGCGACCTGCTGGACCTGCCGGACAGCTTCGTTCGCCTGCTCTTCGTCGGCCTCAGCGACCGTGATGGTCAGAGTGGCGTATCCTGCTGAGACGGCATCTGCGCCGAGTTCTTGCAGCGCGACATCGGCGTCTTCCGTTTGGTTCGCCGCGTCATTGTCGAGGAGCGCCGCCTCTTCGCGGAAGAGCGCTTCGCGCAATAGCGTGAGCAAACCCTTGCGCTTGGAGAACCAGCGCTTGCGGATTTTCTCCAATTCGCGCCGCGCCTCTTCGCGGTCGAGCGGCAGGAAACGCGTGACCCAGCGATACGAGATCGGCAGGCGGTTGAGCTGGTCGAGCAGCCCCGGCTCAGTTTCGGTGATGAAGCTTCGAATCGAAATGACTTTCAGATGCCTGGCGCCAAGTGTGGGCGCGAGCCCGCCGATAAGCGGGGCATCCGTCAGCAACTGGTCGAGATGGAATGGCGTCTCAGGCACTGCGACGCGGTGGGGCCGGTCGGAGACACAATCATGCAGATAGGTGAGCGTCTCTTCGTCGGTGAGCCAGCGCGCTTCTGGCATTGCGGTTTCGAGCAGCGCCATGAACTGATCGGCTTCTTGGCAGAAGCGTTCGAGGTGGCGGCGATAGTCGATCGAAGATGTCGTCTCAGCGCCGCCTTCGAAGACCAGGTTCTCGAGCTTGCCCTGCCGCTCGGCTGGCGGCAGCCAAGCGAGCGTCAGGAAATAGCGGCTCTCGAACCGCGCGCCCGCAGTCTCGAACACAGCGCGACGTTCTTCGTCGATCAGCCACGAGACCGCGTCAGGCCATTTACTGTCGGGATATCCAGGCGCCGGCGATCGGCGCGCTTCGACGTGAAAGCACCAGCCCGAACCGAAGCGGCGGAAAGCGTTGTTCAATCGGCCGCTCGCGCCCATGAGTTCGGCGGCGACGGCGGAATCAAGATCAGGCCCGCGAAATGCGAGCGTTCGCTGAAACGCGCCGTCCTTGTTCAAGACCACGCCGGGGGCAATCAGCGCCGCCCACGGTAAGAAGTCCGCGAGCTTGGCGCCGGTCGAAGCGTAAGGGCGAAGATCAAGCATCTCGCACCCTACGCCGACAAATAAATTGGCTTGGCCAAGTGCCGTGGCCAAGTTTCGAGAAACCAGGGATCGCGCGCGGCCGCCCATGCGGCGGCGCCTTGCAGCGCGGCCCAGAGTGGAAACCCGATGAGCGGCTGCTGCAGGCCAAAGCCGATCGCAGCGCCGATAGTGGCGTTGAGGATTGCGAAGGCGCGCGGCACGCCGCCCAGCAGAATGGGGCGTGTCAAGCTGGTGCGCAAAGGCATGGCGTATCCGTCTGGCTCTTCGTCGTTCACGAAGACCTCCTTTGTCGTTGTCACTCACTCAAAGCGACTTCAGCTGTGCGCTGTCAGATCAGCGCCCCGCCGGCGAAGCCGAAGAAATCCAAAAAGAACGAAACCGCCGCAAACATGACGGCGATGCCGAGGCCCACGAAGGCGAGTTTGCGCACGCCGCCACCGCCTTCGGAAAAGATGATGGTGACACCGGCAATGACGATCGCGATGACAGCGGCGGCGCGCGCCACAGGTCCGGTAATGGAATCGACAATCTGTTCGAGCGGGCCTTCCCACGGCATGCCGGAGCCAGACGCGTAAGCTGGTCCTGCAATCGCAATGATTATGATTGTGAGAGCCGCTGCTCGTACGCTGACCTTACGCATCGTGCAATCCCCGCCTCGTAGAGGCCTGTGGAGGACAGTTTCCACGAAGACGCGCGACACGAAATCGCTTTCAAGCCCTGCGCGCAGCCGCCAATGCCTGCTCGCACAGCGCGCGCAAACACCTCGTCACACCTCGCAGAGTTGCGCGTAAGAGTACGGACAGCACCGCATTGCGTGCGTGAGTGCGTTGCATTTTTTCGCAGGTGTCCGTGATCCTTGAAGTGTTGGTTTCGAGATCAGAGCCGATGCTGCACAATCTCGGTGATGCTACGGCCTGTCTCGGTGCGGGCGATGAACACAACCATGTCCACGGCCGCGTTGATGAGGCGTGTGGGCGGCGCAGCACTTGCTTCCATGGCCAAATCCTCGAGCCGCGGCAACGCATCTGCGGCGGAGTTGGCGTGCAGAGTGAGCAGCCCGCCGGGATGCCCGGTGTTCCACGCTTTAAGAACTTCAAGCGCCGCGCCGTCGCGAACCTCTCCAACCACGATCCGATCGGGGCGCAACCGAAGCGTCATCTTCACGAGATCGCGCATCGACGTTTGCGGCTCGGTTCGTTTGGTCAGCATCTGCACGCTGTTGGGGCTGGCGCAATGAAGTTCGCAGGTGTCTTCTAAAATGATGACGCGGGCCGTGAGGAAGGGGGTTTCGGCGAGTAAGGCATTTAGCAGGGTCGTCTTTCCGGAGCCTGTGCCGCCGGCGACAACAATGTTTTGCCGGCGCGCCACCGCTGCGCGCAAGACATCGGCTTGAGCCCTTGTTGCGATACCAGCTGTCACATAGTCGTCGAGTTCAAAAATACGCGACGGTCGTTTACGGATAGCGATCACCGGCGCCTCGACGAGCGGCGGCAGCAGCGCCTGCACCCTGGCCGCACTATCCGGGAGAATGGTCGAGAGCGCCGGGCGTTCGGCGCCCACGGTTTCGCCCGCTTCGTGCGCCAGCAAACGAATGGCGGTTTCACGTTCGGCGATGGAGAGTGTGTGCGCAGTCGGTTCAAGGCCTCGTCCTAATCGATCGAGCCACAATCGACCGTCCGCGTTCACCAGCGCCTCGACAACGTCGGATTCGCCCAGGGCATGCGCGACGGCCGGCCCCAGCGCACGCACCAAGGCTGAGCGGCGGCGGGCCGAAACCAGCGCATATCCATCGCCGCTCATGGCGCCGTTGCTCCGAAGTCTCCGCCGGCGCTGGCCGCGTCCTCGCCATTCGGCACACTGCCGCCGCTGATCGAGCGCCCGCCCCTCAAAGCATTGGCGACCATTTGAAGGAACCGCTCGAACCGGGCCTCCGCACTCGCGGCAGCGCTGTCTTCCAGCGCTTCGTCTATCGGAGGATTGTGTTCGAGCCACACGCGGATGAAGAGCAGTAACACTTCTTTGACGATGAGCCCCTCGCCGATGACCTTATCGAGGCGCGCGTCGAGACGGCTTGCGTTCCGCTGTTCGCTGACCGGCGGCAGCGGGTCGCCATCTCGGCCAGCATAGCGTGCACGCACCGCCTCGGCGATGACTGACGATTCCGACCGGTGCTGATCGCGAGCAATTTTCTCGATTTTGACCTCGAGATCGCGCGTCAGATAAACGGTGATGCCCTTGCGCGGCATGGGGCTCAAATCCCTTTCGAGCGCGGCGGCTCGGTTATCCGCGAGCCATCGGGATTTCGGAAGCTGGCGAGCGCGAGGTCGGAGATCTTCGGCCCCGCTTCGGCGGGCGCCGGTGGCGACGCGGTCGGCGGCGTCGGCGGCGCGACCTTCGCTTCATCCGCTTCGAACAAGTCGGTTTGCGCGCGGGGCGGCGTTGACGGCTCCGGCCGCTTCGCTGGCGTCACCGGCTTTTTCTCCTTCACCAGGCGGCCGAGAGCGCGCACGTCGCGCCACTCATTGTCATGTACGAGCGCGGCGACGCTGGGCGCGGCGGGCCGCAAGCGCTCGGCGAAGATCCGCTCCTGATCGAAGCGCAGTTTCTTCGAGCGGATTGGCTTGCAACCAGAAACGAAAATGAGCTGTTTGTCTTGAGGAAGACCGCGCACGTCGCCAGGCAACAGCAACGGCCGGCGCTCTTCGCGATAGGTAATGGCGCCTTTCTGCGGACCCAGGATTGAGCGAGGCCGATGTTCGCTTTCCTGCGGGCGCATCTCCCAGACTTCGCCGCCCATTTCCGCAATGTGTTTTGCCGTCTCTGGATCGGCTGCAGCGAATGAGGTCACGCAATGACAATTGTCGAGGATGACGTTGTCGCGACCGTAGGCCTTGATGACGTGATTGAGCGACTGACAAACGAGGAACGCTTTGAGGCCATAGCCGGCCATGGCGCCCATCATCTTCTCGAAGAAGTCGAGACGGCCGAGTTGGGGAAACTCGTCGAGCATCAGCAGCAAGCGGTGGCGCTTCTCACGGCCACGGCCGTCCCGGGTCTGATCTTCCATCAAAGTGCGCGCGACCTGACCGATGAAGAGACGCATCAGCGGCATGAGGCGCGGCGCATCTGACGGGGGCGGCTGGAGGTAGAGCGTTGCCGGCCGCTCTGAGCACATGAGATCGCCGATGCGGAAGTCCGAGCGGCTCGTTTTCGCGACCACGACCGGATCGGCGAAGATGCCGAAGAAGGATTCCGCAGTTGCCTTGATGCCAGAGCGGAGACGCTCTTCGCCAGTCATGTAGGAGGTGGAGGCGTGCAGAACTTCAGGGTGCACCTCTGGCATGTTGGTGCGCGGATTAAGGCGATGAAGCGTGCAACGCATCTCGTCGGCGGCGCGGTCGAGGTCGGCGAGCTTTTCGCGCACGACCGCAAGCGTTTTGCGCTCCACCGGTTCAGTGTAGAGCACGTGCAAGATGACGCCGGTTAGAATGTTCTTGGCGCTGTCATTCCAGAACCGCTCGCCGCCGCGTGTTTGCCCGTGTGGATCGACGATGATATCGACGACGTTCTGGACGTCGCGAACTTCGTTTTCGCCTTTACGAATTTCCAAGAGCGGATTGAAGCAATTGGATGAGCTCTGCGTCGGCGCAAAGCGCAAGACTGGTCCCAACAGCGCGCGATACCCAGACGTGCCCGGAAAGCCGTGCCGGGGGTCGCCGCGATCGAGTTCTCCTTTCACGTCGAGCACGATTGCCGATCCGCTCCATGACAGAAGCGTCGGCACGATGTGCCCGCGGCCTTTGCCCGAACGCGAAGCGCCGATCAGCATCTGATGGCCGGGCCCGTCATATGCCAGGATTTCACCCTCAAACCTGCCGAGGATCACGCCCCGCTCCGCGAAGAGCCCGGCCGACTCTATGTCGGCGAAGTTTGCCCAAGCGTCCTTGCCGAACGGTTTGAGCTGAAACCGTTGTCGTAACCCGAGGGCCGCGACAAGAATGCTCGCCGCGAAGCCGGCAAGCACGACAAGGCGTGCGACCGCGAATGGTTTGGAAAAGCGATCTGACCAGCGCTCAGTCCATTCGAAAACCGCCCAAGGTGCATAGAGAGCGCCCGCTTCCGTTCTCATCCAGGGTCCACCCAGCGCCGGCTGATACGCGAAAACCTGCGCCAGATATTGCGTGGCGGCCCCTGCTCCGATCAGCGCGATCAAAAGTGAAACGGCAATGACGATTGCGCTGCGCATGTCCGCTCGCATTTGGCGTTGCTAGCCACCTTGAGCCCTGGGACGCGCAGCGTCATTGGGCCGAAGGGCCCATTGCCAAGAGGTTGTTTCCCTAGCTACGGGAATTCCGCGAAACGCTTGATCTCCTTAGGGCTCGCGTCCTAACCTTCGTAGGAGACGTGTTCGCATCTTTCGGTTTGATACTGTGGCGTGAGCAAATAGGCTTCGACCCGATGAGACACGCAACACAGTCTGGATCTGACACGCTCGGTGATGTGGCGCGCCTCTGCGAGGAACATTTCAGAGCACACGGGCTAATTATCCTCGCCCGGGTGCGGGAGTCAGATCGAGCTATGGACCTAGCGCTCAGTTCGACTGCTGGGGATGTTCTAACCGTTGTACGCTGCGTCGGCCGGATCGAACCCGCCGATTATCGCGCTCTGCGGACGATGCTCATCCAAGGGGACTTCAACGGCGCCGCATTGATCTCTACGGAAGAAGACCAGCCACACCTTCCGAGTGAGATACCATCCTATCCTCTGGCGGGGGTGCATGAACTTGCCGCTTTCCTCTCCAAGAAGAGCGCCAAATAACGCTCACTCTGCGTGTTCTTCGAACGAGCGCTCGGGGGTAACTCAACCCACTTAGCGTTTCAAACGTACGCCCGCGCCGCCATCTTTGCTCGACTTGGGATCGAGGAAAATCACGCCCGCGCTTTCCAGTGCACGGCGAACAGCGTCTACGTTGGCGTCAGTGCTGCGCTCTGGGCCC